>NZ_FRAQ01000003.1 GCF_900142385.1 Marinobacter antarcticus
GTTCAAGACCAGGACGTTGATAGGTCGGGTGTGTAAGCGCTGCGAGGCGTTGAGCTAACCGATACTAATTGCTCGTGCGGCTTGACTATATAACACCCAAGACAATTGCGGATATCGCAACGAAAGAATCGAAATCACGGCCTTGAAAAGCCAGTGTTCTGTCTCATCCCCCAGTGATCAACCGTTTTGTCTGACGACTATAGCGGCTTGGAACCACCTGATCCCATCCCGAACTCAGAAGTGAAACAGGCCTGCGCCGATGGTAGTGTGGCATTGCCCATGTGAGAGTAGGTCATCGTCAGACTCTTAATACCGAAAACCCCCAGCGGACTGCCGTTGGGGGTTTTTTTATGCCTTAAAATTGCCTCAGCATGTAGGGGAGCACTGCTCCTTATACTTCCCGGTGATATACTCTCGCTATAAAACCAAATGCGATACGGAGCACCTCAATGTCTGGCAACGATCACCTGGTCATATTTGATACGACTCTCCGGGATGGTGAACAAAGCCCCGGCGCTACCATGAACAAGGCGGAGAAGCTTCGGATTGCCAAGGCTCTCGAGAAGCTGAGGGTGGATGTCATCGAGGCCGGCTTTGCAATCGCCAGTCAGGGCGACTTCGAAGCGATTAAGTCCATTGCGGAGACTATTAAAGAGTCAACGATTTGCAGCCTCGCACGGGCCCTGGATAAAGACATTGACCGCGCCGCTGAGGCAATTCGCCCGGCCGAACGCGGGCGTATCCATACCTTTATTGCCACCTCGCCCATTCACATGAAGCACAAGCTGCAAATGCAGCCCGATGAGGTGATTGAGCAGGCAGTTCGGGCAGTAAAGCGCTCCCGAAGCCATGTCGATGACGTTGAGTTCTCCTGTGAGGATGCTGGTCGCTCAGAACTGGATTTTCTCTGCCGCATTATTGAGGCCGCGATTGACGCCGGCGCCAACACGATCAACATTCCAGATACGGTTGGCTACGCCATTCCTGAGCAGTTCGCTGAGACCATTCATCAGTTGCTTAATCGCATCCCCAATGCGGACAAAGCCATTTTTTCCGTACATTGTCATAACGACTTGGGGCTTGCGGTCGCTAACTCACTTGCCGCCGTAACCCGGGGAGCCCGTCAGGTTGAGTGCACGATTAACGGCCTGGGCGAGCGCGCCGGTAATGCTTCTCTGGAAGAGATCGTGATGGCCGTTCGTACCCGTCAGGATCTGTTCAACATTGATACCCGGATAGATGCCCGCCATATTGTCCCGGCTTCGCGCCTTGTCTCCACTATTACCGGTTTTCCGGTGCAGCCCAACAAAGCTATAGTGGGCGCGAACGCATTCGCCCATGAATCGGGTATACACCAGGATGGCGTGCTCAAGCATCGCGAGACTTATGAGATCATGCGGGCGGAGGATGTTGGCTGGCATACCAACAGCCTGGTGCTAGGTAAACACTCTGGTCGTAATGCATTTCGTACACGACTACTTGAGCTGGGCATTCAGTTTGAGACCGAGACAGAGCTTAACGAAGCGTTTACCCGCTTCAAGGCGCTGGCTGATCTGAAGCATGAGATTTTTGATGAAGATCTGCAGGCCATTGCGAGCGACACCCGGCAGAAAGATGAAGACGGTCGTTATGGGCTGGTTTGTCTTCAGGTCTGCTCGGAAACGGGCGTGGTACCCAAGGCCACCATGACATTGACGATGGACGGAAAAGAACACAAAGTCGATGCGGAAGGAAGTGGTCCGGTAGATGCAACATTCAAGGCCATTGAGTCTCTTGTTGATTCTGGCTGTAACCTGCAACTCTACTCAGTCAATAACATTACCAGCGGCACTGATGCTCAAGGCGAGGTCACTGTCCGGCTGGAGCGTGGTGGCCGAATCGTAAATGGAGTGGGCGCGGATACAGATATCATAATTGCGTCAGCCAAAGCTTATATCGAAGCCCTTAACCTGATTAGCCGCGTCGGTATCCGGCAGCACCCTCAGGTGGCGGATGTTTGACGTGACGCGGAGCGTGCAAACCGCACGGGATCAGCAGGTCGTTTGAATGATCCATACTGAAGCTCAGAGGCAGTTCTATCTCGGTGTTGCGGGCATTCGTTTGTGGTATGCCCGCGAACCCTTGCCGGGTGCCGCACCCAGCCCGGAATTTCAGTTCCCGACGCCGGATGAGCCAGCGCAACCGTTAATGTCGAGTCGGGCCCAGGGTGCTGTAGCGCCCGCAAAAGTCGCCGGGCCCAAGCCTGCTTCCATTTCATCCGGTTCCAATCAACGTGCAGTGCAACGCATTGCCAGTCTCCAGGCGTTGATGGAGCAAAAAGAAGGGGTGGCTGCGGGTAAGGAGCCGCCAGTCCAGAAGTCGCCGGCAGCTCCAGACTTGCCTTCCGATAATTCACAAGACGGTGCCGTGCAAATGCAGGTGCCTCAGATACAGGCAGATAAGGCGCTTAGCCTGAACATGGGCGTATTTTCCGGTGAGCGTTACGTCCTGATAGCAAGCATCTCCAAAGAAGCGAGCCTTCGACTGCAGGAGGCTCTTGCTGTAAACATACTGAGGAGTCTCGGAGAAGAGCCGTCGAAGCCTGCAGAATGGATTCAGTGGCCGGTTTTCAACAATCGCCTTGCGGCAGGAGGATCGATTGCTGACCTGCTGTCCGTTATGAAGCATGTTCTGCCTGGTGTGGCCGGCAAAAAGGTGATTGTTCTGGGCAGTGTCAGTGGTGCCGATGTGGATGCGGGAAGTGAAGGCTGGTTGGCGGAGGCGCTTGAGCGTTTCCCCGATATTCAGTTTGAGTATTCTCTGGCGGAGCTTGCCAGTAACCCGGGCTCCAAGCGTTCCTTGTGGCAGCAGCTGAAACCGTTGGTCAAAACCTGATGCACAGAAGGGAAGATTCATACCTTGGCGCCCCTGGCCTGGAGCTGACTATACGTCCTTTGGAGCCCGGGGATCTTTCCGAAATACTGAATATAGAGCTCCAGGGATACTCTCATCCCTGGTCGGAAGGGATATTTCTGGACTGCTTCAAACCGGACTATCGCTTGTGGGGTGTTTGCCAGAATGGTTCGTTAGCCGGTTACGTTGTAGTGTCCTATGTGCTTGACGAGGTCCATCTCCTGAATCTCTGTGTTCACCCCGGGTTTCGTGGTCGGGGAGCTGGGCGGCTCCTGTTGCGCCATCTTCTTGCAGAAGCAGCCCGCGAGTGCATGAATCAGGTTATTCTGGAAGTAAGGCTGAGCAACAACGTAGCGAGCAAGCTCTATCGCAATGAAGGTTTTGAGGAAATAGGGCGGCGCCCCCGATACTATCCTGCCGCTTCAGGGTGGGAAGATGCTCGGGTAATGGCGTTGTTATTGCAGCCCTGACGGTTGTTGCTTCTGTTCGCGTAATCACCCCTTAGCCCTTATAATGGCTGCCTTTTACGAACATCTGACGCAGGTTGCTTTTCTACTATGGCTCACCTTTCCCAGGAAGTGGCGAAACGCCGCACCTTTGCGATTATCTCTCACCCGGACGCTGGTAAAACCACGATTACCGAAAAAGTCCTTTTATTCGGGCACGCTATACAGAGGGCGGGCACGGTCAAGGGTAAGAAGTCCGGTCAGCACGCAAAATCCGACTGGATGGAAATGGAAAAGGAGCGGGGTATCTCGGTAACTACATCCGTGATGCAGTTTCCTTACGGTGGCAAGTTGGTGAACCTGCTGGATACTCCTGGCCATGAGGATTTCTCAGAGGACACTTACCGCACCCTGACGGCAGTAGACTCTTGTTTGATGGTTATTGACAGCGCCAAAGGTGTTGAAGCCCGTACCATCAAACTGATGGAAGTGACCCGTCTAAGAGACACACCTATTCTGACCTTCATGAACAAGCTGGACCGCGATACTCGTGATCCGGTAGAGCTTATGGATGAAGTGGAAGATGTTCTGAAAATTGCCTGCGCACCCATTACCTGGCCTATCGGTATGGGTAAAAACTTTAAAGGTGTCTACCACCTGCTCCGTGACGAGGTGACTCTTTACCAGAGCGGGCAGGGCCACGCTATTCAGGCGGTCCGGGTAATCAGTGGGCTGGATAATCCGGAGCTCGATACGGCGATTGGCACTTACGCGGCTGAGTTGCGGGATGAAGTGGAACTGGTAAAGGGCGCTTCCCACGAGTTCAATCTTGAAGCATTTCTGGCCGGTGAACTTACTCCGGTGTTTTTTGGTACTGCGTTAGGCAACTTTGGTGTGGACCATATGCTGGATGGACTTGTTGACTGGGCCCCTGCGCCTCAGCCTCGGGAAACAGACCAGAGGCCGGTGCAGCCGGATGATGAAGCCTTCACCGGCTTTGTTTTTAAAATTCAGGCCAATATGGATCCTCAGCACCGGGACAGGGTTGCGTTTATGCGCATCGTGTCGGGTAAATACAGCCCGGGCATGAAGGCCCGTCATGTGCGGATCGGCAAGGAAGTGCGCTTTTCCGACGCGTTGACTTTTATGGCAGGTGATCGTGCGCACGCTGAGGAAGCCTATGCCGGCGATATCATTGGTCTGCATAACCACGGCACGATCCAGCTGGGGGATACGTTTACCGCCGGCGAAGACATGAAGTTTACCGGTATCCCCAATTTCGCGCCTGAGTTGTTCCGTCGTATCCGGCTGAAGGATCCGCTGAAAGCGAAGCAACTCCAGAAGGGGCTGATTCAGCTCTCGGAGGAGGGTGCCGTCCAGGTCTTCCGGCCACTGCGCAACAACGATCTGATCGTCGGTGCAGTTGGTGTGCTGCAGTTTGACGTGGTCGTGAGCCGTCTCAAAACTGAATACAAGGTTGAGGCTGTTTATGAGCCTATCAATGTCGCCACTGCACGCTGGGTAACCTGCTCAGATGATCGTAAGCTGGATGAGTTCCAGCGCAAGAACAATGACAATCTCGCGCTCGACGGTGGTGACCGGCTCGCATATATCGCACCAACCATGGTAAACCTGAATCTTGCTCAGGAGCGTTATCCCGACGTGGAGTTCCACAAAACCCGGGAACATTGATCCATTAGCGGGTGGAGGTGGCTTTGAAACTGGTTGATGCCCATTGTCACTTTGACTTTCCCCGGTTTGATGGGATCCGGGCCAGCGAGCTCGGGGCAGCTTCAAAAAATGGCGTTGTCGGGCTGGTTATTCCCGGTGTACGCCGCCCAGACTGGGAGCGTGTCCGGGATACGGCTCTGGCGCACTCAGGCCTGTTTTACTGTCTTGGCATTCATCCGTGGTTCGTTAGCGAACACTCCGCCGGGGACCTGGAGGCTATGGAGCAGCTCCTGCGCTCACGGCCTGAGAGCTGCATAGCCGTTGGTGAATGTGGGCTGGATCGGTTGCATGGTGATACGGGGGCACAGTTTCCCTGGTTTGAAGCACAGGTTGAGCTGGCATCGAAGCTGGGCTTTCCGCTGGTTATCCACTCGGTGAAGACCCACGATGAGGTTCACGCCACCCTGAGGCGCAGGAACTGGAGCGGGAGGGCCCTGCTACACGGTTTTTCCGGCAGCTATCAGCAGGCAAAAAAGCTGGTCGACCAAGGATGCTTTATCGGAGTGGGTGGGGTAATTACGCATCCTCGAGCCCGCAAAACCCGGGAGACAGTTGCACGCCTGCCTCTGGAATCTCTGGTGCTTGAAACCGATGCGCCAGATATGGCGCCGGAAGGTGTTGCCGCGGGCGATAATTCACCGGTTTATCTGCACAGTATTCTTGAATGCCTTGCCGAGATCCGTGGTGAGCAACCGGAATATCTGGCTTCTGTATTGTTTGCCAATACGGCAATGCTATATGGCCAGGCATTATGGCAGTAAGCGAACCATAAAACTGTTCAGAGCAGGGTTGGATTTCAATAATCGTTCGAGTATACTTCGCCACCTGGCTTTTCAAGGCAATGCCACTACCTCAGCCCCGAATAGTGTCACTGCCGATCAAACTACAGGTACAGAACCTCCTCCGGGTGTATTACATTTTCCGGTGGCGGTTTTTAACGTTTCTTTTTATAGCGTTCAAGGCGGAATTAATGAAGACTCTGAGTGCGAAACCAGAAACCGTAAAACGTGACTGGTACGTTGTAGACGCAGCCGGCAAGACGCTGGGTCGTCTGTCAACCGAAATCGCCCGTCGTCTGCGGGGCAAGCATAAGCCTGAGTATACCCCTCATGTAGACACTGGCGATTACATTGTTGTGATCAATGCGGGCCAGGTGCGGGTTACCGGCAACAAGGCATCTGACAAGATGTACTACAGTCATACCGGCTTTCCGGGTGGGATCAAATCTATCAGCTTCGAGAAGCTGGTCGACAAGGCGCCCGAGCAGGTTATTCAGAAGTCTGTGAAAGGCATGCTTCCGAAGGGTCCGCTTGGTCGCGCCATGTTCATGAAGCTGAAAATCTATGCAGGCGCTGAGCATCCTCATGCAGCCCAGCAGCCCAAAGAACTCGACATTTAACGGAAGGCGGATATGTCTGTAGCACAAAATTACGGTACTGGTCGCCGCAAAACGTCCACGGCTCGGGTGTTTATCAAGCCGGGAAGCGGTAATATCTCTATCAATGGTCGCACTATCGAAGAGTTCTTCGGTCGTGAGACTCTGCGTATGATCGTGCGTCAACCTCTGGTTGTTGCAGAATCTGCAGATCGCTTTGATATCAACGTCACCGTCAAGGGTGGTGGTATCAGTGGCCAGGCCGGTGCTATTCGCCACGGTCTGACCCGCGCTCTGATGGATTATGACGAAACACTGCGTCCGGCGATGCGTAAAGCGGGTTATGTAACTCGTGATGCTCGTGAAGTTGAGCGTAAGAAAGTTGGTCTGCGCAAGGCGCGTAAGCGTCCTCAGTACTCCAAGCGTTAAGTTTCGCTGGAGCAGATCTCAGGAAAACCCGGCTATTTTGGTCGGGTTTTTTTGTTTCCGGGTCAATGACAGCCAAATTGATCTGGAGCAGAGAAGAGGCTCTGGTGGCGGCTTTGCGACTTGTAAGCACGTGGTAATTTCATTACCATTTGAGCGCTTATATTTTTGGATTGTGAAGTCCTTTTCGATGCTCACTGTCGGCTTTCTTGCGGGCTGTGACATCGCCTGATGGGAGAAAACCATAATGAATAATGGCGACGTGAGCCAAGGTCGACGCCGGTTTCTTATCGGCGCTACGGCTGCGGTAGGTGGAGTCGGCGTCGTCGGTGCGGCAGTTCCTTTCGTGGCATCCTGGAATCCCAGTGCCAAAGCGGAGGCAGCTGGTGCGCCGGTAACCGTCAATATCAGTAAGATTGAACCGGGTCAGCAGGTCACCATTTCATGGCGGGGTATGCCGGTCTGGCTCATCCGCCGCACAGAAGAAATGCAGAGCAGCGTAGAAAAGCTCAACGACAAGGTGAGCGATCCTCAGTCTGAAGCCCCGCAGCAGCCGGCATACATTGACGGCATACTACGGTCGCTGAAGCCCGAGATGGCTGTTCTTGTCGGTTTGTGCACGCATCTGGGCTGCGTGCCTACCTATCGCCCGGAAGTAGCGCCGGCAGACCTGGGTGAGGAGTGGCTTGGTGGCTTGTTCTGCCCTTGCCATGGTTCCCGGTATGATTTGGCCGGACGGGTATACAAATCGCAGCCTGCTCCGCTGAACCTGCAGGTTCCGCCTTATCGCTATGACGATGACGTGACTCTCACGATTGGTCTTGATCCGGAGGCAGCGTAATGCAGAAGCTTCTTAATTGGGTAGACGAGCGTCTGCCAGTTGTTGATGCCTGGAATAAGCACCTGGCAAAATATTACGCGCCGAAAAACTTCAACGTCTGGTATTTTTTCGGATCTCTGGCGATGCTTGTGCTGGTCAATCAATTGGTGACCGGTATTTGGCTTACCATGAGCTATAACCCGACAGGTGAGGGAGCGTTCGCTTCCGTTGAGTACATCATGCGCGATGTGCAGTGGGGGTGGCTCTTGCGCTATCTGCACTCTACGGGTGCGTCTGCCTTCTTCATTGTGGTTTATCTCCACATGTTCCGTGGTCTTATGTACGGTTCCTATCAGAAGCCCCGCGAGCTGATCTGGTTGTTTGGCATGCTGATTTATCTGGTGCTGATGGCAGAAGCTTTCATGGGCTACTTGCTGCCTTGGGGGCAGATGTCCTACTGGGGTGCACAGGTCATCGTGAACCTGTTTGGCGCCATACCGGTTATTGGCGAAGATCTGTCTCTGTGGATCCGTGGTGATTACCTGATCTCTGGTATTACCTTGAACCGATTCTTTGCGCTGCACGTGGTTGCTTTGCCCATTGTTCTGCTTGGTCTTGTGGTTCTGCATATTCTTGCTTTGCATGAAGTGGGCTCCAACAACCCGGACGGTATCGATATCAAGAAGAACAAGGATGAAAACGGAATTCCCAAAGACGGTATCCCGTTCCATCCATACTACTCCGTGCACGATCTCGTGGGCGTGGCGGTATTCTTCTTTATCTTCTTTATTGTGGTGTTCTTCTTCCCTGAGATGGGCGGGCTATTTCTTGAGGCGCCGAACTTTGAACCTGCGAACGCGCTGAAGACGCCTGCGCACATTGCGCCTGTCTGGTACTTCACGCCTTTCTACGCCATGTTGCGTGCGGTTACGATCGATATCTTCGGTTTGCCGGCGAAATTCTGGGGTGTGGTTGTCATGGGCGGTGCCATTGCAATTCTGTTTGTTTTGCCCTGGCTCGACAGAAGCCCGGTGCGCTCCATCCGTTATAAAGGATGGCTGAGCAAGATTGCACTGGCTCTGTTTGCGGTAAGCTTCGTTATTCTCGGCTATCTTGGTCTTGTACCTACTACCGAAGGTCGTACCACTGCTGCCCAGATTCTGACGGCCGTTTATTTCCTCTACTTCATTCTGATGCCGTTCTATACGCGCATGGAGAAAACCAAGCCAGTACCAGAGAGGGTGACAGGATAATGAGAAAGCTGATTTTTGGTCTTTTCATCGCATTCCTGCCAGTTCTTGGACTGGCAGCCGGTGCTGGCGTTCCGCTTGATCACATCGAGACGGACCACACAGACAAGGCATCTCTTCAGCGTGGTGCTGCTATGTTCACCAACTACTGCATGGGGTGCCACTCCATGGAGTATGCCCGTTACAAGCGGGTTGCTGACGATCTTGAGATCCCTGTTGATCTATACGAGGAGAACCTTATCTTCACCGGCGCCCAAATTGGCGAGCTGATGAAGAATTCCATGAACAAGGATATGGCAGCGGACTGGTTTGGTGCTCCGCCACCGGACCTTACGTTGGAAAGTCGCCTGCGTGGTGAAGCCTGGGTTTATTCGTATCTGCGTGGTTTCTACAAGGATGAGACGCGTCCGCTCGGCGTGAATAATGTCGTGTTCCCTGCGGTGGGCATGCCGCACGTGTTGGTTGGCCTTCAGGGGCTGTGTGCAGTTGAACCCAACATAGGTAAAAAGGCGAGCGTTGAGCCGCTGAGTGGCAATGTCAATAACTCGAGCGCCTGCCCAGAGTATGCGACGGAAGGCAGTATGTCCGGCGCCGAGTTTGATAGTGCCATGTATGACCTGACCAACTTCATGTCTTATATGGCGGATCCTATCAAGGTGGAGCGTGAGCGCCTCGGGATTTTCGTATTGATCTTTGTGGCTATTTTCTTTGTCTTCGCGTACCTGCTCAATCGTGAGTACTGGAAGGACGTGCACTGAAAAATAGGGTATAATCTCGTTCCCTGAGTTCCAGCGGGCGTTAACCGGCCCGCTGGAATTTTGCGTTTTTCAGGACCATTTCGGTTTGTTTACTCGTGAGGTAGTTCTATGGGCGTTGTGACCAAGCGGTCATCGATGACGTTTTTCTCGGATCCGACCAGCCACTATAGCCACAGGGTGCGCATTGTGTTGGCAGAGAAGGGTGTTACCGTTGATGTCGTTGATGTTGACCCGGACAATCCACCAGCCGAGCTGGCTGATCTGAATCCGTATAACGCCCTGCCGACTCTGGTGGACCGTGACTTGGTTCTGTATGAGCCTAACATCATGATGGAATATCTTGATGAGCGCTTTCCACACCCGCCGTTGTTACCGGTTTATCCGGTTGCCCGCGCCAACAGCCGGCTGATGATCCATCGGATCCAGAAGGACTGGTGTGGTTTGGTGGATCAGATTCTGAACCAGCCAAACGTCAAGGCGTCAGAGACCGCTCGTAAAGAGTTGCGCGAAAGCCTGCTCGCAACAGCGCCGTTGTTTGCTGAAATGCCGTTTTTCCTCTCTGAGGAATTCACCATTGTGGATTGCTGTATTGCACCTATCCTCTGGCGCTTGCCGTTACTGGGCATAGAGCTCAACGAGAAGCAGGCCAAGCCGCTGCATAAGTATATGGAGAGCATTTTTGGCCGCGAAGGTTTCAAAGCGAGCCTCTCTGATCTCGAAGAAGATATCCGTAGCTGATTTGGCGGGGTTCCGCTTTACGGAACAGGAGGGTAGCTGTGTCTGATAACAAGATCACCATGACGTCCAGTCGTCCGTATCTGGTACGGGCATTTAATGAGTGGATACTGGATAACGACTGCACGCCTTATATAGTGGTGGACGCGAGCGTTCAGGGCGTTCAAGTGCCTAATGCGCATGTCGCGAACGGACAGATCGTTCTGAATGTCAGTCCTGGTGCAGTGCGCAGTCTGGTAGTGGGTAACGGTGCGCTGGAGTTCAGCGCCCGCTTCGGTGGTGTACCGATGCAGGTCTTTATTCCGCTTCAGGCAGTGATGGCTATCTACGCCAAGGAAAACGGTGAAGGTATGGTGTTTGGCAGTGAGCCCGGATCCCCGGATCCTGACGGCACTAATGATCGGGAAGGGGCCGGGCAGTCCGGAGGTCAGGAAGAGCGCCCATCGGGCCGGCCGACTCTCAAGGTCGTTAAATAAGTTGTAGCCAATCGTTGTTCTGACAAAAAAGCCGGCAGATGCCGGCTTTTTTGTCAGCCTCCAAACAGTTTTCCATCTACCAGTGAGCACAGGGCATTGATTACCAGCAGCAGCAGGGGCGATGCCTCTGTTGGTGAGAGGTCGTTCAGAGCGATCTCGTGGTCTTCAGAGTGCATCAGGGAGGTGATATCAGACTTCTCCCTCGCGCTCAGTACCACCACGTTCATTTCCCTGTCATGGGCTGCCTGAATAGCCTGAATGAGATTCGCTTTGTGACCGTCGTCAACAATCACGAATAATAGGTCGCCGGGCTTGCCGATGGCTTTAACCTGGCGGGAGAAAGTATCGTTGAATCGGTTATCCCGGCAAATGGCCGAGTAGGTGGTCGCGTCGGCTCCCAGATTGATCGCCGGCAGTGCAGGCCGATCCTGTTCAAAGCGATTCAGGAATGCCGTACAGAAATACTGGGCTATTACGTTGGCGTTACCGTTGGCGCAGGTAACAATCTTCCCGTCATTGAGAAGGGCGTTTACAAAAGCGTCTGCTGCCTGCTCGATAGCAGGTCCTACGGTGCTGGCTGCTTGAGCAGTATGTTCCATGTGGCTCGCAAACAACTGGTTGATCAAGTTTTCCGTTTCGCTCATCAGAATTTATACATCCGCCTGGATTGCATTTTTGATCCATTGTACCCGGTATTTTTTAACGGTTCCCGGGCTGATTGCCACTACGTCTATCCGGCTGAGTGCGTTCCAAAGGTTGTGTCGGTGCAGATAAAACGAAGCGGCCTTCAATAGCCGCTGTCGTTTTGGATAAGAAATGGAGCCTGCCGGATCGACGAGACTGCCACTGCCCCGGTAGCGCACCTCAAAGAAGACGAGAGTGTCGTTGTCCTGGCCTATCAGATCAATTTCACCGCCGCGGTTGTAAACATTGCGTTCCCGGATATGCACGCCGCGAGAGGTGAGATACCTTGCTGCGACTCCTTCAAAATGTGCTCCGATAGCTTTGCGGCCTTCCATGGCGCTTGCCTGTCCTTTTGCGAGGTGGTGTCAGTTAGTTAGCGCCTGCGGGCGCTTGTCCGCTTCAGCGCCAGGGTCGGCTGGCTTCGTTAGCAGGTCGGGCGTTCCGCTGCGGAATTGTGCCCAAAGCTGATTTCGATGGATGCTGCCTTCGCGGGTCATGGTCAGTTTACCTGTCTGGCCATCGACTACGGCGGTTTGAACCTGACGTAGCAGAGGCAGACGTTTGCTCAGCTGCCATGCGTCCGCACCCATGGCAAAGAGTCTGCCAAGCTGACCATAAGTGTCGGGCAAGGCTCTGGTGGCTTCTTCACGCAATGGGTTCTTGCTGTCGAGTACCCAGGGAATGTCGGTAAAAATAACCTGGTTGAGGTCGCGATCCCGGGCGGGGTCCGGTGAGCCTTCGTAAATGATGGAAGGCGAGTAGACGGGCAGGTCGCCTCCAAAGTAAAACGCAAACAGCGGCTTGAACTGGCGTGCGACTGCGGGCTCGGCCACCATAACGATTGCTTCAGCATCCTGGCGCCGCCGCGGTTCGAACTCCACATTGAGACCAATGGTACGTTCTACCTGAATAGCCCGATCCCGGGATACGGTAATGCCCAGCAAGTCTGCAGTAACTGCACGCAGGTTGTCTTCGCGGAAGAATCGCTCGATATCCAGTGCAACTGCGCCATTGTGCTGCATACGTTTCAGCAGCGCAGCCTCTACTCGATCGCCCCATTCACCCTGGGGGATGAGCGCCAGAACCTGATTAATATTCTCCTCCGAGAGTCTGTCCGCGATCTGTCGGGCTTCGTCCTCTGCTGAGAGTCCAAACTGGTAGAGGCCGTCTGGCGCCTTCTTGTCGGCAGCCAGATAATTGAGCCCGAGGGCAGGGACTGGAAGAGTTCTCATGCTGGTAAGGCTTGCCAGTGCATCCTTCTCAAGAGGGCCTATAATCAGATCGATATCTTGAGCGGCCAGTTCCTTATACAACTCATCAAATGGTTGATTTGAGGTGTCCACAATGCGGATGTCGGTTTTGCTGCGGTCGGCTGAGTCGTCCTGGTAGTAGGCGGCCAGAAATCCGTCCCTGATAGCCTTGCCGGCGCTGGCCAGAGGCCCTTGAAGAGGCAGTGCCAGGACAATTTTTTCAGGTCGGTTCTCAGCCAGGTTGGCAATAAGCTGCAGTTCCGATGGCAGTATCTGCGCGGCTGGATGGCCGGGCCAGTTATTTTGCCAGCGACGAATAGCTCGGCCCTGATCATCAATGCTCAGCCCAGGAGCGCGCACCCTTGCGGCGAGCTCAAACCATCCCTCGGTCTCAAAACCGATGCTGCTTTCGCCTGCGGCAGCGAGTTGCTGGTCCGGAACGGCTTTCAGGAATGTCCAGATCTGGTCGTGGATCTGTTGCGGGTTAACCTTGCCATCTGTCTGTGAAAGAAGCATTAGAGTCATGGCAGCTGATAGGCGGTCGCCTACAAGCGCATAGGTTTCGGCCTGAAGACTTGCGGCCCGGTTCACAAGGTCTGAGTTGTAGCTCCTGAAATTGTCCGGTGAGAGTGTCTTGGCAATAATGCCGGCCCACTCCCGGTCTTCGAGCGCCACCGCGCTTGCCATGGCGAGTAGCTGCTTTTGTGCCTGTAGTGGCGGTGCAGGTTGCGCCAGTTGAGTGCTCTGCAGTAATGTGCGGGCCGCCCGGTGTTCGCCGCGCTCCTGGAACCGGCTTGCGACCTTCAGCAGGTATCGCTGCGCCGTTTCAGTGTTGCGTTCTTTTGCGGCAAGCTCGAGAGCCTGGGAGGGGGATTGGGCTATGTGCGACTCCAGGTCGACACCGGCGCAACCGGCAAATAACAGGCTGATGGTAAATATACCGGCCAGGGCGGTATGGTTAATACGGTTCTTAGTCATGGCAAGCTCTATAGATTCCGGAGTTTTGGGCTTGTGGCGCCGATCTGATGGTGGCAAGTTTAACAGCTCCCGGGCCAATTCACATGACGCAGGTGTCATGGTGACGTCGTCCCTGCGCGCGAGGCACACATTTTGAATTCTGAATCGGATCAGTCAGCCATGCAGACATTAAAGCCGAGTGATAGCGGTGGAACCCTCTATATCGTCGCTACGCCCATTGGCAATCTGGAGGATCTTTCTTCGCGCGCAGCCAAAGTGCTTTCGGAGGTGGCGGTCATTGCCGCAGAGGATACTCGCCATAGCGGGCGCCTGCTTCAGCATCTTGGTATTAACAAGCCCTTGATTGCATTACATGATCACAATGAGCGCGGCAGGGTTAAGAGCATACTGGATCAGTTGTTGGCGGGCGCTGATGTTGCGTTGATTTCAGACGCAGGTACGCCGTTGATCTCTGATCCGGGCTATGTGTTAGTTCGTGAGGCGAGGGCTGAAGGGGTGCGGGTAAGCCCGATTCCCGGGCCATGCGCACTGGTTGCTGCATTGAGTGCGGCGGGGCTGCCCACTGATCGCTTTCTGTTTGTCGGTTTTCTGCCTGCAAAGCGCACTGGCCGGCGCACAGCTCTGGATGAACTCCGAAAGGAGATATCAACGCTGGTCTTCTATGAGTCACCTCACAGGATACTGGACACCGTGTCGGACATAATGGAAGTAATGGGAGCACACCGCGAGATTGTGCTTGGCCGGGAGATTACCAAAACCTTCGAGACCTTCTACTCAGGTGAGGCGGCCCAAGTGCTCTCCGCACTGACAGACGACCCTCACGGCAGCCGTGGCGAGTTCGTTGTTATGGTGCGGGGCGCCGACAAGGCCGAAAGTGGTTTGATGGCTGGTGCGCTTGATGTGGACCAGTTGCTGAGTCTGTTGATAGCCGAGCTACCGGTCAAGAAAGTGGCGAAGATTGCCTCTGGTTTGACCGGGCTGGGTAAAAACGAACTGTATCAGCGTGCGCTGGAGCTCAAGGACGTCTGACCCCTGGTCGGCGCTTTTTCTTGCATGGTGCGTGGTGCAGGAGTATTGTCTCGCCCGAGCTCGCCAGACAGTCGCCGCCGGTTTACCGGGGGAGGAAAGTCCGGGCTCCGCAGGGCAAGGTGCCAGGTAACTCCTGGGCGGCGTGAGCCGACGGAAAGTGCAACAGAAAGCAGACCGCCTAAGTGCTCGTGATCAGTTCACGGGCGCCGGTAAGGGTGAAACGGTGCGGTAAGAGCGCACCGCGTGGCTGGCAACAGTCCACGGCGATGGTAAACCCCACCTGGAGCAAGACCAAATAGGAGTCCTATGGCGTGGCCCGCGCTGGACTCGGGTAGGTTGCTTGAGGCCTGTGGTGACGCAGGCCCTAGATGAATGACTGTCCACGACAGAACCCGGCTTATCGGCGAGCTCGCCTTTTTCCCTTCTTAGCTTGTGAAGCGCGTTCATTCTCATGGCGCGCTTCTTATAGCCAAAAAATCTTAAACCTCACTTGTCTTCTTCAAACACTTTTGCAGGTGTTTGATTTTCCTTCTTTTCTTTTCCGTAATGTTACATTCCCCTCACGTCAATGCCCGTAACCTGTTGTCATAAAAGGAACTTTCCCAAGAGGGCCGCTGTTTGCGGCGCTTGCATTGTGAATTGCGTGTTTCTATAGTGTGCACAAGTGGGAAAAAGTGGTTTCTAGTGGTTATTTGTGGTTTTCAGGTCCCCAGAGACAGTGTAAATGAGCAATTTTCTCGGCAGTCATGCCATCAATATGGATGCAAAGGGTCGCTTGGCGATCCCCACCAAGGTGCGCGAAAGCCTCGCGCAGGCTTGTGGTGGCCGCATTGTATTGACGGCGAATGCCGATGAAGAGCGGTGTCTGCTGGTTTACCCGGAGCCGGAGTGGGAAATTCTCCGCCCTAAAATCGAGGCGCTTCCCAACATGAATAAGGCTGCGCGACGCCTCCAGAGGCTGCTGCTTGGTAACGCTGCGCCCATGGAGATGGATTCTGCTGGACGCATTCTGGTGCCGCCCACATTGCGCAGTTATGCATATCTTGAGAAAAAGCTGATGCTCATCGGTCAGGGCAAGAAACTGGAGTTGTGGAGTGAGGAACGCTGGTTTGCGTGGCTTGATGAATCTTCCGGTGATGAAGATATGCCGCCCGAGATGGAGGCGCTTTCCCTATGACCTCTGATCGCAGTCAGGAGGTCGGAGCAGAGTTTTCGCATCGCTCGGTCCTTCTGGATTCGGCGGTCGACTATCTGGTCAGCGACCCCGATGGCAACTATGTGGATGCCACGTTTGGTCGCGGTGGTCATAGTCAGCTCATTCTCGGGCGCCTGGGCACGTCTGGCCAGTTGCTGGGTATCGACAAGGACCCAGAGGCTATCACTGTGGCTGAGCTGCTTGCAGCGGATGATTCCCGATTCGGATATTTCCATGGTTCATTTTCTGAGCTCGGCCGCGCGGTATCTGACGCTGGCTGGGGGCAGGTTGATGGCGTGCTGATGGATCTGGGTGTGTCTTCGCCACAGCTTGATGATGCATCGAGAGGTTTCAGCTTTATGCGTGAGGGCCCGCTTGATATGCGAATGAATCCGTTGCAGTCGCCGAGTGCGGCTGAGTGGCTGGCAAGTGCGGACGAGCGTGAGATCGCGGATGTTATCTGGCGCTACGGAGAAGAACGGTTTTCCCGTCGCATCGCCCGCCTGGTTGTTGAGCATCGCAAAGAGGCGCCGATTGAAACCACGCTTCAGCTGGCCGCGTTGGTGAGCGAAGCGGTACCGAAAAAAGAGAAACACAAGCACCCGGCAACCCGCACTTTTCAGGCAGTTCGAATTTTTATTAACCGCGAACTGGAAGATCTGGAAGCTGGGCTGCAGGCAGCAGTAGATCGACTGGCGCCTGGCGGGCGTCTGGTTGTTATCAGCTTTCATTCGCTGGAAGACCGGCTGGTCAAGCGTTTTATGCGAGACCTTGCTCGCGGCCCCAGGTTGCCCAAAGGCATACCGGTGACGGCGGATCAGGAGGCTTCGGACTTCAGGTTGATTGGCAAGGCCAGCAAGGCCGGTGCCGGCGAGGTCAGTGAGAATGTTCGTGCCCGCAGCGCTGTTATGCGGGTTCTGGAGCGCATCGACAACAAACAGAAATCCCAGGGGAGCGCGTAATTATGGGCGCGGTAGCCATAGAGCCGGCGGTAAAGCAGGCCAAGCTGAATAAAGAAAAGGTTCGCGAGGGCGTTGTTGCTGCCGTCCGGATTTCGCGACGTGTTTTTGATGCCCTGCGGCAGAAAAGGGTTCTGGTATCACTGGCCCTTGCAGTGCTGCTTGTAGGTTCATCTATAGGTGTTGTTGTCAGCGCCCACGAGAACCGTGGACTGTTTAACACGCTGTCCCAGCTTCAGGTCGAGCGCGATCGTTTTCAGGCGGAATGGAGCCAGTTGCTTCTGGAACAGAGCGCTTTGGGAGCTCACGGTCGCGTGGAAAAACTTGCGGCAGAGCGGTTCAGTATGGTGGTTCCGGGGCGTCAGGATATTGTCCTGGTGCCTCTGATGTCGCCTTTAGCATCCCGGTAATTCACGGTTACAACAGTCTCAGGGTGATCTGATTGTCCAATCAGGAATCAGCAAGATCATTGAGCCAGAAAGTGGCGGCAGGCCTGAAAGCCTGGCGCTTTGGCTCTGTGCTGGGCGTATTCCTGTTGGTAGTGCTGGCTCTTGGCTGGCGCCTGGTTGATCTGCAAGTTGTGGATAACGATTTCCTGCGCAAGCAGGGTGATGTCCGCACTATTCGCGTAGAGGCAATCGATGCTCACCGTGGGGTGGTCACTGATCGCTATGGCGAGCCGCTGGCCGTGAGTGCTCCGGTGCAGACACTCTGGGCAAACCCTTCAGAGATAGATCCCGCTGAGCCGCGTCTGGCTAACCTGGCGCGGGTGCTGGAAATCAGTGAGGCAAGGTTGCGTGAGCGCCTTGAAACTTATGCTGGTCGCGAATTCATTTACCTCCGCCGAAAGGTCCAGCCCGGGCTGGCTGCAAAAGCTATGGAACTGGATATTCCCGGTGTTTATACGCGCCAGGAGTACCGGCGTTATTACCCTGCGGGAGAGGTTACTGCTCATGTTGTCGGGTTTACCAATATTGACGAGCGTGGCCAGGAAGGTATGGAGTTGGCATACAACGACTGGCTGTCCGGGGAGTCTGGCCGCAAACGTGTGCTGAAGGATAACCGCGGGCGGATCATCAAGGATCTTACGCTTATCCGCGATGCCAGCCCCGGCCATAATCTTGAGTTGAGCATAGATCTGCGCCTGCAATACCTGGCTTATCGCGAGCTGAAAGCAGTTGTTACTGCCCATGACGCTCATGGCGGCACGCTCGTTATGCTGGATGTTGAGACCGGCGAGGTGCTGGCGATGGTCAATCAGGGGTCTTATAACCCCAACGACCGAAGCCAGCTTGCCCCGGAAAATCTTCGTAACAAGGCTATCACTGATCTGTTTGAACCCGGTTCAACCATGAAGCCGATTGCCATGGCTGCGGCGCTTGAATCCGGACAATATTCCACCAATACATCGATTGATACATCACCTGGCTATCGGAGGTTTGGAAGATTCACGATTCGCGATCATCGGAACTATGGGGTCATCAGTCTCACCGACATCATCGTCAAATCCAGCAACGTTGGTATCAGCAAGATTGCCACTGAGTTGGGTGGCGATACGATTCGCAACCTCTATGCTCGACTCGGCATTGGTCAGCCAACCGGTATCGGATTTCCGGGTGAGGCTGTGGGTGTATTGCCAGCGCCACCGAAATGGCGCCCAGTAGAAGAGGCTACGCTCTCCTATGGCTATGGGATGAGTGTGAATGCGCTTCAGTTAGCGCAAGCCTATATGGTGATTGCTAATGGAGGCATTCGGTATCCGCTCAGCCTGATGAAGTTGAATGAAAAGCCAGTTGGTCGAAGGGTGCTGTCCGAGCAGGTGACCAGTGATGTTCGCGTCATGCTGGGAGAAGCAGTTTCCAGGGGCACCGGCAAGCGCGCCCAGCCCGGTTTATACAGTGCCGGGGGTAAGACCGGAACGGTCCATCTGGTGGGCGCTCAGGGTTATGAGGACAGCCAGTACAAGGCGATTTTTGCCGGGATGGCGCCAATCGATAACCCCAGAATTGTAACGGTTGTGGCTGTGGATGCGCCGCAGTCTGGCGAATACTACGGCGGCGAAGTGGCTGCACCGGTTTTTTCACGGGTGATGAGCAATGCGCTCCGTCTCCTGAATGTGAGGCCGGAGTTGGAAGTTGGCACCACGGGCCAGCAAGCCGAAAAAACAGGGGAAAGGGGTTAAGCCTATGTGCATAACATCTCTCAGCACCTTGTTGCAGGGCATTGTTTCTGTCCCCTCAGTATTTGACGTCACCATACACGGACTGCAAACCGACAGCCGTGAAATCAGTGCTGGTGACGCGTTTGTCGCGTTGGCGGGCACGGCTACGCCGGCGGACCATTACGTGGATCAGGCCATAGCCGCCGGTGCGACGGTTGTGCTCCTGGAGTCTGACACAGAGCTGGAGTGTTCGGAGCATCATGGTGCGCTGATTGTGCCGGTTGCAGGGCTTCGCCAGTTGACGGGCAAAATTGCTGCCCGTTTCTACGAGCATCCTTCCCGCAGGCTCCGGCTAATAGGCGTTACCGGCACCAACGGTAAAACGTCAGTGAGCCACTATGTGGCCCAGTTGCTAAGCCAGGCAGGAACGCCCTGCGGTGTTCTGGGTACGCTGGGCTACGGCATGCCGGGAGCTTTGCAAGAAGCGACTCATACCACCCCGGACGCCGTTCAGATCAACCGTGCATTGGCGGGCATTCTCGCCAAGGGCGGACGTGCCGCAGCGATGGAAGTGTCATCCCACGGTTTGGATCAGGGCCGAGTGGACGGGCTGACTATAACCGCAGCCATTTTTACCAATCTGACGCGGGATCACCTTGATTATCACGGTTCCATGGAAGCTTATGGTGCCACCAAAGCCCGGCTGTTTGAGCGTGAGGATGTGCACTTTTCGGTGATCAACTTTGATGATCCCTTCGGTCGCCAGTTATACAAAAAGCTTGAAGGCAAGTGTGATCGCGTTCGCTACAGCCTGCACGAATCCGAGACAGAGCTGTGGCTGAAAGAGTTCCATCCTACGGAATATGGCTTTGATGCAATCGTCGATGGTGAGTGGGGTAGTTTCGACTTCTCTGCGCCCCTTATGGGCAGCTTCAATGCCAGCAATGTGCTTGCGGCAATTGCAACGGTTATGACATTAGGTGTTTCTATAGAGCAGGTTCAGCAGGCGGTCAAGCAACTGACGCCCCCTCCCGGCAGGCTTGAGCGCTTTTGTGGCGGCGATGGCGTCCGTGCCGTAGTTGATTACGCCCACACCCCGGATGCCCTGGCGAATGCCTTGGCCGCATTGCGGCCGCACGTAGCTGGACGGTTGATTTGTGTATTCGGTTGTGGAGGTGATCGTGACAGTGGAAAGCGCCCGGAAATGGCGAAAGAAACAGAGAAAGGCGCGGATGTCATCATTGTTACGGATGACAACCCACGGACAGAAAGCCCAGTGGGAATTGTGCAGGATATTCTGACGGGCTTCTCTCGCCCGGATTGTGCAACGGTTATTCACGACAGGGCTGAGGCAATCTGCTTCGCTATCAACATGGCTGCGCCCGACGATCTTGTTCTTATAGCGGGAAAAGGTCACGAGTCCTGGCAGGAGATCGCCGGCCAGAAGCTTCCTTTTAGTGATGCCGCTCAGGTTCGCCGGATGCTGAAGCTCGAAGGAGGTGCCGCATGATGCGCGCTTTTTCACTGGCTGAGGCTGTGGGATTTACCAATGCAGCCTGTGGATCCGAGGGGCTCGGCGCAGTCGAGTTTACGGATGTTTCGACTGATACGCGTGCTCTGAAGCCGGGCGGTCTGTTTGTTGCCCTGCGTGGCGAAAATTTTGATGGCCACCGGTTTTTGCAGTCCGCGATGAAGTTCGGGGCCTGTGCTGTCGTGGTCGACACCTTTGATAGCACGCTCGCCAGCAACGCCGATATGCCGCAGTTGGTTGTGGCCAACACCGTTGATGCGTTGGCCGGTCTGGCGGCGGGCAATCGCAACGAAAGTGATGCGAAGCTGATTGCGATCACTGGCAGTAGTGGCAAAACCACCGTTAAAGAACTGACCGCCGCCATTCTGGTTCGTATGGGGGACACCCTGGCAACCCGCGGCAATCTGAACAATCACATTGGTGTTCCACTGACCCTGTTTGGCCTGAAACCAGTGCACCGGTATGGCGTTATCGAACTGGGTGCCAGCGGGATTGGTGAAATTGCACATACCGTGGCGATCACTCGCCCACAGGTAGTGATTCTCACAAATGCGGGCCAGGCGCACCTGGAAGGCTTTGGCAGCTACGAAAATATTGTGCAGGCCAAGGGCGAAATCATTGAAGGCGTTGCCGAGGGCGGCCTGGTGGTTCTGAACCGGGACGATCCAGCGTTTGGTCAGTGGCTTGCCCGTGCCGGCAACCGCAGGGTTGTCAGTGTCAGCCGTTGCGGCCACCCTGAGGCCGACTACAGCGCTGTTATAAAACAGTCGCAAACCCAAAAGCCCGAGATTGTGATTGCAGGGCCGGAAGAGTGGTCTTGTACATTAACGCTGCCGCTGGAAGGCGAGCACAACGTAACCAATACCCTGCTTGCTATTGCGGCGGCTCGCGAGCTGGGAGCAACGGATGTGGCCATTACCGAAGGGTTGGCCAAGGTACAGCCGGTTCGCGGTCGCTTGCAGGTCGTCAACCTGCCGGGGGAGTTATCGGTCATTGACGACAGTTACAACGCGAACCCTGCCTCCATGAAAGCGGCGCTGAGTGTTCTGGTAAAACGTCAGGGTAAGCGTGTTGCTGTTTTTGGCGCCATGGGCGAGCTCGGGCCAACAGCCCTAGAACTGCATAAAGAAGTTGGAGCCTTTGCCTCCGAACTCGGAATTGACCGTCTGCTGACGGTGGGTCCCGGCTGCGACGGCTATGCCGATGGCTTTGGTGAAACCACCGAGATGTATCAAACACACGAAGAGGCCGTACAGGCCCTCGTTTGCCCTAATGAGCCTCCGATGACCGTGCTGGTGAAAGGGTCAAGAAGCGCTGCCATGGATCTCGTGGTGGAAGGGATAAAAAACAAGGTGAATGACGCATGCTGCTCTGGCTGACAGGGGTTTTATCAGAATATTTTTCAGCGCTGACGGTGTTTCAGTATCTGACCCTGCGCGGGATTCTGGGGATATTGACGGCGTTGCTGATTTCTCTGGTTATCGGGCCGCTGATGATCCGCAAACTCAGCCAGTACCAGATTGGCCAGGCGATTCGGGATGACGGGCCGCAGACGCACCTCAGCAAGGCAGGCACTCCCACCATGGGCGGCGCGCTGATTCTGGTGGCTATAGGCATTAGCACATTGCTATGGGCGGATTTGAGTAACCGCTACATCTGGGTGACCTTACTGGTCACCATGTTGTTTGGTGCGATTGGCTGGGTGGATGATTACCGTAAGGTCGTCGAGCGTAACCCTCGCGGGTTGCCCGCGCGCTGGAAGTATTTCTGGCAGTCTCTGATTGGCGCCGCAGCAGCCATCGTGCTGTATTTCAGTTCGGTGTTGCCCCAGGAAACATCGCTGTATCTGCCGTTTGTTAAAAACGTCTCGCTGACTCTCGGGCCGGTGTTCTTCATTCTGCTGACGTATTTTGTGATCGTCGGCAGCAGCAATGCGGTGAATCTGACGGACGGCCTGGATGGCCTGGCAATCATGCCTACGGTTATGGTCGCCGGTGCTCTGGGCATCTTTGCCTACGTTTCTGGCAACGTTCAGTTTGCAAACTACTTGCTGATTCCGCATTTGCCTGGAACCGGCGAGCTCATAGTTTTCTGCGGAGCTCTCGTTGGCGCCGGGCTCGGCTTTCTGTGGTTTAACACCTATCCCGCCCAGGTATTCATGGGTGACGTTGGAGCACTTGCTTTAGGCGCAGCTCTGGGCGTGGTTGCGGTGATCGTGCGCCAGGAAATCATTCTTTTCATCATGGGCGGTGTGTTCGTGATGGAGACAGTGTCTGTAATTTTGCAGGTGGCTTCCTTCCGGCTGACCGGCCGCCGGATTTTCCGGATGGCGCCATTGCACCACCATTTTGAACTCAAAGGCTGGCCTGAACCGCGCGTGATTGTGCGTTTCTGGGTCATCACCGTCGTTCTTGTTCTGATTGGCCTGGCCAGTCTGAAGATACGATAGGAAACAGGATCGATTATGAGTGTCATCACGTCAGATCGTCGCACACTGGTAGTAGGGCTCGGTAAAACCGGGCTCGCCTGCGTGCGCTATCTGTCTGCACAGGGGCGTGAGATTGCGGTGGCTGACAGCCGCGAAGCGCCTCCGTGTCTGGATGACCTGCGTGCCGGGTGGCCGGATATCCCTGTTCACCTGGGGCCGTTTGATCAGGAGCTGTTTGCCGGCTTCAATGAGCTGATCGTAAGCCCGGGTATCAGCATCGCTGAACCCGCCATTGCCCATGCCGCTGGGCAGGGCGCGCGCATCCGGGGCGATATCGATCTGTTCGCTGAGGCTGCCGATGCGCCGGTTGTGGCTATAACCGGTTCCAATGGCAAGACCACCGTCACTACGCTGCTGGGTGAGATGGCTCGGGCGGCAGGCCGCAAGGTCGAGATCGGCGGAAACATCGGAGTTCCGGCTCTGGATTTGCTGGGCCGTGGTGCCGAGCTGTATGTACTTGAACTTTCCAGCTTCCAGCTGGAAACCACAGCAGAACTGAATGCGTTGGCGGCAACGGTACTGAACGTCAGTGATGACCATCTGGATCGCTATCCGGACAAGATGGCTTATTTTCAGGCCAAGCAGAGAATTTTCCGTGGCTGTCAGAACGCCATTGTGAATCTGGACGATGCTCTGAGCACGCCCATGGAGCGGGATAATTTACGGTTTCTCTGTTTTGGATTCCATCGCGTCAATCCGAACACCTTCAGTACCCGGGAAGACGATCAGGGCCTTTGGCTGACTTTCGGGTTCGATAGCCTTCTGAACGCCGCGGATCTGAAGCTGATGGGCTGGCACAACCTCAGTAACGTGATGGCGGCACTGGCATTAGGTCGGGCAGTCGGGCTTCCAATGGACGCCATGGTGAATGCCGCCCGGGAATTCAGCGGTCTGCCGCACCGGTGTGAGTTCATATGCAGGCTTAAAGGTGTCGATTATATCAACGACTCCAAAGGTACGAATGTCGGGGCCACCGTGGCGGCCATAGAAAGTCTGGCCCCCGAAGGCGACGGGAAAATAGTGCTGATTGCAGGTGGCGAGGGCAAAGGCGCTGAATTTTCTGATCTGGCTGCGCCGGTCAGAGCCTGTTGCCGCGCAGTGGTATTGATCGGGTGTGATGCGGATCGCATTGCCGAAGCTGTCGGCTTCGACCTTCCGGTTTACCGTGCCGCAACTCTGGCGGAGGCGGTAGAAAAATCTACGGAACTTGCGCTGGAAGGAGATCGCGTTCTGTTCTCCCCCGCTTGCGCGAGCTTCGATATGTTCCGGGATTATATTGATCGCGGTGATCAGTTCCGCGCATTGGTTCAGTCGCTTGGGGAGTCGCTCTGATGCAGGCAGGACTGTCAGCAGTATCCCCACGAACTCAGTGGTTGGGCGAAATTCAGCCGCTGTCGACCCTGGTTCTCAGCTCGGTTGCTCTGCTGATCATCGGGATTGTGATGATTTCCTCAGCCTCCATGGATATGGCGGTAGAAACCATGGGCAATGGTTACCACTATGTGATTCGCCAGCTCATGTTCGCCGTTATGGGCTCCATGCTCGCGCTGGTAGCGGTCAACGTGCCGGTAGCCTGGTGGGAGCGCAGCGGCTGGTTGTTGCTCGGTATAGGCCTGCTGGTTCTGGTGCTTGTTCTTACACCCTTGGGCCGCACGGTTAATGGCTCAACGCGCTGGATACCGTTTGGTCTGTTCAATGTACAAGTGTCGGAGGTGGCAAAGCTGTGCCTGATTGCCTACCTGGCCGGATACGTGGTCCGTCGGCGTGATGAATTGCTGAACACCTGGCCGGGTTTTCTAAAGCCCCTGGCGGTTCTGGGTGTGGCGTCTGTGCTTTTGGTTATCCAGCCCGACTTCGGGGCCACGGTGGTTCTGGTTACAGCGGCAGCGGGCATGATTTTCCTGAGCGGCGTGCGCCTTAGCCGGTTTGTTCCACTGATCGCGACTCTGGTGGTGATTGGCGTCGTTCTGATCCTGACCCAGCCCTATCGCCTGAAGCGCGTGGTGAGCTATCTCGATCCCTGGAAAGATCAGTTTGATACCGGATATCAGTTAACCCAGTCGCTGATTGCATTCGGGCGAGGCGAATGGGCAGGCGTCGGCCTGGGCAACTCGATACAGAAGTTGTTCTTTCTGCCAGAAGCCCACACCGATTTTATTTTCGCGATTATCGCTGAAGAATTCGGGCTGCTGGGCTCATTGCTTGTGCTCGGACTGTTTACGGTACTGGTTGTAACTGGTTTTGTGATTGCCCGTCGCGCCGAGAAGGCCGACATGCCGTTTGGTGCCTGCTTTGCCTACGGCATTACTCTGCTGATCGGTTTGCAGGCAGGTATCAATATGGCGGTCAGCACCGGGTTGCTGCCCACCAAGGGATTAACATTGCCTTTGGTGAGCTATGGCGGCTCCAGCCTGATGATCAGCTGTGTTTGTATCGGGATTCTGGCCAGGGTTGAGATGGAGAGGCTGGATAAGGAAAAGCAGGCTACGGAAAAGACCGCCCCGCGTAAGCGGGGAGGAGCGCGTTATGACTGAATCGCGCCGGTTTCTGATGATGGCCGGAGGTACAGGTGGGCATGTGTTCCCTGCGCTGGCTACGGCCCGGGCGCTTGAAGCCAAAGGGCACGAAGTACACTGGCTGGGCGCCAGCGGAGGCATGGAGGAGCGATTGATTGGTGACACCGGTATTCCGTTGTCGCTGATTCATATCTCCGGGCTCAGGGGCAAAGGCAAGCTGGCTCTGATCATGGCGCCGTTCCGCCTGATGCGGGCATTGGGTGAGGCCTTCACGATCATGCGTCGGATCCGCCCGGATTGCGTGGTTGGCATGGGCGGGTTTGTGACTGGCCCTGGCGGTTTGGCGGCATGGCTTACACGAACGCCCCTGGTGATTCACGAGCAGAATGCCATCGCCGGAATGACCAACCGCATTCTCGTACGGTTTGCGAAAACGGTGCTTGAAGCCTTCCCGGGAAGCTTTGGTACAGATGTGATTACACGGTGCACCGGCAACCCGGTACGCGAAGATCTGGCGACTCTGCCGGCACCGGAGCAGAGAATGGCCGGGCGCTCGATCGAGCCTGGTGAAGAGAATAACCCGCTGCGTATTCTGGTGGTGGGGGGCAGTCTGGGTGCCCAGGTATTCAATCAGCTGGTGCCGGAAGCCCTGGCAATGTTGTCCGAACAGGAGCGGCCGCAGGTTCGTCATCAGTGTGGTGAAAAGCATCTTGAAGCGGCGCGTGCCTCTTATGAACAGCAGGGAGTCAATGCCGATGTTGAGCCGTTTATTAAAGATATGGCGGAGGCATACAGCTGGGCCGATATCGTGTTGTGCCGCGCGGGTGCACTGACTGTTTCCGAGCTTTGTGCGGCAGGTGTTGGAGCGGTGCTTGTGCCATTCCCTCACGCGGTGGATGACCATCAAACGAAGAACGGCCAACAAATGGTGAATGCCAAGGCGGCCGTACTGATACCACAGTCACGGCTCACGCCGGCTGTGCTGGCTGAAACCCTGGGCGACCTTGCCAGGGATCGCGCCCGGGTCATGGATATGGCAAAGGCTGCACGCACGCTGGCTCGTCCCGACGCAACGGAGAGAGTCGTGAATTACTGTCTGGAGGCTGCTAATGGCTGATATAACCAATCCGCCGCTTGTTTTTCAGGTACCGGAAATGCGCCGGATTCGTCACATCCACTTTGTGGGTATCGGTGGCGCCGGCATGAGTGGTATCGCAGAGGTGCTGAAAAATCAGGGTTATGACATCTCAGGATCAGACCTGAAAGAAGGTGCGGTAACCGATCGTCTCAAGGCCATGGGCATTGAGGTTCAGATTGGTCACCGGGAAGAAAACAGCGCTAAAGCCGACGTGGTTGTAGTGTCTTCGGCGGTAGGTTCCGATAACCCTGAAGTGGCTTCGGCCCGCATTCGGCGGGTTCCCATTGTGCCTCGTGCCGAGATGCTGGCAGAGATTATGCGTTACCGTCACGGCATTGCCGTGGCCGGAACCCATGGAAAGACCACGACCACCAGCCTGATCGCTTCGGTGCTTGGTGAAGCAGGGCTTGATCCTACCTTTGTGATCGGTGGCAAGTTGAACAGCGCGGGTACCAACGCCAAGCTGGGCGGTTCCCGCTATCTGGTGGCAGAGGCGGATGAGAGCGATGCCTCTTTCTTGCACCTGACGCCAGTGATTTCTGTGGTCACGAACATCGAAGCCGACCACATGGATACCTATGACGGCGACGTTGAAAAACTCAAGCAGACCTTTGTGGATTTTCTCCACAACCTGCCGTTTTATGGCGTGGCTGTTATGTGCGTTGATGATGACTATGTACAGGAGATTATCCCTCGGATATCGAGAGCGATTATCACCTATGGCATCAGCAATCCCGATGCAGATTATCGTGCCGAGAAGATCGTAACAGACGGCCTGAGAACCCACTTTCTGGTGAAGCGTCCCGGCGGGCGCAGCGATTTAACCGTAGAGCTGAAAATGCCCGGGCGTCATAACGTGCTGAATGCGCTCGCGGTAATTGCGGTCGCCACTGATGAGGGTGTTGCGGACGAAGCCATCTGCCAGGGCCTGGCGGCTTTCGCGGGTGTCGGCCGGCGCTTTCAGGTCAATGGGGATTATAAAACGCCTAAGGGCGGTACGGTTACCTTGGTGGATGACTATGGACATCATCCGACTGAGGTCGAGGCTGTGATTCGTGCAGCTCATGATGCCTGGCCGGGGCGACGACTGGTGATGTTGTATCAGCCCCATCGGTTCACCCGTACCCGAGATCTGTATGAAGATTTTGTGCGGGTTCTGTCGGAAGTCGATGGCCTGTTACTGATGGATGTTTACTCCGCTGGTGAGCCGGCGATTCCCGGCGCAGATGGACGTGCACTATGCCGCAGCATACGGCAGCGCGGCAAAGTGGAGCCGGTGTTTGTAGAAGACAACCGCGAAATCGAGAGCTTGCTCGGCAGTGTGCTACAAGACGGTGACCTCTTGATTACACAGGGTGCCGGCGACATCGGCGGCGTGGCGAATAGGTTGGCAGCAGCAGGAGTACTTTCAGGTGAGTGATATGCAGCATCCGGGGATCCCAGCGTATCAGGCCGAGCCAGAGGTGGTTCGGGCGTTGGGGCGTGTGGCTGTGTTTATGGGGGGAGACTCTGCCGAGCGCGATGTTTCTCTCAAAAGCGGCAAGGCGGTTCTTGCAGCTCTGGTATCCGCGGGTGTCGATGCCTTTGCCATGGATGTTCAGGGCTGTCTGCTGAAAACGGTAGAAAACCCGAAGTTCGACCGGGTTTTCATCGCCCTGCACGGTCGCGGCGGTGAAGACGGAACGCTGCAGGCAATTCTGTCCCAGGCAGGAATTCCCTATACCGGCAGCGAAGTGTTGGCTTCGGCTCTGGCGATGGACAAGCTGCGCACAAAATACGTGTTTGCTGGCTGCGGTCTGCCGACACCGAAGTTCAGAACCATGTCGGCCCCGAATGAGGCTGCTCAGATTGTTCGGGAACTTCGCCCGCCACTGAGCGTCAAGCCGTCCCGGGAAGGTTCCAGTATCGGAATCCGTAAAGTGAATACTGCCACCGAACTGGCTGAGGCCTTCGAGGCTGCCGCCGCGCTAGACAACCTGGTGCTGGTGGAAGAGTGGATAGAGGGGCCGGAATATACGGTCAGCCTGCTGCAGGACAGCGCGCTGCCGGCCATAGGGCTGAGTACGGATCACGTGTTCTACGACTATGACGCGAAATACCTGGCTGATGACACCCGCTACAGAATCCCCTGCGGCTTGGCGCCTCAGGATGAAGTGCGATTACAGAACCTTGCGCTTGAAGCTTTTCGGGTATTGGGGTGTCGCACTTGGGGCCGGGTAGACATCATGCAGGACAAAGATGGCGAGTTCTGGCTTCTGGAAGTGAATACCGTACCGGGCATGACCGATCACAGCCTCGTGCCCATGTCTGCGAGAGCCGCCGGTATCAGCTTTGAAGAACTGGTTGTGCGGATTCTCCGCGACACGCTGGAGGATGCCAATGCTTGAAACACTGCTGATCCGGAGCCGGGCGATACCGTCCGAGCCTCCCCGGCGCCGGGGAGCAACCTCCCTCGGGCCGGAGAAGGACCGGTTTGGCGTGTTGAAGGCGGTGCTGGCTGCCGTACCCTGGCTGCAGGCCGGTATGGGCATTGCGATTCTGCTGGCGGCGGGCCTGATGCCCTGGGCCGCGGGCAAGGTGTTGGGTGCCATGGATCAGCAAATTCTGGCCATTGATATGAACGGCGAATTTGTCGGCGACAGCCGCGTTGCCATTGAGCGTCAGGCGGGGAACTGGATTGGCAAAAGCTTTTTTTCGACGGATCTTTCGGACATCAAAGCCGACCTCGAGAAGCGCCCCTGGGTTGAGACAGTAGCGGTACGTCGGGTATGGCCGGATCGCCTGGAAATCAACATTCGGGAGAAAAAGCCGCTGGCCTACTGGAACGACGGTCGCTTGGTCAGTCGAACCGGGGAGCTGTTTATGCCGCCTAATCCGGAAGTGGCAGGGCGTTTGCCGCAGCTTTCCGGGCCTGATGAGCGGGTGCGTGATGTGATCAGCATGGCCCGGACCATGAGTGACAAATTGGTGGAACACGGCCTGGGATTTTCCGGGCTGGCACTGGAGCGGCGAGGGGCTTGGACCCTTCGTCTCTCAAACGGAATCGAAGTGGTACTCGGCCGGGATCAGGTCGCGAAGCGCTTTGAGCGCTTTATCACGGTGTATGAAAACCGGCTTGTATCACGGTCGGACGAAGTTAGCCGGGTAGATGCCCGCTACACCAATGGTGTAGCGGTTCAATGGAAGCCAGCCCAGGCTGCTTCCGGCCCGAAAACATAGACACAGTAAATTCAGACCTACGGTTTGGTGGATCACATGTCATCGGTTGAAACGGAAAACATGATTGTCGGCCTCGATATCGGAACCTCGAAGGTGGTTGCGATCGTCGGCAAACGCAAGATGGACGGAACCATTGAGGTGGTGGGTATTGGTTCCCACCCATCCCGGGGGCTGAAGCGCGGCGTGGTGGTCAATATTGAAACCACGGTTCAGGCGATCCAGCGCGCGGTTGAGGAAGCCGAGCTGATGGCAGGTTGCCGCATTCACTCAGTATATGCGGGGATTGCAGGCAGCCACATCAAGAGCCTCAACTCCCATGGCATTGTGGCCATCCGCGATCGGGAAGTAACCCAGGCGGATATCGACCGGGTTATTGATGCGGCACAGGCCGTCGCCATCCCTGCGGATCAGAAAATCCTGCATATTTTGCCGCAGGAATTTGTGATTGATAGTCAGGAAGGGATCAAGGAGCCCATGGGTATGTCCGGCGTGCGCCTGGAGGCGAAGGTGCATCTGGTGACCTGTGCCGTCAACGCAGCTCAGAACATTGAAAAATGCATTCGCCGCTGTGGTCTCGAGGCCGACGACATCATTCTGGAGCAGTTGGCCTCCAGTCACGCGATCCTCACCGAGGACGAAAAGGAGCTGGGTGTCTGCGTTGTGGACATGGGGGGCGGTACCACGGACATCGCCGTGTTTACTGGCGGTGCTATCCGCCACACGGCGGTTATCCCCATCGCCGGGGATCAGGTTACCAACGACATCGCTATGGCGCTGCGCACACCCACGCAGAACGCCGAAGAGATCAAGATCAAATACGCCTGTGCCTTGACGCAATTGGCTGGCGCTGATGAAACCATCAAGGTGCCCAGCGTTGGCGATCGTGCGCCTCGTGATCTTTCGCGTCAGGCGCTGGCGGAGGTTGTTGAGCCGCGCTACGAGGAGCTGTTTACCCTCGTGCAGTCAGAGCTGCGTCGTTCAGGTTTTGAGGATCTGATTCCGGCGGGCATCGTGATTACAGGCGGCGCCTCCACCATGGAAGGTGTGGTGGAGTTGGCTGAAGAAATCTTCCATATGCCGGTTCGGCTGGCGTGCCCGCACGCAGTCTCCGGCATGACAGAAGTTGTTAATAACCCCATCTACGCCACCGGCGTCGGGTTATTGATTCATGGTTTCCGGCAGATGGATCTTGGCCGGGCACCGGTGCTCAAGGGTGAAGATGCACCCTCGCTGTTTGAGCGCATGAAGGCCTGGTTTACCGGTCATTTCTGACGGTTCCGGGCAGGCAGTAAACGAAGGTATCTCGAAAATACAATCTCGAATAAACAGCCTGAAACAAGGCTGAAAACAGCACGAAGGAGAAGGGGAATGTTTGAACTTGTCGATAATGTCCAACAAAACGCTGTCATAAAGGTAGTCGGTGTTGGCGGCGGTGGCGGTAACGCCGTGCGTCACATGCTGAACAGTGACATTGAAGGTGTAGATTTCATCTGCGCCAACACAGATGCCCAGGCACTGGCTGATATGGATGCGCGTCAGATCATCCAGCTGGGTGGCAACATCACGAAAGGACTGGGTGCCGGGGCAAATCCAGAGATTGGCCGCCAGTCCGCTCTGGAGGACCGCGATCGTATCGCCGAAGCCATCAAGGGCGCGGATATGGTGTTTATCACCGCTGGTATGGGTGGCGGTACCGGTACAGGTGCAGCACCGGTAGTTGCCGAAGTTGCGCGGGAAATGGGCATACTGACCGTTGCCGTGGTGACTAAACCTTTCAATTTTGAAGGTGGCAAGCGGATGAGTATTGCGGAGTCGGGGCTCAAGGAGCTGGAGGAGACCGTTGATTCTCTGATTACGATTCCGAATGAAAAGCTGCTCGCTGTTCTGGGTAAAAAGACCAGTCTGCTGGACGCTTTTGCTGCTGCCAATGATGTTCTGCTCGGTGCGGTTCAGGGTATTGCTGATCTGATTACCCGTAACGGCATGATCAACGTCGACTTTGCCGACGTGAAGACGGTTATGTCTGAGATGGGTATGGCAATGATGGGTACTGCTCGCGCCACAGGCGAGAACCGCGCGCGTGAAGCAGCAGAAGCCGCTATTCGCAGCCCGCTGCTGGAAGATGTCAACCTGCAGGGTGCCAAAGGTATTCTGGTCAACATCACCGCCGGTATGGACCTCAACCTGGGCGAATTCTCTGAAGTTGGCGATATTGTGCGTGAGTTTGCATCTGACTCTGCCACAGTGGTCGTAGGTACTGTTATTGACCCGGACATGACCGACGAGCTGAAGGTAACCGTTGTTGCAACAGGGCTTGGCGGAGATCGTGAAAAGCCGACAAAAGTGGTTGATAACACACGTACTCTGGATGGCACGACGGATTACAACCAGCTGGATCGCCCTGCAATCCTGCGTCGTCGTGCGGTATCACGCGGTAATGTGGCGGTTGACCAGAGCAAAGAAAGCGAAGAGCAGGGAGTCGACTATCTCGATATTCCCGCATTCCTTCGCAGGCAGGCTGACTGATAATATGTTGCAATCGACATCCGGTGCTGGTTCATATCTGCAGAGATAGACCAGAAAGCCGGATAATAAAGCGCTGACAGCCAATGGCTGATATTGCATGAATTTCAGGCAATGTCAGGTTGGGCAAATGGTACTCAGACGTATTTTTTGATATTCTGCGCCCAGATTTTTGCTTTGAATATCGCCATTTTTTACGGAACAACGAACCGATGATCAGACAACGGACACTAAAAAACACGATCCGTGCTACCGGGATCGGGCTGCATTCGGGTGAAAAGGTTTACCTTACCCTGAAGGCAGCTCCGGTAGATTCGGGAATCATTTTCCGGCGCACAGATCTCGACCCTGCGGTCGAAATCCTTGCCTGTGCTGAAAATGTGGGTGAGACCATGCTGTCCACGACGCTGGTAAAAAACGGTGTCCGCGTGGCAACAGTTGAGCATCTTCTGTCAGCCATGGCTGGTCTCGGTATCGACAACTGCTTTGTTGAATTGAGCGCTGCAGAAGTGCCAATCATGGACGGCTCTGCCGGTCCGTTTGTCTTTCTGCTGCAGTCTGCCGGCATTGCCGAGCAGGAAGCTGCGAAGCGATTCATTCGCATCAAGCGGGAAGTGACCATTGAAGAGGGCGACAAGAAGGCAACCTTCCTGCCGTTCGAAGGCTTCAAGGTGAGCTTTGGCATAGACTTTGATCACCCTGTGTTCAAAGGCCGTGCCCAGACCGCGACCGTTGATTTTTCAAGCACGTCTTTCGTGAAGGAAGTCAGCCGCGCACGGACTTTCGGGTTTATGCGTGATATTGAAAAGCTGCGGGCGATGAATCTGGCGCTGGGTGGAAGCGTGGACAACGCCATTGTGGTAGACGATTACAAGATCCTGAACGAAGACGGTCTTCGTTATGAGGACGAGTTCGTCAAACACAAAGTACTGGACGCGATCGGAGATCTGTACCTGTTAGGCAACAGCCTGATTGGCGAGTTCCGTGGTATCAAGTCCGGTCACGATTTGAATAATAAGCTGCTGCGCAAGCTCAGGGCTGAAGAGGATGCATGGGAAGTGGTTACGTTTGATAACGAAGAAGCCGCGCCTATCTCCTACATGAAGCCCGTGCTGGCGGTGCCGGCTTAAGGCTGGATGCCCTAATCCCGGACGTGGCTTGCGAGTTTTTCGAGAACCTCGCGTAGTTTTTTATCCTTCGTGTGCCCGGCTTCTTCTCTGAGGAGCTGGGCATTTTCTTTACTCAAAGGCATTTTTTTCGCTGGCGGTTTTTCATTAAACCGTGGTGGTGCCACTTTTACTTTGAGCTTCCATACAAAACGGAACAGTTCGTTCTCACGCAATTTTTCCATGATCTCGTGCTGGCGAAAACGGATCTGGCTGGCCTTTCCTGCGCTCTCTGCCGAGAGAGTCAGTTCCCCCTCCAGACAGCAGACAAACCGGGTACCTGGCGCCAGCGCTGGCGGTAACGAGGCTATAACCTGTTCTTCTGCCTTGCGGTGCGTATTGGCCTTTGCCACCAATTCTCGCAAAACGGGGGTCCTACCCAAGTTGTCGAAGGTCATTTTTTGCTCATTTCTTCGCTTCATAAGGCGTTTTTATCTCGACGGCCGCGATAACGATTGGTTACACTTCTGCACGTTTCATGCGTAGTGCCCGGGCTGCTCTTGTTTTACCTTGTTGTAAATGAGTATGTCTACCGAGCGCTGCGATTTATCAGTACGTAGTTGTTGCTAAGGATGGCAGACCCACTCGGAACATTCCGAGCTGCAGAACTAAAGGACACGGTTGCAGCTCATCGATGAAACCAGAAGATAATATGAACATCATTCTTGTCGGTAAGCGCCACGGAGCGTCTCGTGTGTTCGCTCTGAACGGTACGATTACTTTTGGTCTGGTACTTTTTGTAGCTGCATTGCTTATTGTAGCAGCCTGGGGCGGATACAGCGTCGCGGTAGGCCAGGCAGAAGCCAGGGAGCCTTCAGACTCTGAGCTTGTAGCCGAGTGGCAAAGCAAGCTTGGCGAACAGAAAGCAGAACTGGCCGGGCTGCAGCAAAATGTTCAGGATCAGGTAGATGCACTGACACTGCGCCTTGGCGATATTCAGGGTAGGTTGTTGCGCCTCGATGCATTGGGCCAGCGCTTCGTGGAATCTGGCCTTGTTGCCAGCGATGAATTCGATTTTAGTCAGCCGGCGGCTGTGGGTGGTCCTGAGGATTCACTTTCTGCTGATTCATTCTCGGCGCCCGAGCTGACCCGGATGATCGACGAGCTGGAGCTGAAGATGCAGGATCGTGAGCAGCAACTGCGGCTGCTGGATCAGGTTTCCTCCCGTCAGAAGCTGGAAGATGAGCTGTATCTGGAAGGTCGTCCGATCACTTGGGGCTGGCTTTCTTCACGTTATGGCTACCGCTCCGATCCGTTTACCGGAAAGCGTACCTGGCACGCAGGAGTCGATCTTGCGGGTAAGGACGGCAGTGATATTATCTCTGTAGCTGGTGGGGTCGTATCTTACGCGGACGAGCGTCATGGCTATGGCAATCTGGTGGAGATTGATCATGGTGATGGATTGGTTACCCGCTATGCGCACTGTAAAGCGATCAAGGTCAGCGTGGGTGATGTAATCCAGAAGGGACAAGTGCTTGCGCTAATGGGGAGCACCGGCCGCTCCACTGGGCCTCACGTTCACTTTGAAGTCATTCGGAACGGAAAAAGTGAGAATCCGGAAACCTATATCAAGAGAGCCAGTCGCTAGGATTTCAGGTTTCGCCTGACACGACACTTGCCCTGTTTCCGCCAGTTTCATCAGGTTCGTTACCCACCCCCGGTATTTGGCACAGCATAGCCCTGGAACGTTGGCTATGTGAGCCCTGCCTTTTGTACTGTTACAAAATAAGGTTAGAATGCCGGCTTCCTCCGTTTAATCAAAGAAGCAGTGGTCTATGTTCTCAAAGTTTGCAACCAAGATGTTCGGCAGTAAAAATGCCCGAGAAATCAAGAGAATGCGCAAGCTCGCCTTGCGTGTTAATGAGCTTGAAGAGCAGTTTGGCAATCTGGTGGACTCCGAGTTACAGGGCAAGACGGCTGAGTTCCGTCGCCGGCTCGATGAAGGCGAGAGCCTGGATGCGCTGTTGCCTGAAGCTTTTGCGACTGTTCGTGAGGCCGGGCGACGTGTTATGGGCATGCGTCACTACGATGTACAGTTAGTTGGCGGTGTTACTCTGCATGAGGGTCGGATTGCGGAGATGAAGACCGGTGAGGGCAAAACGCTGGTCGCGACCGCTGCCGTTTATCTCAACGCCTTGCCTGGCAAAGGCGTACACGTTGTAACCGTGAACGATTACCTGGCCAGCCGCGACGCGGAGTGGATGGGTAAACTCTATCGCTTCCTCGGGCTGCAGGTGGGTGTAGTTGTTGCCGGCCAACCGGCGGAAGAAAAACGCGCTGCTTATCAGGCGGACATCACTTACGGTACTAACAACGAATTCGGCTTTGATTACCTGCGGGACAACATGGCATTCAGCACCGACGACAAGGTGCAGCGTGGCCTCTACTATGCGATTGTGGATGAAGTCGACTCCATTCTTATCGATGAAGCGCGTACGCCACTGATCATTTCCGGTGCAGCAGAAGACAGCTCAAAAGCATACCTGGCCATTAACGAACTGATCCCAAACCTGGAAAAAGGTGAGGAAAGTGAGGAGGGCGAATCCTCTGGCGATTTCACCATTGATGAAAAATCGCGCCAAGTTGAACTGACCGAAGCGGGTCATGAAAAGGTTGAAGAGCTGCTGCTGAGAAGCGAATTGCTGGGAGAGGGTGAAAGCCTCTACTCTGCTGCCAATCTTAGCCTGCTGCATCACGTACATTCTGCGCTTCGTGCCCACCACCTGTTTCAAAAAGATGTGGATTACATTGTTCAGGGCGGCCAGGTTGTCATTGTTGACGAGCACACAGGTCGTTCCATGCCAGGCCGTCGCTGGAGTGAAGGCCTGCACCAGGCGATGGAGGCCAAAGAGGGCCTGAAGATTCAGGCTGAGAGCCAGACTCTGGCTTCAACTACCTTCCAGAATTATTTCCGACTTTACGACAAACTTGCCGGTATGACCGGCACTGCTGATACTGAAGCCTTTGAATTCCGCCAGATCTACGGTCTTGATGTTGTGGTTATTCCGCCCAACAAGCCGATCCAGCGAACTGATTACAACGACCTCGTTTACCTGACCCAGGATGAGAAGTTCCACGCCATCATTGATGAGATCAAGGATGTTACCGGTGAGGGGCGGCCAATTCTGGTGGGTACGGCTTCTATTGAGGCATCGGAATTGCTCTCCATGCTGCTGAAAAAGGCACGTATCGAACACAAGATACTTAATGCCAAGCAGCACGAATCAGAAGCGCAGATCATTTCTCAGGCCGGCAGTCCAGGCGCTGTGACCATTGCCACCAATATGGCTGGCCGGGGTACGGATATTGTGCTGGGTGGCAACTGGGAGCACGAAGTTGCTGTTCTGGATAATCCCACAGAGGAGGAGGTTGCTCGCCTCAAAGCAGAATGGACGGAGCGCCATAACCAGGTGCTGGAGGCTGGTGGCCTGCACATAGTGGGTACCGAGCGCCATGAGTCCCGCCGTATAGATAACCAGTTGCGTGGCCGTGCCGGGCGACAGGGTGATCCAGGTTCCTCCCGCTTCTTCCTGTCCCTTGAAGATAACCTGATGCGTATCTTTGCGCCGGATAAGGTTAAGAGCCTTATGCAGGCCATGGGTATGAAGAAGGGCGAGGCGATTGAGCACCGCATGGTCACAAACGCCATTGAAAAATCTCAGCGTAAGGTTGAGGGGCGCAACTTTGACATGCGTAAGACGCTGCTTGAATACGATGACGTTGCCAACGACCAGCGTACGGTTATCTACGATCAGCGCAATGAGGTTATGTCATCTGCGGATGTCTCCGAGATGGTTGATACCATCCGTGAAGATATTGTTGATGTGCTGATTAGCGAGCATATCCCGCCCCAGAGCATGCCCGAGCAGTGGGATGTGGTTGGTCTTGAAGCCCAGCTGCAGTCGGAAATGTCAATCGACCTGCCAATCCAGACCTGGCTGGAAGAAGATAATAAGCTTTTCGAAGACAACCTGCGCCAGAAAGTTCTGGACGAAATTGTGGCGGCTTATCGGGCCAAGGAAGAAGTGGCTGGCGCCGAGTCCATGCGCAAATTCGAAAAGCAGGTGTTCCTGCAGGTTCTGGATACGCTGTGGAAAGAACACCTCTCTAATATGGATCACCTGCGCCGTGGTATTCACCTGCGCGGCTATGCGCAGAAAAACCCCAAGCAGGAGTACAAACGGGAAGCGTTCAACATGTTTGAGGCCATGCTTGAGAGCATGAAGCGTGATGTAACCCGCGTGCTTTGTCACGTTCGGGTTCAGAGCAGGGAAGAAATGGACGAGGTTGAACGCCGCCGCAAGGAGGAGCTTGAGCAGGAGCTTGCCAAGGCGCGTTTGCGCCACGATGAGACCAGCGCGACAGCACAGAGTGACGCTGGTCGAGGCGCTGGCAGCGGCGCAGGAGATTCCCGGCAGACGATGCCTGAAACCTTCGTGCGACAGGAGCGTAAGGTGGGCCGCAATGAGCCTTGCCCATGCGGATCCGGCAAAAAGTACAAGCAGTGTTGTGGCAAGGTGAGCTGACCACGCCACATAGGCAAGAACGAAAGTACGGAGCCCGCAATCGACCAGCTGACTGGAAGACTGCGGGTTTTTCGTTTTCAGGCATATTCAATTCAGAAGAAGTATCAGAAGGAGTGGCAGGATGGCGGTTGGACCAGGAACCTTACCCGAGTTTTTCCCGGTAGCGGGTGTCAGGCTGGGTATCGCCAGCGCCGGTATTAAAAAGCCCGGGCGCAAAGATGTGGTGGTGTTTGAGTTGGCACCAGGTAGCCGGGTTGCAGGGTTGTTTACCACTAACCAGTTCTGTGCCGCCCCGGTTACCCTCAGCCGCAGACATCTGGCGGAGAAAGCTCCGCGTTATCTGTTGATTAATACAGGAAACGCCAACGCGGGAACCGGTGAACGCGGCATGAACGATGCGCTGGCCTGTTGTGAGGCACTGGCGCAGCAGGCTGGTGTGAGTGCCTCCGAGGTGCTGCCGTTCTCGACGGGTGTTATTGGGGAACCTTTGCCGGTCCAGAAAATCGTGAGCGCACTGCCAGATGCCCTGGCCAGCACTGCGGATAATCGCTGGGCTGAGGCAGCCAGCGGCATAATGACTACAGACACACGCCCTAAGGGCGAATCCGCAAAGTTTGATCTGGGTGGCTACACAGTTACTATTTCCGGCATTAGCAAGGGCGCAGGCATGATTCGCCCCAACATGGCCACCATGCTGGGCTTTATTGCCACAGACGCCCGCATTGCGTCAGACGCACTGCAGACGCTGGCATCGGAACTCGGGGAGCAATCGTTCAACCGCATCACTATCGATGGAGACACCTCCACTAACGACGCCTGCATGCTGATAGCCAGCGGCCAGTATGACGGCCCGGAAATCACTCTGGACAGTCCGCATCTGCCGGCGCTAAGGGATGCGCTGAAGAAAGTCTACCTGGATCTTGCTCACGCCATCGTGCGCGACGGCGAAGGCGCAACCAAGTTCGTCACCATTCATGTTAGCGGGGCGGCTGCCCAGCAGGAGGCGTTGGACGTGGCTTACACGGTAGCTCATTCCCCCCTGGTGAAAACTGCGCTGTTTGCATCTGATCCTAACTGGGGGCGGATTCTGGCGGCGGTCGGGCGGGCCGGTATTGCTGATCTGGACGTTAACGCATTGGAAATCCATCTCGGAGACGTTTGTCTTGTAAGGAATGGAGGTCGCGCCGAGGATTATTCCGAGGAGCGCGGGCAGGCGGTCATGGATCAGGAAGAGATTACCATTGCCATTGACCTTAACCGTGGTGATATCAGCGAAACGGTCTGGACCTGCGACTTCTCCCACGACTATGTCACCATCAACGCGGACTATCGCAGCTAAGTATGGCCAGAGGAGATTTGGATGTCCGGGAGATTCATGTAGCGGTTGGAGTTATTGTCCGGGAGGGGCGAGTGCTCATCGCCCGCCGACCGGACCATGTTCACCAGGGCGGCTTGCTGGAGTTTCCGGGTGGTAAGGTTGAGCCGGAAGAATCGGTACAGGCTGCGCTGGTACGTGAGATTGCTGAGGAAACCGGGTTGCGAATACCGCTGGAATCACTTCAGCCCATGATTGGTATTCGCCACGATTATTGCGACAAGCGGGTGTTCCTGGATGTCTGGAGAACGGACCAGGCGCAGGGTGAGGCTCATGGCCGTGAAGGGCAGTCCGTAGACTGGGTGAGCCCTGACAACCTGCGCGACGAAGACTTTCCCGCTGCTAATCGGCCGATTATCCGGGCGCTGAGGCTGCCTTTCTTGCTAGCTATCACTGGAGATATTCACGCCGGTGATGCGGGTGTCCAGCAGCTGCGCAGGGCGCTTTCCGGATTTCCAGCCGGGTTGTCAGAGAGTGATCGTGCCAGGTTAGTGCTGTTGCGCGCGCCGGGCATGGCAGCAGCGGACTATTGTTCCCTGGCTGAGTCTGCATTAGATGTTTGCGAGGCTGCCGGAGCCGGCCTTATGCTTCATGGGTCGCTTGCGGTGTTTGATGACAACCCGGATGCGGCGGGGCTGCATCTGCCCTGGCGCAAAGCTGAAAAGCTTGGTGCAAGACCAGTGCCGGACGGAGTCTGGCTCGGAGTTTCCTGTCACGATGCTCGCCAGATAGATCATGCTGTTGCGATCGGTGCCGATTATGTGACTCTGGGTCCAGTCAAGCATACTGCAACCCACCCGGGTGCAGCAGCCATGGGCTGGGCGCAGTTCCGTGAGCTGGTTTCCCGTTCGACGATTCCGGTCTTTGGTCTGGGCGGTCTCGAGCCGGCCGATCTTGACCAGGTAAGGCAGTCGGGAGGCCAGGGTGTTGCTGGAATCTGTTACTGGTGGCCACGAAGCTGAGCATGATCAGCCGCGCTGGTGGGTATCTCTGATATGCTCGTTGACTGAGTTTTCGTCTATATCGCTACTTGATCTGGCGATTTGTTCAAATTCGCATCCTGGGAGACTTCGTGAGTAAACTGACCCATCTTGACGACAAAGGTGAAGCCCGCATGGTGGACGTTACGGACAAAGCCGTAACGGAGCGTGAAGCTCGCGCCGAAGCAACGATTCACATGGCGGGTGAAACGTTAAGGATGATCACCGAAGGGGAGCACCCAAAGGGTGATGTGTTGGCTGTAGCACGCATTGCCGGGATTATGGCTGCCAAGAGAACACACGACCTGATTCCGTTATGTCACGCTCTGAACCTGACCTCGGTTAAGGTTGAACTCACCCCGGGAGCAGATGGCGCATCGGTGCATATACTGACCCGCTGCAAGCTTTCAGGGCAGACTGGTGTCGAGATGGAAGCGTTGACTGCGGCCAGTATCGCAGCACTGACGTTATACGACATGTGCAAAGCCGTCGACAAGGGCATGGAGATCAGTGCTGTGCGCCTGCTGGAGAAAAAAGGTGGACGTAGTGGGCACTGGGTTGCTGGCAATCAGTGATGCATGATCTGCATGGCATCATGGCTCGTAAATTCCGCCTGATAGCTGACTCATGGTAGAATACGCCCCCCGATTTACTGAACCACGAGGAAACACTGTGGCTGTTCGTTACATCCAGACTTGCCGGTTGCCGACCCCGTTTGGGGTATTCGATATGCATGGCTTTGAAGAGCTGGAGACCGGCAAGGAGCACGTTGCACTGACTCTGGGGTCGCTGGACAGTGACGAACCCATGCTGGCCCGCACGCACTCGGAATGCCTTACCGGCGATGCCCTCTACAGCATGCGCTGTGACTGCGGCTACCAGCTTGAAGAGGCGTTACGAAGCATTGCCCGCGATGGGCGTGGCATTCTGATGTATCTGCGCCAGGAAGGTCGTGGTATTGGTCTGCTCAACAAGATCCGAGCTTACCATCTGCAGGATCAGGGGGCGGATACCGTGGAGGCTAATGAACGCCTCGGCTTTGCGGCAGATCTGCGCGACTACAGCATGTGCAAGGATATGCTGGAACATCTGGGCATTAAAAGCCTGCGCCTGATGACCAACAACCCCCGCAAGGTGAAGGCGTTGACTTCTTATGGCATTGAAATCACAGAGCGTGTTCCGCTGCATGTTGGGCGTAATCCGCACAACGAGCACTACCTGAACACCAAACAGAGCAAGCTTGGTCACTGGTTTGAGACGCATCAGGACGATGATCCTCAACTTAAGTCCTAGATCCCTACAGACTTCAAGATGCAAAAAGCCCGCTCAAGCGGGCTTTTTGCATCTTGTTGCATCTTGAAGCGGTCTTATTTGACCGCTTTCAGTCGCTGATGCTGCAAGCGCTCCATGCGAGATCTTATGGTAGAAAATATTCCATGGGCATCCAGCCCGCAGTCTTTGAGCAGTTCTTCGTGTTTGCCGTGATCGATGAAGGTGTCCGGCAGTCCGAGCTGCAACACTGGCATGGTCACCTCCTGGCTGTTCAGCAATTCAGTAACAGCGCTTCCTGCGCCACCGGCGATAGCATTTTCTTCCAGCGTTACAAGCAGAGCATGCTGCTCTGCGAGCTCAAGAACCAAAGCCTCGTCCAGCGGCTTCACGAAACGCATATCTGCCACTGTCGCCCCCAGTTTTTCTGCGGCCTCCAGGGCCGGGGTGAGCAGCGTACCAAAGTTGAGAATAGCGACGCCGCTGCCTTCCCGAACCTTGCGCCCCTTGCCGATTGCCTGGGGAGTAAGCTCTTCCTGGATCTCTGCACCCGGCCCGGTTCCTCTCGGATAGCGCACGGCTGCCGGGCCTTCAAACAGCATGCCGGTATGAAGTAGCTGGCGCGTTTCGTTTTCATCGGACGGCGTCATCAGAACCATGTTCGGGATGCAGCGCAGATAGCTGATATCAAAGGCACCCGCATGGGTAGGGCCATCTTCGCCGACCAGGCCGGCCCGATCGATTGCGAACAGCACGTCCAGATTCTGGATCGCGACATCGTGTATCAGCTGATCGTATGCCCGCTGCAAAAACGTGGAGTAGATCGCAACCACGGGCTTCGCGCCGTCACAGGCCATGCCAGCCGCAAGCGTTACGGCATGCTGCTCGGCAATCGCAACGTCGAAATAGCGATCCGGGAAACGCTCGGAGAACGCCAGCAGGTCTGAGCCTTCGCACATGGCGGGGGTAATGCCGTTTACGCGCTCATCCTGCTCAGCGGCATCACACAGCCACTGACCGAACACGTTGGCGTATTTCTGCTTGGCCGGTGCGGATTTGACGGGTTCCGGCTTGTTGGGTGGCACCGGTTCAATCTTGTTGATGGCGTGGTAACCGATGGGATCCGCTTCGGCCGGAGCGAAGCCTTTGCCTTTTGTGGTCACCACATGGAGGAACTGTGGGCCCTCCAACTCGCGGATATTTTCCAGGGTCTCGACCAGCAAGGGCAGGTCGTGCCCGTCGATGGGGCCGATGTAATTGAAGCCAAGCTCCTCAAACAGGGTGCCCGGCGCAATCATGCCTTTGAAGTGCTCTTCGGTTTTCTTTGCCAGCGCCATCAGATTTGGCGCGCCCTGAAGGACTTTCTTGCTGCTGTCGCGAACCTGATTGTAGGTGCGGCTTGAAAGCAGCTTGGCGAAATAGTTGGACAGACCACCGACATTGCGTGAAATCGACATGTCGTTATCGTTCAGGATTACCAGCATATCGGCATGCAGATGGCCAGCGTGGTTCAGCGCCTCAAAAGCTATGCCTGCAGTCATGGCGCCATCGCCAATAACGGCAATGCTCTTGCGGCCGGTGTTCTGTTGGCGGGCGGCAACCGCCATGCCCAAGGCTGCACTGATGGAGGTACTGGAATGACCTACGCCGAAGGTATCGTATTCGCTTTCAGCGCGCTTCGGAAAACCGGCCAAGCCGTTCTTGCGACGGATGCTGCCCATCTGTTCACGGCGGCCAGTGAGGATCTTGTGTGGGTAGGCCTGATGGCCAACGTCCCACACCAGGCGGTCTTCGGGTGTATTGAAAACGTAGTGGAGTGCCACGGTGAGCTCCAGCACCCCAAGCCCGGCGCCGAAATGGCCGCCGGTCTGCCCGACAGTCCATAGCAAAAACGCTCTTAGCTCTCTGGCAAACTGGACAAGTTGGTCAGACGGCAGCTCCCGCAGCTGGGAGGGTATGTCAATCCGGTCCAGCAGCGGCGTGTTTGGCCGCTGTGACGGGATTTCCTTGAAAATATAAGTGTCCTGCATCTGCTCGGGTCTTTTCCGGAATGTTATGAAATTGTATTTCCTCAGTGTGCGCTTCCGCGGCACCTGAGTTCAATGCAGCGCTCAGTAGAAGGCTCAATGAGTTCGTGTCACCACATAATCTGCCATGGCTCTCAAAGGATCAGCTTCCGGCCCGAAATCCTGCAGGCTCTGAAGCGCGTTGCTGAGTAGTGATGACAGGTGCTCCCTTGCCCCTTTGGGCCCCAGCAGGGCAGGGTAAGTCGGTTTGGCGCGGGCAACATCGGAACCCTGGGGCTTGCCGATGGTTTCTGTGTCCCCTTCAATATCGAGGAGGTCATCCTGAACCTGAAATGCCAGGCCAAGCGCTTTGGCGTAGCGTGTCAGGGCATTCAGAGAAAGTTCGCTGACTCCCGGCGCGGTCAAGGCCCCGATCCGCACGCTGGCTTCAATCAGTGCGCCGGTTTTATGTCGATGCATGGTCTCGAGTTGAGCCAGGGTCAGGCTCTTGCCCACGGATTCCAGATCAATCGCCTGGCCACCCACCATGCCGCTATGCCCGCTTGCACGGGCCAGTTCCTGAATCATGGCGAGCCGCGCAGATGCTGCAACGCCGGGAGCTTCTGTCAGCCATTCAAACGCCAACGCTTGCAGGGCGTCGCCGGCCAGAATGGCGGTAGCTTCATCAAAGGCAATGTGTGCTGTTGGCCGGCCCCGGCGTAACTCATCGTTATCCATTGCCGGGAGGTCGTCATGAACAAGCGAATAGGCGTGGATCAGCTCTATAGCACAAGCCGGAACCAGTGCTGCATCAGCGCTCTGCCCGAGGGCGCTTGCCGCAGCAAGTGTCAACGCAGGCCGGATACGTTTGCCGCCGCCCAGAACACTGTAACGCATAGCCTCCTGAAGCCGCTCAGAGGCCGATCCGGATGCAATGCGACGATCCAGTTCTGCATCCACACGGCTGCGACAGGTTTCCAGAAAATCCATGGTAGACGGAGTCCCGTTATGCATCAGTCGGTGTCATCCGGCGAAAACGGACGGGTTTCAAGAGTGCCGTCGTCGCTCTGCACAAGTTGCTCAACCCGTTGTTCGGCGCTTTTGAGGGCTTGTTGGCATGCGCGGGTCAGCTTTACGCCACGTTCGAAAGCGGTCAGCGATTGCTCAAGGGACAGCTCTCCCTGCTCCAGATTACGTACCAGCGTTTCCAGCTCATCAAGAGATTTCTCAAAGTCGGCAATGGATGTGGCGTCTTGTTGACCGGCCATCGGCGGCCCTCCGATCGGGTGGACGAATTTCGTGAATTATATCAGAGGCTGAGCGCTATCGCTGCCAGTGGAACTCCCTGTATCCCTCCGGGCGGCCTTCAGGTGCCCAGCTCTGTTCGGTCACGTGAACTTCACCGGCATGGGAGACGCTGATCACGGTGGTGGCGCGGGTGCCGTATTCAGCGCCGATTATAAAAGGCGATGAAAGAAAACGTTCGGTATCAAGGTCTACGCCAGTATCGGGCAGCATCTGGTCCGGCGCCGGCGTTGTATCCTGTAGCAGTTGGACGAGATCCCGGTGCAGGTCACCGGCGCTGCCCCTTGCCGATTTAACGGTTCGGTCTACGGATTCCCTGAGACGTATGAGTTTTGGCCAGGGCGTTTGAAGCAGGTGATTGCTCAAGCCATACATCCCACGATGAATGGTGCGCCCTGAGTTGGCCTCGCGGTTGCTGAAGTACCATCCAGCGGTATCATCGAGGCTGACAAGGTTGAACCCTGTGTATCGGGCAGCGGTATTTGCCAGACTTTCCTGCAATTGTGATTGGGACTCCCTGAGCGCCCGCAGGGGCAGCTCGCCACGGCTTGCCTGGGCAGCTTGGTGAGTGCCCTCGCGGAAATTGGTTACGGCAGTCACCCGGCCTTCGGGGGAAACCGCCAGCCAGGTGCCTCCCGATTGCAGATCCCTGCCAGAAAGCACCTGGTGGCCCGATTCGGTTGTCCACCAGTCCATTGGCGCTGTGGGCCGTCGGAAGAATTCATCCCGGTTGGCGGCAACCACCAGAGGAAAGCGGCCACTCTGGTCAAGGGAAAAGGCGATGAGGCACATACGAATTTATTCTCCGGGGCTGACGGGGTAATCCTGAGTGGTGAAGTTGCTACTGCCGGTGTGTATCATACCAGCCTTGTTTTCCCGGATGTGTGAGCACCTATGTCCCTATTATCCGTGTTTCTCATTTATATGGTACTCGGAGCCTTTGCCGGAACCCTTGCGGGCCTCTTTGGTATTGGTGGCGGTCTTATTATTGTGCCGGTACTGATTTTCAGTTTTGGAACGCAGGGTTTCAGCCCTGAGATTGCTGCTCACATGGCCGTGGGTACTTCACTGGCGACCATTGTTTTTACCTCGCTCAGCTCTATTCGATCTCACCAAAAGCATGGCGCTATTCGCTGGGATATTTTCCGGCCGATGGTATTTGGCATTGTAGCCGGCGCTCTCATAGGGGCCTGGACAGCAGCGCTATTGAGTGGCGCCGCCCTGGAACTGATCATCGGCGTATTTGTCATTCTTGTCGGCGTAAAAATGCTGTTCGATGTAAACCCCTCCCCAGGCAGAAACGTGCCAGGTGGTCAGAGCCTTGGCGTCGCCGGGTCAGGAATTGGCTGGGCTTCGGCTATTTTTGGTATAGGCGGGGGAACACTGACCGTCCCTTACCTGAGCTGGTGCAACGTTCGGATGCAGCAGGCAGTGGGTACCTCTGCAGCGTGCGGACTGCCGATTGCCATTGCCGGTGCTCTTGGCAACGTATGGACCGGGTGGTACGAGCCTGCACTGCCGGAATACAGCCTTGGTTTTATCTATTTGCCGGCTCTGATCGGTATTATTCTCACCAGCGTGCTGTTCGCTCGTGTCGGGGCTAATCTGGCACATCGACTGAATGCCAAAGTTCTGAAGCGGGTATTTGCCATCCTGCTTCTGCTGGTGGGCCTTCGTTTTCTTTTAAGCTGAGAGGTTATTGATGCTTCAGCATCCGCAGATAGACCCGGTAGCCATTGCCATCGGGCCACTAAAAATTCACTGGTACGGACTGACCTACCTCGTGGGTTTCGTCGCCGGCTGGTGGTTGGGCCGCCTGCGCGCCCGCAAACCCGGGTCTCCGATTACCGAAGAGCAGATGGGCGACCTCCTGTTCTACCTGGCGCTCGGCGTTATTCTGGGCGGACGTTTTGGCTATGTTATCTTCTATAACTTTGATCTCTTCCTGGCTGATCCGTTGTGGCTCGTGCGGGTATGGGAAGGCGGTATGTCCTTTCATGGCGGGCTGCTAGGCGTCATGTTTGCCATGTGGTGGTACGGTCGCAAGATCGAAACAGGGTTCTGGCGCCTTGCCGATTTCGTTGCACCTCTGGTGCCGGTGGGTCTTGGGGCCGGGCGAATTGGTAACTTTATCAACGGTGAGCTCTGGGGCAAGCCTACCGATCTGCCCTGGGGCATGGTGTTCCGCCAGGCGCCGGATGCGCTGGCACGCCACCCGTCCCAGCTTTACCAGTTTGCCCTTGAGGGTGTGCTGTTTTTTATCATTCTCTGGTGGTTCTCCGCCAAGCCACGCCCAAGAATGGCGGTGTCCGGGTTGTTCCTGGTTTGCTACGGGATCTTCCGCTTTTTGGTGGAGTTTGTTCGCCAGCCGGATGCGCAGCTGGGCTACCTGGCCTTTGACTGGCTCACCATGGGGCAGGTACTTTCCTTCCCGATGATCCTGGCCGGGGCTGTCCTGATATTCATTGCTTACCGGAGAAATGCGGAATGAAAGTCTATCTTGATCTGATGCGGGACGTAGTAGATAGCGGGTTCGACAAGGGCGACCGCACTGGCGTCGGCACCCGTTCTGTCTTCGGGCGCCAGATTCGCTTTAACCTTCAGGACGGATTCCCTCTGGTGACCACCAAGAAGGTTCACCTGCGCAGCATTATTTATGAGCTGCTCTGGTTCCTGGAAGGCTCTACAGACAACAACTGGCTGAAAGAGCGAAAAGTCTCCATCTGGAACGAGTGGGCGCTGGACAACGGCGACCTCGGGCCTATCTATGGTAAGCAATGGAGAAGCTGGCAGTGCCCGGACGGTCGCGTGGTGGACCAGATCAGCGACGTTATCGAGCAGATCCGTAACAAGCCAAACTCCCGTCGGCTGATTGTTTCCGCCTGGAACCCGGCAGAGCTTCCGGATGAGTCCGTTGGTCCCCAGGACAACGCCCGCGAAGGCCGCATGGCACTGGCACCCTGCCACTGCCTGTTCCAGTTTTATGTGCTTGACGGCAAGCTCTCTTGCCAGCTGTATCAGCGCAGTGCGGATTTGTTTCTCGGTGTGCCCTTCAACATCGCATCCTACGCGTTGTTAACCCACATGATTGCTCAACAGTGTGATCTGGAAGTCGGTGAATTTGTTCATACGTTTGGTGATTGCCATTTATATCAGAACCACCTGACAGACGACATCGTGTTTGAACAGTTAAAACGTGAGCCAAAAGCTCTGCCTAAACTGCTAATCAAGCGCAAACCGGGATCAATTTTTGAGTATGAACTGGAAGACTTCGAATTTGAGGGCTACGACCCTTATCCCGGTATAAAAGCACCCATCGCTATCTAGTACTTGCAGCCCCCGAATCAGAGGAAATAACATGCGCAAGGCACTCATAGTAGCCATGTCCCGAAACCGGGTTATTGGCCGGAATAACAATCTGCCCTGGCACCTGCCGGGTGACCTGAAGTACTTCAAGCAAGCCACCATGGGCAAGCCCATCATCATGGGTCGTAAAACCTGGGATTCCATAGGCAGGCCGTTGCCGGGCCGGATGAACGTTGTTATTTCGCGGGATGCAGACCGGGAAGCACCTGCAGGAACCGTTACCGCGCAATCACTGGAAGAGGCTCTGGTAAAAGCTGCAGCACAGGCTGAACTGGATGGTGGTGATGAAGTGATGATTATCGGGGGTGGGCAGATCTATGCGGAAGCGCTACCGATGACAGACCGCATTTACATCACGCAGGTGCATGCCGAGGTGGATGGCGATGCGTATTTTCCGGAAGTGAACTGGGATGAGTGGGAAGAAATCGGACGGGAGGATTTCTCCGCGTCCGATAACAATCCTTACGACTACAGCTTCGTTGTCTATCAGCGCTTGGCGTCTGACTGACGGGGAGGGCGCTTACCGGCCGGCTTGCCACCTTTACCCGGTGGCTTGCCTCGTGCTCCGGCGCCTCCAGGTCCACCACGACCTTTTGGTGGTCCCTTGCGAAACTCGCCCGGGCGTCCGCCTCCGCCTTTGCGATCACGGCGCGGAGGTGGAGTCGAAGACACCACTGGCAGCGCTTCCGGTTGCTCCAGAGGCAGTGAGCCAGGCTGCATTGCCTCCATCCAGCACGCGAGGGCACCAGCAACCATGGCTATATCCATTTCGTTGCGTTCGGCGATCTCGTCCAGCAATGCCATAGACTTTGCGAGCTTTTTATCTTCAGCAAAGCCCAGAAGCTGGGTTTCAAACTGCTCTTCGCGCATTTTCTTCAGTTCAACAGGCGACGGCAGTTGGTAAGCTTCCATTGGCGAGTTGGTGGCGCGCTCAAGAGTGCGCAGCCAGCTCCGCTCGCGGGGGGTTACCAGCAGGATAGCTTTACCTGTGCGCCCGGCGCGGCCGGTACGCCCCACCCGGTGGATATAGGCTTCGGTGTCGTAGGGCACATCGTAGTTGATAACGTGTGTGATTCTGGGTACGTCCAGGCCGCGGGCGGCTACGTCGGTCGCGACGATAATGTCTTTCTTGCCACGCTTGAGGTCTTCAACAGTCTGTTCGCGCTGTCGCTGGTTCAGATCCCCGTTCAGGGGTGCTACGGCGTGTCCGCGGGCGCTGAGTTTCTCGGCCAGCAGTGTGGTTTCGGCCTTGGTGCGCACAAAGATAATCGCACCTTCGATAGGCTCCACTTCCAGAATGCGGGTCAGCGCATCCAGCTTGCGCTCTGCATAAACCGGTAGAACAAACTGAGAAATACGCTCAACCGTGCGGGTTTCGCTCTCGATTTTTACTTCCACCGCATCGCTCAGGTAGGTTTGAGCTACCTTCTTGATCTGCGGTGGCATGGTGGCGGAGAACAGAGCGCGCTGACAGTTTGGCGGCGTCTTGGAGAGGATAGCCTCAACGTCATCAATAAAGCCCATGCGCAGCATTTCATCAGCTTCGTCAAGGACCAGGGCTTTCAGGTTGCCCAGCCTTAGTGTGCCTTTGCGAAGATGGTCGAGCATGCGGCCGGGGGTACCGACAATAACCTGGGCACCGCGTTTGAGGCCTTTGATCTGAGGATAAAAATCCTGGCCACCGTAAATCGGCAACACGTGGAAGTTGCGAAATTTCGAGGCATAAGAGGTAAAGGCTTCCGCTACCTGAATAGCCAGTTCCCGCGTGGGTGCCAGAACCAGAATCTGAGGCTCAGTCACGGATGCATCAATCCGGCTCAGCAGCGGTAATGCGAAGGCGGCGGTTTTACCCGTGCCGGTCTGGGCAACGCCCAGCAGATGTTTGCCAGCGAGCAGTGCAGGAATGCATTGAGCCTGGATGGGTGTTGGGGTTTCATAGCCAATGGCGGATACAGCTTCAAGTACGGCTGGATCAAGCCCCAGTTCGGCAAAGGACAATTCAGACATCGATTTACTCGGGATTCGGAAGGTAGAGCATTGCTGGGCAATGCATTATGTGGCGATATTATAACCGCTTTTTGTCGGCTTTAATACGTAAAATCTTTTGTACCTCGTAGGTAGTTGCCGGGGCGCGCAACGTTTGGCGGCCTGGTAACTGGCTTGCTGTTTTTGAGGCCAGTCATCGAAGCTGACGATCAGTCGCCAGACTGTGACGGTATGCGGTTAGTTTTTTATCGGTGGTTGAAAGGTGCTTTAAAGAAATGGCGGCTCAGGCCGCCATTTCTGATTTCAACGCATCAAGAATAATCCGCGCAAAGTCTTCGGGCGAGTCTTCCTGCAGGAAGTGCCCACCACTCAGGGTGATGTGCGGCTGCCCCAGTGCGCCGGGAACGCGGCGCTGCATGTAGCGGTCCCCGCCTCGGGTTATAGGGTCGCCGCTGCTGAAACACGTAATGAAGGGCTTTCGCCAGGTTTCCAGTACCTTCCATGCGGCCTTGTTGGCATTGCTTGCCGGGTCTTCTGGTGAAACGGGTACCAGTTTTGGAAACGCTCGCGCGCCCGCTTTGTATTCTGTTGACGGGAACGGCGCCTCGTAGGCTGCCAGTTCATGTTTGTTCAATGTTCGTTCGGTACCGAGCTGCACAATCCGGCTGACCGGAAACCAGGGGCTGTGGGTAGCGAAAGCCTTCCATACACTGAACGCGGCAGGTGCGCGGGTTTCGCCGGTTGGCAGCATGCCATTACCAACAATGATCCGTTGGAATCGGTTTGGGAGTTCCGCGGCAAGTCGCAGGCCCAGAAGCGAGCCCCAATTCTGGCAAACCAGCGTTATGTTTTTGAGGTCCAGTGCTTCGAGCCATTGCTTAAGCCATGCCATGTGGCGATCGTAGCTGTAGTCATCTACGGATGCGGGCTTGTCGGATTTACCGAAGCCCACGAGGTCAGGCGCCAGTACCCGGTGGCCTGCATCAGCGACTACAGGAATCATATGGCGGTAAAGGTATGACCACGAGGGCTCGCCGTGAAGCATGAGAACGGGGGATGCATCGGCTGGGCCCTCGTCGACATAATGCATCCTGAGGCCGGGCTCGACATCCAGATAATGAGGGAGAAAAGGGTAATCCGGGAGGCCTACAAAGCGGTCGTCATCGGTTCTCAGAATACGCATGCCATCGACTGTCCTGACTGATTGGTTGCGTGATTGCTGCGGGTTTTCCATTTCCGGAACCGTTACAGCAATCTTAGATCATCAGGATAGATCAGTTGGCGATTTCATGTGTTTGAGTTGCGTAACAGAGCGTTGCAGCTTTGAATCAGGCGTCGTCCGGGTCGACTGTTGGTCTTCGGTTGGAGCGTTTGTCTTCCCAATCCAGGTTTTTGGGGTCATACCAGCCGATAGCGTTGAGTACTTTCTCACGCGTGACTGCTGACAGCGTTGGCCAGAGCTCCTGGAAGTCGTCCAGCCCCTGGTCCCGAAAACGCTGCTGCTTGCTCTGGAGGCGGTGAATGATTCGTGGCAGTTGCAGTGCCTCGCCCAGCTGCCCCGGCACCAGAATTTCCTGGCCCAGAACCTTTCGGCGATGGGTTCTGGCGGCAAGCACCCGGCGCAGTTCCGCCGCAGCGTCCAGAGCTGTTTCCGTAGTAAAGGTTTCCTGTTCCAATACCATGACCTGTTTAATAGCTGACCAACAACCTTCGACTATAACCTGAAGCATGCGCCAGTGGCCATTTGGTCATGGTAGGCTAATGCCCGCCTGAATCTGACTTGGATAAACGGAATTATGTACGCAAAACTTGAGACACGAACCTTTCTTGCCATGCTGGTCGGGGTATCTCTGGCTTTCGCGTTGCTCATGAAGCCTTTTTCGGGGCCCATCTTCTGGGCTATCGCGATTGCACTGATTTTTCATCCGTTCCAGCTGTTCCTGGTACGTCGGCTTGGTGAGCGGCCAAACGTGAATGCGTTGATTACGTTAACGGTATGCATGTTGATCGTGGTAATTCCTGTGCTGGTGCTAGTGACCTCTCTGGTGTCCGAGGGGCTGGGAATCTATCAGCAGATTCAGGACGGGGAGATAAAGCCCGGCGAGTATATTGATCAGGTGAACAAGTCCTTCCCGGCTATTCAGGCACTTCTGGCCCAGTTTGATGTCAGTTTCAGTGAAATCCGCGATCGAGTCGTCAGTCTGTTCGTGGGCGGCAGCCAGTTTCTTGCCAAGCAGGCTCTGGGCGTTGGCCAGAACACCTTCCAGTTTTTCCTCGGGCTGGCTCTTATGGTGTACCTGGCGTTTTTCCTGTTGCGCGACGGCAGTAAGCTGGTTGACCTGCTGATTCGTGCGCTTCCCCTGGGGGATGAGCGTGAACGCTTGCTGTTTGCCAAATTTGCCGAAGTAACCCGCGCAACGGTCAAAGGTAACCTGCTGATTGCCATCATTCAGGGTGCGCTGGGGGGCTTTATTTTCTGGATTCTCGGTATTGGCGGGGCGCTGCTTTGGGGCGTAGTGATGGCCATTTTCTCATTACTGCCGGCTGTGGGCGCCGCGTTGGTGTGGGTGCCTGCAGCGATTTATCTGGCTGCAGTAGGTAATATCGTTGAGGCCGTGGTGCTCACGATATTCGGCGTGGTCGTGATAGGGCTTGCTGATAATGTTTTACGACCGATTCTGGTTGGTCGGGATACAAAACTCCCTGATTACATTGTGCTGCTTTCCACGCTGGGCGGCATTGCAATGTTTGGTATTAACGGTTTTGTGATGGGGCCTCTGGTCGCCGCATTGTTCATGGCGTTCTGGGGAATCTTTATCCGGGAGTTCAGCGAAGAGTCTCAGAAGGCCGAAGATTATGACCGTGATGTCGGTTAAGGCGACATGAGATAAAAGTATGATAGGATTTTGCGGGTTCGCCCCAGCCTGTGGAGATCGGCACCACATAACAAGAAAGAAGCGGATATCGCTCGGATATCAGGAGTACATCAGGTGAAAATCATGAAAAACGCGACCACCCGTTTGGGACGCCTTGCGCTCGTAGCCGGCACAGTAGCAGTGCTGGGTTTCGCGCCTGCAGCGTTTGCTGATGAGACGGTTGCGCTCAAGAATGCCTTATACGGCGCCGGATACGATATCACTAACGTCAATTCCAGAATGGATGATGCCACCCGGTCTGAATTGTCGCGTTTCCAGAAGGACAATGGACTTCAGGCAAGCGGGATTCTGGATGAGGAAAGCAAAAAAGCGCTGGGCATGATCAGTGTTCAGGTTGCGGCTGCTGCGCCCGCTCGCCAGCCCGAAAAGACTCAGCCAGCGGCAGGCAGCAATCCTGAGCCGGTCGAGGAAGACGCGGTTGAGGAAGAGGATGATGGCGGCTGGTCATTCTTCTGACACATGCATCTCGAAACAAAAAAGCCCGCGCAAATGATCTGCGCGGGCTTTTTTGTATGAGAATCCGTATCAGCCGAGCTTTTCCAGATCTCTCACTGCGCCTTTATCGGCGCTGGTTGCCAGTAACGCGTAAGCTTTCAGAGCCGCCGAGACTGCGCGCTCTCTTGGTTGTTCAGGCTTCCAGCCTTTTACATCTCTGGCTTCGCGACGACGATCCAGTTCCTGTTGGTCCAGCTGCACATTGATGGATCGCTGGGGAATATCGATACGGATCGAGTCGCCGGTTTCGATAAGCCCTATCGCGCCACCAGCTGCGGCTTCGGGTGATGCGTGGCCGATGGAAAGCCCCGAGGTACCGCCGGAGAAACGCCCGTCGGTCAGCAGTGCGCAGTCCTTGCCGAGCCCTTTGGATTTGAGGTAGCTGGTCGGGTAGAGCATTTCCTGCATGCCGGGGCCGCCCTTGGGGCCTTCGTAACGGATGATAACCACTTCGCCGGGTTTGACTTCGTCTGCCAGTATGCCGGCAACGGCGGAGTCCTGGCTTTCAAAGACCCGGGCTTTGCCCTCGAATACGTAGATGCTTTCATCCACGCCGGCGGTTTTTACCACGCAGCCGTCAACGGCGATGTTGCCATACAGAACGGCAAGGCCGCCCTCGGAACTGTAGGCGTGCTCAATCGAGCGGATACAGCCCGTCTCACGGTCGCCGTCCAGGCTTGGCCAGCGGGTGCTCTGGCTGAAGGCCGTTTGAGTCGGGATGCCTGCGGGCCCGGCTTTATAGAACTCAACAACTTCTGGGGGCGGCGAACGCATGATGTCCCAGGTTTCCAGCGCTTCTTTCATGGTTTTGCTGTGTACCGTGGGCAGGTCAGTATTGATCAGGCCGCCACGCTCCAGCTCTCCCAGAATTCCCATAATGCCGCCGGCCCGATGCACATCCTCCATGTGGTATTTGGGAGAGTTTGGTGCCACTTTGCAAAGCTGCGGAACCCGGCGGGATAGCTGGTCAATCTCGTTCAGAGTGAACGGAACACCACCTTCCTGCGCGGCTGCCAGCAGGTGAAGAATGGTGTTGGTGGATCCGCCCATGGCGACATCCATAATCATGGCGTTTTCGAACGCTGCCATGGAGGCGATGCTCCGTGGCAGAACGCTGTCGTCGTCCTGCTCGTAATAGCGCTTGGCATTCTCCACAATCTGACGGCCGGCTTTCAGGAACAGCTGCTCTCGGTCGGCGTGGGTGGCCAGCATGGAGCCGTTGCCGGGCAGGGCGAGACCAATGGCTTCGGCCAGGCAGTTCATGGAGTTGGCGGTAAACATGCCTGAGCACGAGCCGCAGGTGGGGCAGGCGCTACGCTCGTACTCTGCAACCATTTCGTCATCGGCTGAGGGGTCTGCGGCTATAACCATCGCATCGACCAGGTCCAGCTTGTGCTTTGACAGTTTGGTCTTGCCGGCTTCCATGGGGCCGCCGGAAACGAAAATGGCGGGAATGTTCAGGCGCATGGCGGCCATCAGCATACCCGGTGTGATTTTGTCACAGTTGGAGATGCATACCAGGGCATCGGCGCAATGCGCATTCACCATATACTCAACAGAGTCAGCGATGATTTCGCGAGAGGGCAGCGAATAGAGCATGCCGTCGTGGCCCATGGCGATGCCATCGTCCACTGCGATGGTATTAAACTCCTTGGCTACGCCACCTGCGGCCTCAATTTCGCGGCAAACGAGCTGCCCCAGGTCTTTGAGATGGACGTGTCCGGGCACAAACTGGGTGAAGGAGTTGGCGACGGCAATAATCGGTTTTCCGAAATCATCGTCTTTCATGCCGGTGGCGCGCCAGAGGGCGCGGGCGCCGGCCATATTGCGGCCTGCGGTGGAAGTCCGCGAACGATACTGAGGCATGGTGCTCTGGTCTCTCTGTTTGAATGCTTGGCGGTAGCTTTAATAAAGAGGCAAAGGATACCAGATTAGACTCCCGGCGCATGGTTGTTTTCCTGCGCCATGGTTACAATAGCTAACAGAGATAACGAATCGATTCCCTGCCTTGTGCTCACTTAGGAGATTGCCTATGGCTAGCCAGGAAAGCCTTCCGCTACGTCGTCTGAAAGAGTTTCAGCCGCTGAACCGGCTGACCGATGACCAGTTGGTATTGCTAGCCAGTCGCGCCGAACGCAGATCTCATGGCCCAGGCCAGCGAGTGCTGGAGCGCGGTGTACGTGATGGTCTGGATTATTTCCTGGTTGCCGGGAAAGTGGAGCTGGAATCGGTTGATGGCCGCAAAACGGTTATTGAAGCCGAAACCGAGAAAGCGCTGAATCCCATCGCCAGGCTGCAGCCACGAATGTATGAAGTTACCGCGGTTAAGTCGTGTGAATTTCTTGTGGTAGAGCAGGATGTCCTCAACCAGCTTCTGCGAGCAGCGCCGGTCGCCCAGGTTGAGATGGACTCGGGGGAGGGCAATGACAGCGGAGAGAGTGAAGAACACCATCTTTTGATGGAGTTTTACGCCGAGCTTCGTTCCAACCAGCTCAAGCTGCCCAGTGTCCCAGATGTAGCCTGGAAAGTACGGCGCACGGTAGACAAGGAAGATTCAACAGCAGACCAGGTGGCCATTGCGGTGTCAGCTGACCCTGCCATAGCGGCCAAACTGGTTCGGGCCTGTAACAGCCCGCTTTACCGGGGGTTCAGCGATGTGCGAAATGTCCGTGAGGCGGTCATCCGGTTGGGCATGAGAACGACTCGCCAGCTTGTAACTGTGTTCTCCATGCGGGAGGTGTTCAAAACCCGTCAGCCGACACTGCAGAAAGAGATGGAAAAACTCTGGAGACACTCCCGTGAAGTGGCGGCACTTTGCTGGGTGCTGGCGGACCATACAACCCGGCTGAATCCGGAAGAAGCGCTGTTGGCTGGGCTGCTTCACGATATCGGTGTGGTTCCGATTCTGGTGCAAGCCGAGCACCACGTAAATCTGTTTGCCGACGACACTAATCTTCAGAATGCCATTAGCGAACTCCGGGCTGATGTCGGCACCGCTGTTCTGGAAAGCTGGTCGTTCCCGCCCGCATTCATTGATGCGGCGCGGCATGCAGAAGACTGGAGTTACGAGAGCCGGGAGGCGGAGCCACAGCTGGTAGATGTTGTGATTGTTGCTCAACTTCACGCCATGATCGGTTCCAGCCAGAACGAAGGCTTGCCAGCATTCGACCAGGTGCCTGCTTATCGCCGGTTGGGCGACCTTGAGTTGAATGCATCCCGCAGCCTTGAGCTTCTGACAGAGGCGCGGGCACGGGTCGATGAGGTTCAACAGTTGCTGTCCATCCGATGAAGGTTCCGGTTTTTCCTCTCAACTCGGTTGTACTGCCCGGTGGCAGGATTCCGCTGCAGCTGTTCGAGCCGCGCTATATAGATATGCTGACCCGTTGCATGAAGGGTGATCAAGGTTTTGTTATAACCTTGTTGCGTGATGGGGCAGAAACCGGTCGCGTGGCGTCTTTTTATGAGACCGGCACTTACGTGCGCATTATCGATTTTCAGCAGTTGGACAACGGGTTGCTGGGAATTACCGTGGAGGGTGAGGCCAAGGTTTCCATTACCCGCACCTGGCAGCAGAATGACGGGTTAAATCTCTGCGAGATGGTGTTTTTGCCGGTAGAAGTCTCGGGAAGTATTCCTACTGCTTTTTATGAGTTGCCATCAGTGTTGCGTGCGCTTTTCCGGCATCCGGTCATCCAAGAGCTGGGCATGAGCGTGGATTATGAGGATGCCCGGGATGTCAGCTGGCGGCTGACTGAGCTACTACCTCTGGACAAGCAGGAAAAGCAGCATCTCATGGAGATGCAAGATCCTATAGCGCGCCTGAGCCGCTTGCAGGGGCTGCTTGAAGCCCTCGAAGAGGGCTGATGCTGATGGCATCAGGAGGCTGGCGCATAATGCTGTATGGCATCTGGCCACATGAGCCAGATGTAACTGCCGCTGAACGCCAGCCAGACTAATGCTGCCGAAATGGTCACTATATCCGGAGCGATAGGAACCCGGTCAAACCGGCTGAAACTGGCTCGTGTTGCGCCGGTGATCGCCAGCCCCAGCAACAGCCCCCCTACGATATCGCTGAACCAGTGTACGCCCAGATAAAGCCGGCTGACGGCCACCGGAATCAGCGGTAACGAGAGCATAATGTAAGCCTGCCAGCGTTTGCGGTTGCGGGCTTCAGCTGCCACAAAACTGGCCAACAGCGTAACAAATACCGTGATGCCTGCAGTATGGCCGCTGGGAAAGGAGCCGGATGACGGTGGGTTTACAACCTGATCCGGGCGTACAGCGCCAATGGCGGATTTCAGACCCCAGACCAGCACAATGGTCATAACGGCAGCCAGCAGGATGTGAACGGCGGCAGCGTAGTGCCCCCGGAACGCCAGTGCCAGACAGGCCAGTATAGCTGCGGTTGCGAGAACTGGAGGGTCGCCCAGAAGTGTGGCGGCAATAGCAGGTGCATCAAATAATGGCTGGCGTAAATCGTTGAACCACTGCATTGCCAGTTGATCGAAAGGCTCAATCACTGCAGTCATGGTTGCCAGCTGGCCCCAGAGTATAAACAGGGCAAAAGCACCCAGGGCAAGCATTAGAGAGGCCAGCGGAAACTCTCCCTCATGTGCTGGGCGCTCATTGGTATAAAGGCGCCAGAAGCGATGGGTTGCCTCATACTGCGCCATCTGCCGCTGCAGCCAGAGATAAATTCGGCTGTCTTCGGCGAGGCCGAGCTGGAAGCGAAAGAGGACGACGTAGATCGCCGCCAGAGTCGCAAGACTGATGCCGGTAACCAGGTAAAAATGAGCGGGTGGCGGTACCTCGCTCGCTAATGCGCTACCCACCAGAAATCCCGGCAAAATATAAACCGGTGCCCAGCCGATGGCCGACCCGATGTTGAATGCCAGAAAGCGGCGCCAAGGCATCAGAAGAGCGCCGGCTATCACCGGAATCATCGGTCGGATAGGCCCTACGAAGCGTCCGATAATGACGCTCTTGCCGCCATGACTGCGGAAGAAGCGCTCGCCTTTGTTGACTAGCTCAGGGTGACGGTTAAACGGCCACACGCTTGTTAGCCGGCCCTGGAAAAGCCTGCCGATCGCAAAACTTGCTGTGTCCCCCGCGATCGCCCCTAGCCCGGCCCATACCAGTGTCGCCATCAGAGGCATGCCAATCTGGGCGGCCAGCGCGGCAATGGCGAACAGCAACGCAACACCGGGCACAATAATGCCCGCAACCGCCAGGGATTCAATAAACGCGGTGCTGAACAGTGCTATTGATAACCATCCCGGATTGGCACTCAGCCACGCGGTCAAATCCGTAAGCCAAGCGCTGCTCATGTCCGGAGCATCTCTCCCGGGCTGAACCAGGCCGAGTCAGCCCCGCGCCGGCGGGCTTCGAGCATGGCCTGATGCGCACGTTTGCGCAGAGTATCGGTGCGGGTGTCGCTGTTGCCCCGGGTTGTGCAGCCCAGGCTTACCGTGGCCTTGCCGATCACCGGCCAGTGATTTTCGGAGATGGTGCGCCTTATACGTTCAGCGATCACGCGCACGCCTTCTTCCGGAGTGAACGGGAGGATCAGGAAGAACTCTGAATCATTCAGCGTATACAGTGTGTCGCCGGCACGAATCACTCCGAACAGGTGCTGGGTCATATTGCAGAATAACCCCTGCATACCAGGTTTGCCGTGGAGGTCAGCCGCCTCGTCAGCGTAATCTATGGCCAGGTTGATCACCGAGAGACTGTGGCCGGTGGCAATTGCCCTGCTGATTTCTTTCTGCAGCGTCTCATCAAGAAAGCGAGCGTTGTGGGCGCCCGTAACCGGATCGGTAATGGCAAGATCCTCGGCAGACTGTGCCATGTGATCGTAATGCCATATATAAAGTGCCGCGACAGTCAGGACAATGAGCAAACCGCTGAGAGCCGTGAGGGCATCTGCTGGAGGCTGATTTATAAAGAGCAGAATCGCCGTGGGGGTAAGCAGAAGCAGGGACAGCATCAGCGCTTGGCGAAGCGGCAGTATCAGCAGGTTAAGTACCAGTAACGGCATGGCCCAGTGGGTAATGCCTGTGCTGTTCATTGTAAGCATGGCAGCCAGTAGGCCGCTGTTCAGGCCGGAGAGAATAACCAGGTGACCAGGCGCAGAGAGCTGGTGCCTGCGGCTCAGAAAAGTATAGGCGACGCCCGCAAGAGTCAGGGCAGCCATACCGGAAGCCAGATAGAAAAGCTCGTAAAAACCATAGCGAAGGTTTTGCAGGGCCAGAGTAAAAATAAACAGGGTGGCAAGGCCGTAGCCAACGCTGTGTGTCCAGGTTCTCAGCCGGGTTTCTGTCATGGCGCAGATCCTTCCGCACGTGGCTGAGTGGGGGTGGTGGGTTTCCAGGCGCTGTAGGCCTGAGTACGATTGCCGCCCTGTTGCTGCGCGCGGCGCAGTGCGTTAGCTGCACTCTGCTGCAGGCTGTCTGCATCGTCGCCGATGTTCAGGCCGGCGATACCGGTGCTGACGGTCAGGTTCATGCCGTGGGCCTCAAGTAGAGCGCCAAGCCCTTTACGAATCGTTTCGGCTCGGGTGATGGCCTCATGGGTGGCTATGCCCGGTAAAATCACTAGAAACTGCAGGTCTGCCGCCCGGTAGTAGGTGTCGAAATCCCGTAGCTGAGAGTGCAGGAAACGGCCGATTCTTGGAAGAATCGAGCGGATATCTTCGTCCGGGTCGTTGTCACTTGCATGGGCGTCAAGACCAATCATGATGATGGACATATCGGTTCCCTCGCGCTCGCTCCGCTGGATTTCCTTGTGCAGGTCTGCAGAAAGATATTCGCGGCTGGCGGCCTGAGTGAGTTCGTCTGTTCGCCTCAAGGGCGCCAGTTGGCGGGTTTTGTATTCGCGCAGGAATATCAGCACAGCAGAAAGAAGAATGGTCAGCAGAAGCGCACTGATCATCTGGTGGCGATCAGCAATGCCTTCGGCCCATTGGGCTGCGGCCATCGCAAGAACTACAATGACCACGGTTATCAGGGTTGCGATTCCGCGGGGAACCAGTGCAAACGCAACCAGTACAAGCCCGTAGAGCCAATGGCTGAGTGCCCAGGGCCCTGTCCAGAAACTGGTTATCAACAACAATATCAGCGTTGCGAAAAACAGTTTCTGAAGGGTTGGCCAGGGGCTGGTTCCGCGCCCCGGGTGGAAGTTGCGTCCGCTGAGAATAACACCGGCCGCAGCTGCTGCGCTGGCCGCAGTAAGCGGCTCTCCGAGTATGGCGCACAGAACGGCTATGGCCACGAAAACGGCGAGGCTGGTGCGTGATAACCGGGTCAGCAAAAACTTTTCGGCCGTCTGGGCCATGGTATTCGTCCTTTTTCGGAGTTCCCATTGTACCGCAGCGGTATAATATCTGTTTGGGGTGCGTACTTGAAACGGGAAAGGTAAAGTTAGTCTCTTATTCCTGAATTCTGGCAAAAACACATAAGGTAAAGGGATGGATATTGCAGCTTATATGACCGACGTCGGGCAGCAGGCCCGGGCAGCGGCAACACTCATTGCCCGCTCTACAACAGAGGTGCGGAACCGTGCGCTCCTGGCGACTGCCGAAGCGTTGGATGCTGCCCGGAGTGACTTGGCCGAGGCAAACGCACTCGATCTTGCCGGCGGGCGGGAAAGCGGTCTGGATGCTGCAATGCTGGATCGGCTCGAGCTCACGCCCGCACGCGTCGATGCCATGATTGAGGGGCTCCGCCAGGTTGCCTCCTTGCCCGACCCCATTGGTGTAATTACCGACATGACCTACCGTCCCTCCGGTATTCAGGTGGGCAAAATGCGCGTGCCTCTGGGTGTTATCGGCATTATCTATGAGTCCCGTCCCAATGTAACGGTTGAGGCTGCAAGTCTTTGCCTGAAGTCTGGCAATGCCGCTATTTTGCGCGGAGGGTCCGAGTCCATTCATTCCAATCAGGCCATTGCTTTGTGTCTGGCGCGTGGGCTCGCAGAGGCCGGTTTGCCGGAAACGGCAGTGCAGGTTGTCAAAACCACCGAACGGGCAGCTGTCGGCGAATTGATTACCATGCCGGATTACGTGGATGTGATTGTGCCCAGAGGAGGAAAGGGGTTGATTGAACGAATCAGCCGGGACGCGCGGGTGCCGGTTATCAAGCATCTTGATGGCGTGTGTCATGTTTATATCGACAGCCATGCCGATCCGGAAAAGGCATTGAGCGTCGCTGTTAATGCCAAAACTCACCGCTACGGCACCTGCAACACTATGGAAACTCTTTTGGTAGACAAGGAAATCGCAGCTGACATGCTGCCGTTGCTGGGCTCGGCTTTTATTGAAAAGGGTGTTGAGCTGCGTGGGTGCGAGCAGACCCGGGAAGTTCTTACAGATATAAAAGCTGCCACGGAAGCAGACTGGGAGGAAGAGTACCTGGCTCCCGTGCTTGCCATTCGCGTGGTGGATGGGCTGGATGGAGCCATCGAGCACATCAACCGTTACAGTTCCCAGCATACAGACAGCATTATCACGGAGAACTACACCCGTGCCCGGCGCTTTATCACAGAAGTGGATTCGAGTTCGGTGATGGTCAATGCCTCCACTCGCCTTGCTGATGGCTTCGAGTATGGCCTGGGCGCCGAGATTGGTATCTCCACAGACAAAATACACGCTCGTGGCCCGGTCGGGCTCGAGGGGCTGACCTCACAGAAATACGTGGTGTTTGGCGATGGTCACATCCGGGCCTGATGCCGATGCATGTGATTTATGGCGGTACCTTCGACCCGGTGCACCATGGCCACCTGCGCCTTGCGCTGGAGGTCAGTGAGCGGCTCGGAAACGTGCCTGTTAATCTCGTGCCCTGTCATATCCCGCCTCACCGGGGTGAGACCGGGGCAACGGCGGCGCAACGGCTGCGCCTGCTGGAGCTGGCGATAGCCGGTGAACCATGCCTGCAAATTGACGACCGCGAACTTCGTAGAGAAGGCGCATCCTATACCGCAGATACTCTGCGCCAGCTGCGTAACGAGCTGGGCGCAGATGCGCCACTGGTGATGGTGGTAGGCACGGACGCATTTGCCGGCTTTGACCGCTGGCAGGAGTGGCAGCAGATTCCAGGCCTTGCCCACATTATTGTTGTGCGGCGCCCCGGCACTGCGCTGGATCGGGAAAGTGAGCCGGCCCGTTTGCTGGCAGAACGCGGCGTTGAGAGCGCCGATGCCCTTTGTGGCCAAGCATCAGGGCGTGTTCTGGAACTTGATCCACCCTGGCTGGATATCTCCGCAACCGGCATCCGCGAGCGTATTGGAGGCGGCCAGTCACCTCGTTATCTGGTTCCCGATGCGGTCTGGGCGGAGATTCAGCGAATGGGGCTTTATGGAGCATGCCCAGTGAACAACTTTTAGTGTTACAATCGCATTTGAATATGACTTTTCGGGTGGCCATTCCGGCCGGCACCCGGACAACAGGGTGATTATGCAGGCAGAGCAACTCAAAGATCTGATAGTGCACGCACTTGAAGATGTGAAAGCACAGGACATCAGTGTTATTGATGTACGGGATCGCACCAGCGTTACCGACTATATGGTTCTGGCATCCGGAACATCCAATCGCCACGTTAGATCCCTTGCGGATTCCGTTGCCACTGACGCCAAAGAGCAAGGTGTTCGAGTAGGTAATGTGGAAGGTGGCGGCGGCAGCGACTGGATTCTGGTGGATATGGGCGATGTCGTTGTTCATGTAATGATGCCGGCAACCCGTGAGTTTTACGATCTGGAGCGCTTCTGGCGCGATGCACCGGAAGTCGGTGCTGCGGGCAGCGAGTAATCATGCGCTTGCGCCTGATCTGTGTGGGGCAGAAAATGCCCGACTGGGTCAGTAAGGGCTACGACGATTACGCGCGTCGTATGCCCCCGGAAATGCCTCTTGAGCTGGTAGAGATTGCCATGCCCCATCGTGGTAAAAACCCCGACATTCCGAGGCTGATGCAGCGCGAGAGCGAGGCAGTACTGGCGGCTGCAGGTTCCAGAGACAGAGTCGTCGCGCTAGAGGTGACTGGTCGCCCCTGGTCTACTGAAAAGCTGGCGAGCCAGCTCGAAAGCTGGCAGCAAGACGGGCGGGACGTGAGTTTTCTGGTAGGAGGTCCTGACGGTTTGGCCGAGCCTTGTCGCCAGCGTGCAGACCAACAGTGGTCGCTTTCTCCTCTCACCCTGCCTCATCCTCTGGTGCGCATCCTGCTAGCGGAACAGCTGTACAGAGCCTGGTCGATTACCCGTAACCACCCGTACCACCGGGCCTAGGAAGCATCCATGCCGTGGGGTGAATTCAAGGATACTGCCGCCGAACGCAGGCTGTTCCAGCGTCGCGCCACCGTTATGCTGGTGTTCGTGTTCCTGCTCCTTGCAGGGCTTGTAGCGCGTATGTATCAGCTCCAGGTGGTAGAGCACGACATTTACACCACTCTCTCCGATAAAAACCGCGTGCAGGTTCAGTCTGTACCGCCTCCGCGCGGGCTCGTTTACGATCGCAACCACATATTACTGGCGGAAAACCGGCCTGTGTTCAGTGTGACCGTTGTACCGGAGCGGGTTGGTGGCATGGAAGCGACGCTGGAGCAGCTGGTCGGAATTCTGGATGTTTCCGACGAGGATATGGAGCGGTTCCAGCGCCGCCTTCGAGAGCCCCGGCGGCCCTTTCAGGAGATTCCACTGCGTTACGATCTGACCGAAGACGAGATTGCTCGCCTGGCGGTGCATCGGCACGAATTGCCCGGCGTGGAAGTGGAGGCAGAACTGGTTCGGTATTACCCGCACAGCGAGCTGACGGCTCATGCGTTGGGCTTTGTCGGCCGTATTAACCGCGATGAGCTGCAGCGGATTGATCCGGTCAACTACGCGGGCACCAACTACATTGGAAAATCCGGTGTCGAACGGTTCTATGAAGAGCTGCTGCATGGAAAGGTTGGCTATCAGCACGTAGAAACCAACGCGCGAGGCCGCACCTTGAGAGTTCTGGAACGGGAAAACCCGGTGCCGGGTGAGGATCTGCAGCTGCATATCGACCTGCGGCTGCAGAGCCGGGCATACGAGCTTCTCGATGGCCGCAGGGGCGCTATCGTCGCCATCGAGCCTGCAACAGGCGGGATACTGGCGCTTGCCAGCGTGCCAGGGTTTGATGCAAACAAGTTTGTTACCGGTATCAGCGTGGCGGACTATGCCGAGTTGAGGGACAGCAAGGACAAACCTCTGTTCAACCGGGCTCTGCGTGGGCAATACCCTCCCGGCTCCACGCTCAAGCCCATGTTAGCAATTGCGGCGCTTGATAGTGGTGCTGTTACGAGGGATCACACCATCTGGGATCCCGGGTACTTCCAGTTCAACACTTCTGGCCGTCGTTACAGGGACTGGAAGCGAGGGGGACACGGTTGGGTTGATCTTACCTATGCAATGGCTCAGTCCTGTGATGTCTATTTCTATGAAGCTGCTGTGGAAATGGGCGTGGATACCATGCACAGCTATTTGTCCCGCTTCGGTTTTGGCGAAGATGCGACTCTGGATGTGTCCGGGGCTCTTAGCGGCCTTCTGCCATCCCGGGACTGGAAGCGGGCAATGCGTAATGAGCCTTGGTATCCGGGCGACTCTGTCAACCTGGGCATCGGTCAGGGTTTTATGCTCGCGACGCCTTTGCAGCTCGCCACGGCCACAGCGTTGATTGCCAATCGCGGGGAGTGGGTTGAACCGAGATTACTGAGAGATATCCTGGGAGACAGGTCGGTCGAAGAGTTCCTGCCGAATGAAACCCATGAGCCGTTGAAACTTAAAGACACAAGCGATTGGGAGTTCATAGCGGACGCCATGGCGGAAGTGATGCATGGGGCTAAAGGCACTGCCCGCGCTGCTGGCCGGGGAGCTTCTTACCGGATGGCCGGGAAGACCGGCACGGCCCAAGTGTTCAGCCTGGCAGAAGATGAAGAGTACGATGCCGAAGAGATCCGGGAGCGGTTGCGCGATCATGCCATGTTTGTCGGCTTTGCGCCTTTGAAAAATCCGCAGATTGCCGTTGCCGTGATTGTTGAGAACGGAGGCGGTGGCAGTAGTACCGCTGCACCCGTTGCCCGGGCCCTGTTCGATGCCTGGTTGCTGGAGTTTTCTGCGACCGGCGACGGCGCGCTGGTCAGCAAAACCGATTCTGAAAACGAGGTGCGTTAATGGCCGCCCGGGGAGTACTTGACTCAACTGCCAGCAATCCTCTTGGGCGTCCGAGAGGCATCTGGTCGGTTCTGCATCTGGATCCGATTCTGCTTTTTCTGCTTCTGGTGCTGATCTCTGGCGGGCTGTTCGTGCTTTACAGTGGCGCAGATCGCAACCTTGATGTGGTCAAGGCGCAAGGTTTGCGCTTTGGTATTGCCTTTGTTGTGATGCTGGTTTTCGCCCAGCTCGATCCCTCAGTATTCCGGCGCTGGGCGCCCTGGCTCTATGGTTTGGGGTTGGTGGCGCTGATTGCTGTAATTTTTGTCGGTATCGGAGCTAAAGGTGCGCAGCGCTGGCTGGCGCTGCCGGGGCTGCCCAGGTTTCAGCCATCAGAACTGATGAAACTGGTCGTGCCCATGATGGCCGCCTGGTATCTGTCGCGGCATTTCTTGCCGCCAAGGCTATCTCGTATCGGTGTGGGCCTGGCGATTGTGCTGCTCCCCATGGTGCTGATCGTGAAACAGCCGGATCTCGGAACGTCGCTTCTGGTGGGTATGGCAGGACTGTTTGTGGTGTTTTTTGCAGGCATGAGCTGGAAACTGATCAGTGCGTTTGTTGTTATGGTTTCAGTAGCCGCACCGGTGATGTGGTTTTTTGGAATGCGCGACTACCAGAAGCAGCGTGTACTGACACTGCTGGATCCCCAGAGTGACCCTCTGGGCGCTGGCTGGAATATTATCCAGTCGAAAACCGCCATTGGCTCCGGCGGCTTCGATGGCAAAGGTTGGCTTCAGGGTACCCAGTCGCATCTGGAATTTCTTCCTGAGAGCCACACGGATTTTATTGTAGCCGTACTGGCGGAGGAGTTCGGATTTATCGGAATTCTGATACTGCTCAGCGTCTACTTTCTGATTATTCTGCGGTGCCTCTACATTGCGGTGACCGCCCAGGATTCATTCAGCCGGCTGGTAGCGGGTGCGCTGACCATGACCTTTTTCATCTATGTGTTTGTAAATGTTGGCATGGTGAGCGGTCTGCTACCCGTGGTGGGGGTGCCCTTGCCCCTGATTTCCTACGGCGGCACCTCAACCGTCACGCTGATGGCGGCGTTTGGCATTCTGATGTCGATACAGACCCATCGCAGGATGATCACGGCCTGATGTCACGCCGGTAATGGTGATACCTGCAGGGAACCCGTTACAATGGTATATGTCGCGGCGTTTTTTATCTTGCGACACGTATTTCAGAGGACTTCCGGACAGTGATATCAAATCGTTTACGTTTATGGTCGGTGGTATCGACAGCTCTGGCACTGGCCGGCTGCGCTTCGGCACCGACTCCGGCCGGCACCGATCATTCGTCACGTTATACGATTTCCCAGGACCGAGCGCCCAAGGGAAACTTTGATGCCTCCGGGTTGTCAGATGCCGTACCCGTTTATCAGGCGCCGGTCAGAGCCGGAAACAAATCGCCTTATACGGTTTGGGGCAAGCACTATTCAGTGTTGGGCAGCAACGATGGCTATGTTGCTCGTGGTACCGCAAGCTGGTACGGCGAGAAGTTTCATGGCCACAAGACGTCTAACGGCGAAACCTTCGACATGTATCAGATGTCAGCCGCTCATAAATCCCTGAGGATTCCGGGGTACGCAAGAGTGACCAACCTGGATAATGGCCGTACAGTGGTTGTCCGGGTCAATGATCGGGGCCCGTTTCATGGCGACCGGCTGATTGATTTGTCCTATGCGGCGGCCAAGAAACTGGGTTACCAGTCGCACGGAACTGCCCGGGTAGAGGTAGCATCGATTACAGTAAAGCCGGATGGAAGTATGTTCATTGCGGGTCAGCCTTTTGCTCTCGATGGACAGTCGACAGTGCAGTCAGCTCCCGCAACGGAAAATGCTATCGCCGTAAATGATGGGCAGGGTGCCAGCGGCGGGCTGTTTGTTCAGCTTGGTTCGTTCAGCAGTCGTGACCCTGCAGAGAAATTGCAGATTCGCGCCAAGAGCTTACTCAGCAACCCTGTGCGGGTGCGTGCTATAGATACCGCCTCCGGGCGTTTTCACCGGGTACAGGTTGGCCCTTTTCAGGACGAAGGTAGTGCGAGAAAGACCCAGAGCCTGCTGGAAGCAAGAGGGTTTTTGCAGTCAATTGTGCTGACCGATTCTCACTGAGCGTCAGACCACACACAAAATACACTTAACGACGAATGAATGGACCCATGGCATTAAAATCAGTTTTTCGCTCGCTCTCTTTTATTACTACGTCTCTCGCCTTTGTGTTGATGCTTTCGGTATCAGCCAAAGCCATGTCCCAGACTGTGCTGATTCCGTCTCCGCCACAGATTGCTGGCAGCTCCTACGTGCTTATGGATCCGAAAAGCGGTCGCATTATTATGGAGGAGAACAGTAACGAGAGGCTGCCGCCGGCCAGTCTGACCAAAATGATGACGGCATACATTGTTGAGCGTGAGCTGGACGAGGGCCGGATCAATATGTCCGACATGGTTCCAATTAGCGTAAAGGCCTGGAAAACAGAAGGTTCCCGCACATTTGTCAAAGAAGGCACCAGCGTCTCCGTAGAGGATCTCCTCAAAGGCGTTGTCATCCAGTCCGGCAATGATGCAACAGTTGCGCTGGCGGAGTTTGTTGCGGGCAGTGAGGGAGCGTTCGTTGATATTATGAATCAGCAGGCTCAGCTGCTTGGCATGAAGGATACCAACTTCGTGAATGCTACGGGTCTGCCCGCTACCGATCACTTCTCCACCGCGTATGATCTTGCCGTTCTGGCGCGCGCGATTATTAATGATTACCCGGAGAATTATCCGATCTACGCGGAGAAGCACTTTACTTACAACAATATTCGGCAGCCTAACCGCAACAGCTTGTTGTGGCGCGATGACAGTGTTGACGGCCTGAAAACCGGTCATACCGAAGAGGCCGGGTATTGCCTGGTTGCCTCCGCGAAACGCAACGACACCCGCTTTATTGCGACGGTAATGGGTACCAGCAGTTCACAGTCGCGGTCACAGGAAATTCAGAAAATGCTGAACTATGGGTTCCGCTACTTTGAGAGCGAGCGTTTGTTCCGCGCTGGCCAGGAGCTGATTGAAGCCAAGGTATGGGGCGGTCAGTCGGATAATCTATCTGTGGGTATGCTTGAAGATGCTTACGTGACCATTGCCCGCGGATCCCGTGACAGCCTGGAGTCCAGCGTGGATCTCGATGCGGTAATCAAGGCGCCGGTTCAGGCCGGCGATGAGCTCGGGCGAGTGAAGGTGTCGTTCAACGGTGAGGTACTGATAGATCAGCCGGTGCTCGCGCTGACTGACGTTCCCGAGGGTGGCCTGTTCAAGCGTGTTTGGGATGCCATCAAGCTGTTTTTTATTCAGCTATTTCAGTAAGAGCGATTTGAGCCCGGGAGTAAAGCGGCATGAGTGAGCCGAAAGCACCAAAAATTGAGTTTCCCTGCGACTACGTCATTAAGGTGATAGGCGATTCTGCGCCGGATTTTACAGAGTTTGTGGTGGGGATTGTCGCTCAGCATGCTCCGGGAATCTGTGAAGAGGATGTTTCCGTCAAAGACAGCAGTAAGGGGCGGTTCTGCTCGGTTCAGCTGACCATCTTTGTGACCGGTGAGTCGCAATTAACAGCTTTGTTCGTAGACCTTAAAGCCAGTGGCCGCGTACACATGGTGTTGTAAGCCTGATGCCCGAACTGATTGTCAGATCATTGGGGCCGCAGCCCTACCTGGAAACCTGGGAGGCTATGAAAAGCTTCACAGCGAATAGAGGTGATGGCACTAAAGACGAGCTCTGGTGCCTTGAGCACCCTCGGGTCTATACACAGGGACAGGCGGGCAAGGCCGAGCATATTCTGGCGCCCGGTGATATTCCGGTTATTCCGGTGGACCGGGGCGGGCAAGTAACCTACCACGGCCCAGGCCAGCTGGTGGTTTATCTGATGATCAACCTGTCTCGCCGCAAGATGGGGGTGAGAGCGCTGGTTGATGTGATTGAGCAGGCTATTGTTCGCACATTGGCCGAGCTCGGTATTATCGCCAAGCCCCGGCCTGATGCGCCGGGCGTGTACGTCGATGACGCGAAAATCGCCTCCCTCGGGTTGCGTGTGCGCCGTGGCTGTTCTTTCCATGGCCTGGCGCTGAATGTCGCTATGGACATGGAGCCGTTTCTGAGAATTAATCCCTGTGGTTATGCCGGGCTGGCCATGTGCCAGGTCAGCGATTTTGTTGCCTCTGCATCCATCGATGGTATTGAAAAGCGTCTGGTTGCCCAGCTGGTTGCCGGCCTTGGTGATTCCGGGGTGGGGTATCGCCAGGGCTGGTAGGATAACGCCACTGCTTTGTGCTTCTGACCATAGCAAGTGTTAACACGCTGGAAGAGATCAATGGCCGCCAGGCCGAAAAATACAGGTCGAATCGGAGAGGTCTGGTGGTTACAGTATCCGTATAATGACAGGAGTCACCCACTGCTGTTACGTTTAAAGGATCAAATCAGAGATTCAATCAGGGTGGTTAAATCCTCCGATTCGGGCAGGTATGCATGTCATCCAGACACTCAGGTAAATCAGTCTCCCGCATCAAGACAGGCAGCTTCGAACGCCGTCTGAGCCTTACCCGCGCTGGGCTCTTTGCCGGAACGCGTGTAGCCTCGCACATGGCCACCAACTGGTTCAGCAGCAAGGAAAATCGGGATAAGCGCCACCGCGCGATGCTGTCCAAGCAGGCGCGCCTGCTGGTGGGTGAGCTCGGCCAGCTGAAAGGCAGCGTGGTCAAAATTGGTCAGGTGATGGCGCTTTACGGCGAGCATTTCCTGCCTGAGGAAGTCACGGAGGCATTACACACTCTGGAAGATCAGACCACCTCCCTCGATTGGTCAGCCATCGAGCGTGTGCTCAAAGTGGAATTGGGTAACGAGCGGTTGGCAGAGTTGGACGTGGACCAGGAGCCTATCGGGGCGGCCTCCCTTGGTCAGGTACACCGGGCTTTGCGACGCAGCGATGGTCTGGAACTGGTACTCAAGGTTCAGTATCCAGGTGTTGCAGATGCGGTAGACAGTGACCTGAATGCTGTAGCCCAGTTGCTCAGAGTGGCCCGTCTGGTGAGTTTCGGGCCTGAGTTTGAGAATTGGCTGGAAGAGGTCAGGCAGATGATGCACCGGGAAGTGGATTATCACCTGGAGGCGCGCACCACTGAGAAGTTCCGCCAGATGCTCGTTGATGACCCGCGTTTTGTGGTTCCCAGGGTGCTGCCGGAGTATTCCAGTGCACAGGTTATCGCCTCTACCTACGAACATGGCCATTCCGTCAGTTCCGAGCTGGTTCGGGAGCTGCCCCTCCAGCGCCGCAGCGCACTTGGAGAAGCCTCGCTTGAGCTTTTCTTCAGGGAACTGTTCGTATGGGGTGAGATCCAGACCGACCCCAACTTTGGTAACTATCGTATTCGCATTGCCGGAGAAAACGGTGAGGGCGTTGAGTATGATCGCATCGTTCTGCTGGATTTTGGCGCAGTGCAGTCGTACTCGAGGGAGTTTCTCGACCCTGTCATCCAGATGATCCAGGCCTCTTACGAAGACGATCTTGATGCTGTGATTGATGGAGGCATAAAGCTTCGCTTCATGAGTACAGACTGGCCTAAGGAAGTGTTGGAGACGTTTGGCCAGGTTTGTATGTCTGTTCTGGAGCCGTTGTCCAGTGATCACGAAAGCTGGCCGGACAATGCCGTTAACAGCAAAGGCCAGTACCGTTGGAAGCAAAGCGACCTGCCATCACGAGTTGCGCGGCAGGCGGCGCGGTCGGCTATAAGCCGTTACTTCCGGGTGCCGCCCAGTGAGTTTGTATTTCTTAATCGTAAGTTGATCGGGGTGTATACCTTTATTGCCGTGCTGCATTCTGAATTTAACGGCGAGACGTTGTTGCGCAAATACCTTTACGGCGAGGGCGATGGCACGCCCGACGCTTCGGCGACCAGCCAGATCACAAAGGCGTAACGCAGCCCTTTACCGATACCCACGAGCACAATAAAGTTGAGCCAGGGTACGCGCATTATTCCGCCGACCAGCGTCAGCGCGTCGCCGCCCAATGGCAGCCAGCCCAGCAGTAAAGACCACTGCCCATAGCGGTTAAAGCTGTTCCGGGCCTTATGCAGCTGTGTCTCGCTGATCGGAAACCAGCGCTTGTGTTTGAAACGGTCTACTTGCCTGCCAATGACGCCGTTAACCACAGACCCCAGAGTGTTGCCGAGTGTGGCCCAAAGCCATAGCCACCACAGAGAATATCCCTGAACAACCAGCGTCCCTATCAGTATTTCTGAATAGGCCGGTAGCAGCGTGGCCGCGGCGAAAGAGGTCAGGAACAGTGTCAGGTAGACCACAGAATTCTCCTTGCGCTGATGGGCATGTTTCTCCTTTTGGTAAGCGAAAGCTTTCTACGTATGATCCGGTACTATGGCGGTCATTCAAAGCATCAATTTTTAATTTTCCGCAACCATGTCATCATGAATTCATCATTTTGCGCAGCCCCGGAGTGATTCCGGGAAAACTATTCCGGAGGTTTTTTATGGAGCAGGTGACTATTTACGGTCGTTCAAGTTGCGGGTTTTGCGTGCGTGCAAAGAGCCTGTGTGAGTCCCGCAACATGCCGTATACCTGGGTCGATATGATCGAGCATGACATGACCAAGGCGGACATCGCTGACAAAATCGGCCGCCCTGTCTACACGGTTCCGCAGATTCTTGTGGGTGACAGGTATATCGGTGGTTTCGACCAGTTCGCCGCATACGTGCGTGAGCAGGAAGCAAGTCAGGCTCGCTGATTCTTGCTTTAAAGCTTTGAAAAAAAGGGCCCTGCAGCAATTCTGCAGGGCCCTTTTTTGGCGGCCCGGAAAGGCCTGTACAGAGCGGGAAGAGAATCCGGGCTATCAGAACTTAAAGTCGGTCTTCAGCTTCTTCTCTGCCAGAGTGTTCTTCAGTTTCGCAACCCGGGGTAAGCCATTGTCGAAAGGAGGAAAGCTCTCTCCGGCAATCAGTGGCTCAAGGTACTCCCGGCACTCCCGTGTAATACCAAAACCGTCATCAGTGATGTAATGGATCGGCATTTTCTTTTCCTGGTTGGCCACTTCGCTGAGTGGAGCCTCGCCAATCTTCCAGCGGTACGGCTTTGCCTGCTCGCGCACAATGGTTGGCATAACGGCCTGCTTCCCGTCCAGTGCCATATCCACGGCAGCTTTGCCGACAGCGTAAGCCTGCTCAACGTCGGTTGCGGAGGCAATATGGCGCGCGCTGCGCTGCAGATAGTCCGCGACCGCCCAGTGGTATTTGTGCCCCAGTGCCTGTTTGACCATATTAGCCAGTGCCGGCGCCACGCCGCCGAGCTGGGTGTGGCCAAAGGCATCCTTGGCTCCGGCGTCTGCCAGAAAACGGCCATCTTCGTACTGGGCGCCTTCAGACGCGACAACCACGCAGTAGCCATACTCCTTCACACAGAAGTCGACCCGATCCAGAAACGCATCGCGGTTAAACGGGATTTCCGGGAACAGAATGATGTGGGGTGGCTCGCCTTCGCCTTGGCCAGCCAAGCCTCCGGAAGCCGCAATCCAGCCAGCGTGACGACCCATTACTTCAAGAATGAACACCTTGGTGGAAGTCTCGCACATGGATTTGATATCCAGGCTGGCTTCCAGTGTAGAGGTGGCAATGTACTTGGCCACTGAACCAAAGCCCGGGCAACAATCCGTAAACGGCAGGTCGTTGTCCACCGTTTTGGGAATACCGATACAGGTAATGGGATAGCCCAACTTCTCGCCCATCTGCGAGACCTTGTAGGCTGTATCCTGGGAGTCACCGCCACCGTTGTAGAAGAAGTAGCCGATATCGTGGGCGCGGAATACTTCAATAAGGCGCTCGTATTCACGACGGTTTTCCGAGAAGTTTTTCAGCTTGTGGCGACAGGAACCGAAGGCTCCACCTGGGGTGTGGATAAGCTCCTGAATGGCCTTTTCACTTTCAAGGCTGGTATCAATCAGCTCTTCGTTCAGCGCGCCCAGAATGCCGTTGCGCCCGGCAAACACTTTGCCGATTTTGTCCGGGTGCTTGCGGGCGGTCTGAATGACCCCGCAGGCACTGGCGTTGATGACGGCGGTAACTCCGCCAGACTGAGCGTAGAATGCGTTCTTGATGGCCATCTCGGGGTGGAGCCTCCTGCGGTTTCAATTATGGCGCAGATGATACGCCAAACGCATACGATTTTCATGGCAAGAAGTGCGGATGGCAGTGCTCTTGACGGAGTCGGGCGGATACGGGAGGCTTGTCGGGTTTAAACGAAGAGGACAGTCGGCGAATGCATATTCATATCCTGGGAATCTGTGGCACGTTTATGGGCAGCCTGGCTGTTCTGGCAAGGGAGCTTGGCCACACAGTTACTGGTTCCGATCAGGGCGTTTATCCGCCCATGAGTACTCAGCTTGAGGCTCAGGGCATAGGCCTGATGGATGGCTTCAGTGCACAGCACCTTGAGCCAAAGCCTGATCTGGTGTTGATAGGTAACGCCATGTCCCGGGGCAACCCCGAGGTGGAGGCGGTACTTAACCGCAACATTGATTACATGTCTGGCCCCGAGTGGCTGTCCCGCGAAGTGCTGCGGCATCGCTGGGTTATGGCCGTCGCCGGCACTCATGGTAAAACCACTACCACCGCCATGCTGCTCTGGATTCTTGAGCAGGCAGGGCTTGCGCCTGGTTATCTGGTGGGGGGGGTGCCCAAAGATTTTCCGGTTTCGGCCAGTCTCGGAAACAGTGATTTTTTTGTCATTGAAGCCGACGAGTACGACAGCGCATTCTTCGACAAGCGCTCCAAGTTTATCCACTATCGCCCTCATACTCTGATTCTGAACAATCTTGAGTTTGATCATGCGGATATCTTCGACAACGTAGAAGCGATTGAACGTCAGTTCCACTATCTGGTTCGCACAGTCCCTTCCCAGGGGCTGATAATCCGCCCAAGCCTGGATGCCCATCTTGATAAGGCTGTGGCCATGGGCTGCTGGAGCCCTGTTCAGAGCGCGGCGATTGGCAGCGAGACAACGGGTATGGCGGACTGGCGCGCCGAATTGCTTGCCGAAGACGGCAGCCGGTTTATGGTTATCCATCATGAACAGCCGGTCGCAGTGGTGAAGTGGAGCCAGACCGGCCTGCATAATGTTCGCAACGCCTTGGCAGCCATTGCAGCGGCAAGGCATGTGGGCGTGACGCCGGATCACGCGATAGCCGCACTGTGCCGGTTCTCTGGTGTAAAACGTCGTATGGAATTGCTGGCGGACATTGGTGGAGTGAAGGTCTACGATGATTTCGCCCACCACCCGACGGCAATAGCGACCACGCTGGACGGATTGCGCAATCAGGTAGGCGAAGAGCCGGTTATAGCTCTTATTGAACCCCGCTCCAATACTATGAAGCAGGGCGTTCACCAGCATACGTTATTGCCGAGTGCCGCTTTGGCCGACAGGGTTTATTGGGCCAATCTCAACGATATGGACTGGTTGCCTGAGCTGGTATCTGTGTGGCAGTCAGAAAATCCTGAATCCGGGCAACACAGTGTTGAATCGACCGTAGAGGCGTTGATTGGTCGTGTATTGGCGAACCTGCCCAGCCCTTGCCACATTGTCATCATGAGTAACGGCGGCTTTGGCGGCATTCACGGTAAGCTCATTGCAGAACTCGAACGTATCCATGGCTGATCCGGGACTCAGGGAAGCATTAAGATGACGGAAACCATGACTAATAATCTGTCGAAAGCACGAACGGTCAATCTCGCATTCACCGGCGCGTCCGGTGCCCAGTACGGCCTGCGTCTTCTGCAGTGCCTGGTGGCTGCAGGTTGCCGGGTTAACGTGATGATCAGTAAGGCCGCGCAGATCGTTATTGCGACAGAAACCGACCTGAAGCTGCCGGGAACTCCGCCGGCCATGCAAAAAACCTTGTCTGAATACGCTTCTGCCGAGCCTGGCCAGGTGCTGGTGTTTGGCCGCGAAGACTGGTTTTCTCCGCCCGCTTCGGGATCTGGCGAAAAAGCACCTCTAGTGGTTTGCCCCTGCAGTACCGGAACCCTTTCCGCACTGGCTACCGGTGCCAGTAACAACCTGATTGAGCGCGCCGGCGACGTGGCACTTAAAGAACGGCGCCAGCTGATTCTGGTGCCCCGCGAAGCACCTTATTCCGAAGTGCACCTGGAAAACATGCTGAAACTTACGCGTATGGGCGCCGTCATCATGCCGGCCAGCCCCGGGTTTTATCATCGGCCGGGTTCGGTGCAGGATCTTGTGGACTTTATTGTGGCCCGTATTCTTGACCATCTGGACCTGCCCCAGGATCTCATGCCCCGTTGGGGTGAGGCGCGCGTCAACGCCAAAACGGAGCGTAACGATGGTTTTGGCCAGCATGATTGATGGTTTTAACCATTGAGCGAATCGGCCTGCCGGCAGAGACTTGGTGAGCGTTAATTACAACACTGTTCACTGACTGAGGTTTACCATGATTCCACGTACGCTCTTCGATGCTGATCTTGATGGCTTTCGGGATTCTGTCCGGAAATTCCTTGAGCAGGAAGCTGCGCCATACCACGAACAGTGGGAGAAAGATGGCCAGGTCAGCCGTGAGCTGTGGCAGAAAGCTGGTGAGTTGGGCTTTTTGTGCCCGACCATGCCTGAGGAATACGGCGGCGTTGGCGCTGACTTCCGCTACAGCGCGGTCGTGATGGAGGAGGTCTCCCGGGCCGGGCTTTCCGGTATCGGCTGGACTCTGCATTCCGATATTGTCGCACCTTATATTCTGAACTATGGCTCGGAAGAGCTGAAAAAACACTACCTGCCCAAAATGGCCTCTGGTGAAATTATTACTGCCATTGCCATGAGCGAGCCGGGTGCCGGTTCCGACCTTCAGGGCGTGAAAACCACCGCGTTGAAAGATGGCGACCACTACATTCTGAACGGCTCCAAAACCTTTATTACCAACGGCCAGATGGCAGACATGGTGATTGTTGTTGCCAAAACCGATCCGAAAGAAGGCGCTAAAGGGATCAGCCTGCTGCTGGTTGAAACTGCTTGGGAAGGTTTTGAAAAAGGCCAGAACCTGAACAAAGTCGGCATGAAGGCTCAGGATACCTCCGAGCTGTTTTTTCAGGATGTTACCGTTCCCGTCACGCATCTGCTGGGATCCATGGAAGGGCAGGGCTTCTTGCAGTTGATGCAGGAACTCCCAGCTGAGCGTTTGCAGATTGGCCTTACCGCTATAGCCTCCGCAGAAGCGGCCTGGCAGTGGACACTGGATTACGTGAAAGAGCGTAAAGCCTTCGGCAAGCCGGTAATCAAATTCCAGAATACCCGCTTCAAAATGGCCGAGATGAAAGCAGATATCACGGCAGCCAGGGTGTTCACCGATCGCTGCCTGGAGCTCCATCTTGAGAAGAAGCTGGATATTCCAACTGCAGCAATGCTGAAGCAATACACAACGGACCTGCAGTGCCGGGTGATGGATGAGTGTGTTCAGCTACACGGTGGCTACGGATATATGTGGGAATACCCGATTGCTCGCGCCTGGGCAGACTCACGCGTGCAGCGGATCTATGGCGGAACCAACGAAATCATGAAAGAAATCGTTGCACGGGCGTTCTGAACCGCATTCCGCAATAGCCCCGGGATCAGCTCCCGGGGCTTGTTTGTTACCAAACTTTACAAATTGCCAAGCCTATCAAGGTCTCCGGCAGCCACATCCCCTAAAGTAACGGCACAACCTCTAACAAGGATATATGGTTGCCGTGATGAATCGCCTGATTTGCCTGCCTGTTTCCGTTCTTTTTCTCACCATTGCCGGTTGCGGCAAGGAATCCGATGAGTTGCCCGTGGACGGGCGCGACTTTGAGAGTGTGCCATCTGGTGTGTACGCGAGGGTAGATTATCGCTACAAGAATCTGTCGGAATACTTTGTCGAGCTGCTGGAATAATCGGCAGCCGTGCAGGGTTGGGACGGCAGGGTGCAAGACCTGATTTGGGCTAGTGCCGTATTCAATATTCAAGTTTTTGGGGAAGTTCACACTTCTCGGGGAGAGGAGTGGTGCCGAGGAGAGGACTTGAACCTCCACGCCCTTGCGAGCACTAGCACCTGAAGCTAGCGTGTCTACCAATTTCACCACCTCGGCAGGTGATTTGCAGATTTACCGTTAGTTTGTTGAAAACTAGGCGTTTCTGCCAAAGATGAAATGTTACCTCATCAGATGGCGCGTACTTTAATAATTCCCACTGAAGCTGTCAAACGTTTTTTCAGTAAACGGGTCTAAGGTATTTGTGCGTATAAATGGTGGGTTGTTAGGCAGTCGATCCGTACCAACGTATACTATGCTGTAAATGAATGTGAACAGCGCCGCTGTGGCGCAGTATTGAACAAGGACCCGAATGGTTTCCAGGAATAAAAAACACCAAGACCCCCACGCCGGCCGTGAGGCTCAAAATTATGACAACCCGATTCAAAGCCGGGAATTCATTCTCGCGCACCTGAAAGAACGGGGGGCGCCGGCAACACACGAAACATTGTGTTCAGAGTTCGGCCAGACAACTCCGGAAGGCATCGAGGCGCTGAGGCGCCGGTTGATTGCCATGTGTCGGGATGGTCAGCTTATTTGCAATCGCCGCGACGCCTACCTTCCGATTGAAGAGGCCGATCTGGTCAGCGGCCGGGTTATTGGTCATAGAGATGGCTTCGGGTTCCTGGTGCCGGATGATGGCGGGTCTGACCTGTTTCTCACCGCGCGCCAGATGCGCATGGTGTTTCACGGTGATCGGGTGGTCGCACGCGTAGACAAGGTTGATGACCGTGGCCGGCGTGAAGGCGTCATTGTTGATGTCATAGAGCACCGGACGCATCAGACGGTAGGGCGCTTTTTCAATGAAAGCGGTATTGCCTACGTGGTGCCTGAGAACGCCCGGATCAATCACGAAATATTGGTGCCAGAAGAGAATATCGGAGAGGCTCTCCATGGCCAGTATGTTGTTGTGGACATATTGCGCCAGCCCTCAGGTCGCACCAAGCCAACTGGCAAAATAGTCGAGATTCTGGGGGAGCATATGGCCCCGGGGATGGAAATTGACGTGGCTATTCGCTCTTACGATATTCCCCACAGCTGGCCCACGGAGGTGGGCGAGCAGGCGGCAGCTATTTCGGGTGAAGTGGCAGAAAAGGATAAAGCCAACCGGGTAGATATCCGCAATATGCGGCTGGTGACCATCGATGACGAGACGGCCCGGGATTTCGACGATGCGATATACTGCGAGCCCCGTGGCCGCGGTGCCTATCGTCTGGTGGTGGCAATAGCTGATGTATCTCATTATGTGCGTACGGATTCACCCCTCGATGAGGAGGCTCTGCGCCGGGGCAACTCGGTTTACTTCCCGGATCACGTAGTGCCCATGCTGCCTGAGAAGCTTTCCAACGGCCTGTGCTCTTTGAATCCGGACGTTGATCGCCTGTGCATGGTGGCAGATATGACCATCAGTGCTGCGGGAAACATCAGCGGGTACACCTTTTACCAGGCGGTAATGCGCAGCCATGCCCGGCTGACCTACAACAAGGTCAGCGATATGCTGGAGCGGCCCGACTCGGAGCCGGGTTACCGTCTGTCGGCACAGTATGCGGATGTGCTGCCACACCTGCACAACCTGTACGATCTTTACAAGCTGCTGCGCAAAGCGCGAACAGAGCGCGGTGCTATTGATTTCGAAACCACTGAAACCCGAATTGTTTTTGATGCCGAGCGTAAAATCGAAGAGATTGTGCCGGTGCACCGCAATGATGCTCACAAAATTGTGGAAGAGAGCATGCTGTGCGCCAACGTGGCAGCGGCGCGTTTCCTCAAGAAGCACAAAATGCCGGCGCTTTACCGGGTGCATGATGGCCCCTCTGTAGAGCGACTTAATTCGGTACGCCTGTTCCTGGGTGAGCTTGGCTTGCAGTTGGGTGGCGGAGACGAGCCGACTTCGGCTGATTACCAGGGGTTGTTATCCCAGATAAAAGACAGACCGGATGCCAATGTGATCCAGACTGTCATGCTGCGTTCACTGAGCCAGGCGGTTTACAGCCCGGAAGAGAGTGGTCACTTTGGCCTTGGTTTTCCGAGCTATGCCCACTTTACCTCACCGATTCGTCGCTACCCGGATCTGATTGTGCACAGGGCTATCAAGTCGCGGATTCACAATCCTGAGGTAACGAAGGATGTCGTGTCACCGCGCGTCTCCGATCCGGAGCTGGTGAAGTACCCTTACGATTATGCCCGCATGGAGAAGCTGGGCGAGCATGTATCGATGACTGAACGGCGGGCCGATGACGCCACTCGTGATGTCATGGCGTGGCTCAAGTGCGAGTTTCTCAGTGATCACGTTGGGGAAGAATTTGACGGGGTGATCGCCTCAGTAGTGCCCTTCGGGTTCTTTGTTGAGCTGTCGGATGTATACATTGAAGGCCTGGTGCATATCTCTGCGCTCAGCGGCGATTATTTCCATCATGACTCAGCGAAGCACCGCCTGATTGGCGAGCGGACAGCTGTCAGCTTCCGCCTGGGTGATGAGGTGCGCGTTCGTGTGATGCGGGTTGGCCTTGAAGACCGCAAGATCGATCTGGAGCTTATCAGTACACCGCAACGCCGCCAAGCTGACCGGGATGCACTTGATGTGCCCAAGCGTGACAGCCGTGGAAAGAATGGTAAGCGTTCCGATAAGGGGCGTGGCCGTGGCGGAGCTCCCGGTGCTGATAAGTCGGGAAAAGGCGGAAAAGTGGGAAAGCCTGGAAAGACGGGTAAGCCAGCTAGCGCGAAAGCCCAGCTAGTGGCTGAAGCCGCCCAAGAGGCTGGTAAAAAGCCGAAGAAAAGCTCGGGTAAGCCAGCTGGTACCCGTAAGCCGCGAAAATCGCCGAAGTCAGACAAATAACAGGAAGTTGAATCAGTGTCCGGAGAATTTGTATTTGGCTGGCATGCGGTTGAAGCCGTTCTCAAACGCGAGCCAGGAAGGTTGCAACAGGTCTGGATTCAGACCGGCCGGCAGGATAAGCGGGTAAAGACCATCACCGAGGGTCTGGATGAGCTTGGGGTTCGGTGGGCTGTTGTCCACCGCCGGGAGCTTGATGAACGCGTGGCTGGAGTTCACCAGGGTGTTGTTGCCGAGGTGAATGAAAGTCGCGAGTGGACGGAGGATGATCTTCTGGCCCAGCTTGCGGGGAGCGATAAACCACCGTTTCTGCTTGTGCTGGACGGTGTAACCGATCCTCACAATCTGGGTGCGTGCATGCGCACCTGCGATGCAGTTGGCGTTCAAGCCGTTATCGCGCCCAAAGATAAATCAGCTTCGCTGACGGCGGTAGCCCGGAAGGTTGCCTGCGGCGCTGCGGAATCTGTGCCTTTTGTGCGCGTAACTAATCTGGCGCGTTTTCTCCGCACACTGAAGGATCAGGGTGTGTGGTTGATCGGTGCCGCCGGTGAGGCGGAAGTCACGTTGTATCAGGCTGACTTCAAGGGCCCGGTCGCGCTGGTAATGGGCGCCGAAGGCAAAGGCATGCGCCGGCTAACGCGGGAGCACTGTGATCAGCTGATCAACATTCCCATGCTCGGCCATGTAGATAGCCTTAATGTTTCTGTTGCAACCGGTGTCTGTCTTTACGAAGCCTTGCGCCAGCGCCTTGGTTAACTCTTGCACAGAAGGCTATGTCCGCCTAGAATACCTCACCCCTTTTTCAGGGGAAGGTTTTGTATTGCCTTTATTCAGGCATGCATCGCTTCGCTTTTGATCAAGCCTTTCTTGTAAAGCCTTCTTGATAAAGCAAAAAAAGCCGGCGGCTCAGGCTGCCACCTCCTTGCTTTCATGCGTTCCGGCGAGTCCGTGAAAAAGAAAGCTGCTCAAACCGTAGGGAGAATTCATGCGTCACTACGAAATCGTGTTTATGGTACACCCGGATCAGAGCGAGCAAGTGCCCGCGATGATCGAGCGTTATACCAACGTCATCACTGAAGATGGCGGCAAGGTACATCGCCTGGAAGATTGGGGCCGTCGTCATCTGGCTTATCCGATCAACAAGATTCACAAGGCTCACTACGTGCTGATGAACGTTGAATGTTCACAGACCGCAATGGACGAGCTGACTCACAACTTCCGGTTCAACGATGCCATCATCCGCGAACTGATTCTGCGTCGCGATGAAGCTGATACCGAGCTGTCTCCGATGAAAGCTTCCGAGTCCCGTGAGGACCGTCGCCCCAGCGCAGATGACCGTCCGCGCCGTTCAGCTGAATCTGATGACCGTCAAGAAGAGCGTCAAGATGACAGTCAGAAAGCTGAAACCCAGGACGAAGAAGAGTAATTAACCGGAGTTGAGGAGTTAAGTTATGGCTCGTTTTTTCAGACGTCGTAAGTTCTGCCGCTTCACGGCAGAGGGTGTTAAAGAGATCGATCACAAGGATCTGGATACCCTGAAAGGCTACATCACTGAAACCGGCAAAATCGTGCCCAGCCGTATTACTGGCACCAAAGCACGTTATCAGCGTCAGCTGGCAACTGCTATCAAGCGTGCCCGCTACCTGGCACTGCTGCCGTACTCGGACAGCCACGATAACTAAGTAACAGATAAACAGGACTTGGGACCATGCGTGCACTGGCACAATTTGTAATGCGCGGTCCCGTTCAGGCCAGTGTGGTAGCCGCAGTCACAACTGCGGTACCTTTGCTGTTCTGGATTGGCGCAGCCGTTGTGGGCCTGGTTATTCTCAGGCTTGGTATCGGTCAGGGGCTTACCATTGGTCTCTGGGCATTACTTCCGGCTCTTGGCTGGAGTGTGTTTGGAGGCGATCCAACAGCCTTGGCAGTGTTGCTGCAGGTGATGCTGATGGCGTCATTGATCAGAACAACGCTGTCCTGGGAAAGAGCCCTTTTAGGAGGGAGCTTTCTGGCGATCGTCATGGGGCTTACTTTGCCCATGATGTATCCCGGTTTGCTGGACGAACTCGTTCGCGCCGGGGTCAGTTTTTACGAACAGTACAATGCTGAAGTGGCCCGTTCGCTCGGGGGCGATCTCGAGACGGTTATCCGGGACACGATGAATGCCAGTATGGCGGGCAGTTATCTGGCAGTAGGCGTAGGCATGACAATGCTGGCAAGATCGTGGCAGGCGGGATTGTATAATCCCGGCGGTTTCCGTACGGAATTCCACGGTCTGAAGTTGTCACCTGCTATTGCTGTGGTTTTTGCCGCCACTATGGTTGTAGGTCCGTTTCTCGGGCTGAACGCTATGTTGCTGGTTTGGGTAGCAGGAACGCCGATGTTTTTGGCGGGCCTTGCACTGATCCATGGCATTGTCGGGCGTAAAAATATGAGTGCTCAGTGGCTGGCGATGTTTTACGTTGCGCTGGTGCTTCTGGGCCCAAGTCTGATGATTCTGTTAGTGGTTCTGGCTTTTGTTGATAGCTGGCTGGATATCCGAGGGCGAATAAAGCCTGCCGGGCCGGCTGAATAAAGTACGAAGAGGTTAACGAGATGGAAGTTATTCTGCTCGAGAAAGTTGCAAACCTTGGCTCCCTGGGCGACAAGGTAAAAGTTAAATCCGGTTACGGCCGTAATTTTCTGCTTCCATACGGCAAAGCTGCACCTGCCACTGAAGCAAACCTGAAGGCGTTCGAAGAGCGTCGTGCTGAGCTTGAGAAAGTTGCAGCCGATAAGCTGGCAACGGCTCAGGCCCGCGCTGAGGCTCTGGAAGGTGCGTCCTTCACAGTTACCTCAAAAGCAGGTGATGAAGGCAAGCTGTTCGGCTCAATCGGTGTTCGCGATATTGCAGACGTAATCACTGCTGCGGGTACCGACGTCGAGAAGAGTGAAGTTCGTTTGCCGGAAGGCCCGCTGCGGGCGACCGGTGAGTACGAAATCGAGCTTCACCTGCATTCTGACGTTGAAGTAATCGTTAAGCTGGCGGTTGTTGCCGAGTAATCTGCTTTCTCTGAAAGCAGAGCCGGGCTTGCCCCGGCCTCTGTAACACGCTGGTGGCTTGCGGTGAGCTCTTCGGAGTTCATTGTCAGCCAAACCAACAGGCCCGAACCGTTTAATACGGCTTTCGGGCCTGTTGCTTTCTGGTATGCTGTCAGCATCCGGTAACCCCCTCCCATTGCTGCGACTTTCTACTTACACTGTCGTGGTTATGACGTTCAACTGAAGATGTGTTCATGGCCAAGCCTAATCTGAAGCCCGCGAGTACTGATCCCGAAACCAGCCGAATCAAGGTTCCCCCGCATTCCGTTGAGGCGGAACAGGCAGTGCTGGGTGGCCTGATGCTGGACAACCGGCGATTTGATGAGATCACTGAGATAATCTCCGCTGCCGATTTCTATCGCCAGGACCATCGGTTGATTTTTGGCGCGGTTGAGCGCCTGGCCAGTGAGAACGAGCCGCTGGACGTGGTCACTCTGGCTGAGTTTCTGGAGCGTGCCGGTGATATTGAAGATGCCGGTGGGTTGTCCTACCTGGCCGAAATGGCCGAAAAAACGCCGGGCGCAGCCAATATCCGTGCCTACGCAGAGATCGTGCGCGAGCGTTCTATTCTGAGGCAACTTGTAGAAGTTTCAGGCAAGATTTCAGATTCGGCCTTCAATCCCCTGGGGCGAAATAGCAACGAAATTCTGGACGAAGCCGAGCGCAACGTATTCCAGATTGCTGAGTCGAGAGTCAAAGAAGGCTCCGGCCCCCAATCTATTAATCCTATTCTGACCAAAACTCTGAGCCGTATAGAAGAGCTGTTCGAGTCCGGTGAGCAGACAACGGGCCTGACCACAGGGTTCAGAGATGTAGACGAGCAGACTTCCGGTATGCAACCGGCAGACCTCATTATCGTGGCAGGCAGACCTTCAATGGGTAAAACCACGTTTGCCATGAACATTGTCGAGAATGCGCTTATAAGCACAGGTACGCCGGTTCTGGTGTTCAGTATGGAGATGCCGGCAGATGCGCTTGCCATGCGTATGCTTTCATCCCTTGGGCGGATCGACCAGAGTAAGGTTCGCGGCGGCAAGCTGGAAGAAGACGATTGGCCCCGGCTTACTTCCGCCGTCAGTCTGCTTAAAGACAAACCCCTGTATATTGATGATACGCCTGGCCTTAGCCCCACGGAGCTGCGCTCCCGCGCTCGCCGGATTGCCCGTGAGAACGGCGGCAAAATCGGTTTGATTATGGTGGACTACCTGCAGTTGATGCGAGTGCCGGGCAACACGGAAGGCCGGACGGCAGAAATCTCCGAAATCTCCCGGTCTTTGAAGGGCATTGCCAAAGAGCTCAGCTGCCCTGTGGTTGCTCTTTCGCAGCTTAACCGGAGTCTTGAGCAACGCCCAAACAAACGCCCGATCAACTCCGATCTGCGTGAATCTGGCGCGATCGAGCAGGATGCGGACGTGATCATGTTTGTTTACCGTGATGAGGTGTATAACGAGGACACGCAGGATAAAGGTATTGCCGAAATCATCATTGGCAAACAGCGTAATGGTCCTATCGGTACTATTCGCCTTGCGTTCATCGGGAAATACACCAAGTTTGAAGATCTGGCTCACGGTGACTACGGCGATTACAGTGGTGAATACTGATGCCGCGCAGCACAACCGCCTACATTAATCTGGATGCACTACGACGGAATTACCGCACGGCCAGTGAGCGTGCGGGCAGTGCGAGGTCTATGGCCGTTGTGAAAGCTGACGGTTATGGCCACGGCATTGCCCGGGTGGCATCAGCCCTGGCGGATGTTGCGCCCAAGTACGCAGTCGCATGCATTGAAGAGGCGTTGGCCATCCGTGCGGCGGGCCTGGCCCAGCCAGTGGTGCTGCTCCAGGGTGTGCATGCCCGTGATGATCTGGCCGATTGCGAACGTGGCGATTTTGAGCCAGTACTGCACAGCGAGTATCAGTTGGTGTGGCTGGAGCAGGGCGGCTACGCGCCCCGGTTCTGGTTGAAGGTTAATACCGGTATGAACCGTCTTGGTTTTCGGCCGGATGATCTGCCCGCCGTGATGGCAAGGATGGAAAAGACGGGCGCCGGGCGTCGGCTTCTGGGTTTTGTCAGCCACTTTGCCTGCGCTGATGATACCAATAGCACAATGACCGCAGCCCAGACGGCCGTCTTTGTAACAGCAACATCGGCTTGGCCGGCCCTGATGAAGAGCGTGGGCAATTCCGCGGCCCACTTTATTCCCGGCCAGCCGCTGTTTGACTGGAGCCGCCCAGGAATCATGCTTTACGGTGGGTCACCGGTCGTTGGCAAGACAGGCCCAGAGCTGGGTCTTGAGCCCGTCATGAGCCTGGAGGCGCCGCTCATCACGACACGGGTAGTCAGAGCCGGTGAAACCGTAGGTTATGGTGGGGCCTGGGTTGCAGAGCGCGATACCCGCATGGGTATGGTGGCCGTTGGCTACGCAGATGGCTATCCCCGCCACGCCGGCACCGACACACCTGCTGCGATTGGTGGTCGCCGAATCCGGCTGATTGGCCGGGTGTCCATGGATATGCTGGCGGTGGACCTGAGCAATGCCCCGAAGGCCGTTGAGGGTGATCCTGTTGAGCTTTGGGGGCGCACAGTCGGAGTGGACGAGGTTGCCAGTTGTGCGGGCACCATCTCTTATGAGTTATTGACGGGTGTTACCAGCCGCGTTCCCCGCACGTATCTTTAGCGTGCAGGGCATGCTGGTGGCCCGGTTCAGGCATCTTCTGGCTCGTGAATAATCTCCTCGATGAAATCGAGAATGACAGCCAGGCTGCGGTCATCCAGTTTTTTGAGTACTTTATGGACGACCATTTTGCTGCCTTTGAGCATGCTGCTGATGCCCACTCTGGCCATGCCCAGCATCATGCTGCTGGCTTTCAACCGTCGGAGTGGTTCCAGAAAAAAGAAGTCCAGGCCAGCGTCGGTCATTTCCGTGATCAGGCTGTGGAGCTTGTCGACCGCTTCCTTGTCGGCCTTGCCGCGCTTTCGCAGTTCTTCCACTGTATAGAGCGCGCGGGTGCGCAGTTCGTCTGGAATGGGCGCAACAATGTGACTGTGTTGTTTCAGCATGGCGATCCCTGATGTTGTATGCTTATGATAACGATGACAAAGATGGTGCTGATCAGGTTTGGCTGTCTGCATCCTTTAACGTGAACCATTCTAAGAACCGATGACGGGAAACCATTGGCCTGATGGGGTCCCGAGGCACGTCATATCAGTAATATCCGGAGGTATCGAACTCTAGTGCATGTACTTGTTGTTCACGATTATGGACCCTTGGGGAAAATTCTGCTTGAGCGGCTTCGGGAGACATCTCTGCGTGTCAGTCCTTTGCTGGTCAGCGATCCTGTCAGCGCAAATCTCAGTGCGCTGGAGAGCTGGATTCCGGAAGACACCGATCTCATTGTTAATGCGCTATGGCTGGCAGACCCTGAGGCCGCAGAGCGGGATGCCGAGGGCACTCACAGAGCAGCGTTTTCCCTACCCGTAGCCATCGCGGAGTTTGCCCGAGACAGAGGTATGGCGTTGTTTCAGTTATCCTCGTGCTATGTGTTTGATGGCCGTAAACAGAGTGGTTACATAGCCTCCAACCCCGGCCACCCGGTAAATGAGCTGGGCAGCTGGCAGTGGGAGTGTGAACAGGCGTTGCGTACGCTCTTGCCCAGGCACATCATATTACGTACCGGCTGGAGCCTGAGTCGTTTTATTCGGAAGGTTCAAGCCAGTACTGCCTCTGATGAAACTTTGTCGCTGCCCGGGCGGTGTATGGGTCAGCCTGTGTCCGTACGAGATCTTGCGCGGGTAATAACCGCCGTTATACAGCAGCTGGATTGTGGTGCCGAAGTATGGGGAACATTCCAGTATGCCGGTGCGGAGGAAGTCAGTCTGTATGAGCTGGGCCTGGCGATTGCCGGCTTACCGGGTATTCCTGAGGGTCTTCATGTGGTGGATAAAATGCCGGCATGGGGGGCTCTGGAACCGCCAAATACCGCGCTGATCTGTACAAAAATCCGCAATACTTTTGGCATCAAACAGTTTCCCTGGCGCTCCGGGTTGGTTGATGAATTGGCAATATTGAGGAGCGAGGCAAAGCATGTGGAAGCCAGAGCGCCGGCCGAATAGCGTCGGCCGGTTTCGGTAAAAACAGTCTATTGCTGGCAACCCTGGCGGGAAAACTCCCGGGTTACCATCTGCAGTGCTTCAACATCAAGCAACTCCACTTCACGACCCCGTGCACGGATGATGCCCTGATTCTGGAAGCGGGTGAAAACGCGGCTGACTGTTTCCACGGCAAGTCCCAGGAAGTTGGCAATGTCATTTCTGGCCATTGGCAGGCTGAAGTTAGTGCCAGACATGCGCCTGCGCTGGAAACGGCTGGAAAGCGAAAGAAGCAGGGAGGCAATGCGCTCCTCAGCGGTATTTTTGCTTAACAGCATTGCGAGCTGGTGACTGTTCTGGATTTCCTGGCTCATAAGGTGATACATGTGGTGTTGCAATTCTGGCAGCTTGCCGGTGAGCTCTTCCAGCTTATCAATCGGGAACTCGCACACGTTGGTGCGCTCCAGAGCCTTGGCTGTGCAGGCGTAGGCTTCACAGCTCATGCTGTCCAGACCCACAAGCTCACCGGGCATAAAGAAGCCTGTGACCTGCTCCTCGCCGCCTTCGGTAATAATCGATGTTTTGACTGAACCGCTTTTTACGGCAAAGCAGGAGCGAAATGGCTTGCTCTGATCAAAAATGTGTTCGCCGCGATTGTAAATGCGACCCTGCTGAACGATGTCTTCCAGACTGTCCAGATCGTTGTCCTGAATGGCCAGAGGCAGACACAGATTGCTAAGGCTGCACTGGTGGCAGGACGCTTTGAGAGGAGAGGGAGCTTGGCGAAATTTTATTGCTTGGGCCATCGCTTATAAACCATCCAAATTGATGCAAGTCAAATTGCTACTCTAATACGCGAGAGCCGGTTTGCCAATGACCAAACTTGAGCACATGTGTATATAGTGGAAATAAAAGGCGGAGCCAGAGAGCCTGGCTCCGCCTGTATAGTCGTCAGGCTGGCAGTTTCTCAAACACCAGAGACGCGTTTGTTCCACCAAAGCCGAAGCTGTTGGACATAACGGTAACAAGATCGGCTTCCCTCCCCTGAGGCCCTATCAGAGGCATATTTCCAATGGCCTCATCTACAGAGGCAAGATTGGCGGTGCCGGCAATAAAGCCGTGCTGCAGCATCAGCAGGGAATAAATGGCCTCATGAACGCCTGCGGCGCCTAGGGAGTGCCCGGAAAGAGACTTGGTGGATGAAATGGCGGGAATATCGGTGCCAAAGGTCTTATGTATGGCACCTATCTCGGCTGCATCGCCTACCGGGGTACTGGTTCCGTGGGCGTTGATGTAATCAATCTTGCCGCGAACGGTCGCCATGGCCTGCTTCATGCAGCGCTGAGCACCTTCACCCGAGGGCGCTACCATGTCGTAGCCATCGGAGGTGGCACCGTACCCGGTAAGCTCCGCAATAATGTTGGCGCCTCGCTTTTGTGCGTGTTCAAGCTCTTCCAGCACCACCATGCCGCCGCCGCCGGCGATCACAAAGCCATCACGCCCGGAATCAAACGGGCGGGAGGCAGTTTCCGGCGCATCGTTGTATTTGGTGGAAAGTGCGCCCATGGCATCGAACATCATGGTAAGGCTCCAGTCTTCTTCCTCACCACCACCGGCGAATACAATATCTTGCTTGCCGTTCTGGATCTGCTCCATAGCGTGACCTATGCAATGCGCACTGGTGGCGCAGGCAGAGGACATGGAGTAGCTCACACCACGAATCTTGTAAGCGGTGGCCAGGCATGCGGAAACCGTGCTGGTCATGATGCGCGGCACCATATAGGGGCCGATGCGTTTCACACCTTTTGCCCGCATGATGTCGGTCGCTTCCACCTGGCTTGAACAGGAGGAGCCGCCAGAACCGGCAATCAGCCCCGTGCGTTCGTTGGAAATCTGCTCATCGCTCAGGCCAGACTGGGCAACTGCCTGCTCCATGGCGAGATAGCTGTACATCGCAGAGGGGCCCATGAAGCGCCGGACTTTGCGGTCAATAACCGTGGTGTCGATTACTGGAGAGCCGGATACCTGGCTGCGGAATCCCATTTCCTTGTAGGTTTCGTTGAAGCGAATGCCAGAGGTTCCGTTTTTCAGGCTTGCATAGACTTCATCAAGAGAGTTTCCGAGGCAGGAAACGATGCCCATGCCGGTGACGACGACTCGTCTCATACTGTTCTCCTTATTGGCGGCGGCCAGAACGGGATGCTTTGGAGGCGGCCTTCTTATCTGTCAGTTTAGACTCTTTTTCAGCTTCGGCGGCAGCGGCTTCCAGTATCTCCACTTCTACCATCTCCGGCGTCTCCAGGGAAATCCGCCCCAGAGTACCGGCGCGGAATTCATTGAGCAGTACTTCAGAGACCTTGTTCAGATCGGGCACACCACCACGCCCCAGAAACCGGCGTTTGGCTGCAATTCCGTCCATCACGGCCAGGCCGTCCACTGGCAGCTCATCAAAGCCGTAACGGGCTTTCACCAGTTCCGGGTAGGCCTCCCGCAGGTAGTCGGCCTCAAACAAGGCGATGTCTTCGAAGTCCAGAACTGAACTGCGAATGGCTCCGGTGATCGCCAGCCGGTAACCGCATGCTTCGGGCGACAGCTTCGGCCACAGGAATCCCGGGGTATCGTAAAGAAGAATGTTGTCGGGCAGCTTGATGGTTTGTTGCGACTTGGTCACGGCCGGCTCGTTACCGGTTTTTGTGGCCGGGCGCCCGGCCAGGGTGTTTATCAGAGTGGACTTGCCGACGTTGGGTATGCCCAGGATCATTACCCTTAGAGCGCTCTTCTGGCGATCGTGGTTTGGTGTCATTTCACCGGCCAGCCGGAGAATATCCAGTGCTTCACCGCGCTGATTATGGGTGAGGGTGATGGTTCTCACGCCGCGTTCTTTCTCGAGCCACGCCTGCCACTTTGCAGTGACGTCCGGATCGGCCAGATCGCGTTTGTTAAGGACTCTGATCAATGGTGTTTCGCCACGCAGGGCTGGCACCAGCGGATTTTCGCTGCTAAAAGGAATGCGCGCGTCCAGTACCTCAATGATGAGATCCATCTGAGGCATGATCTTTTTGATCTCCTTGCGGGCTTTGTGCATATGCCCTGGAAACCAGTTAATGGCCATTTTTCTGCTCCGGCGTTGGATGAATCGCGCCAGTATGAAGGGGAATGACCAAACTTTCACATTTGTTTCGATTCGCTCATGTGGCGGGTTTTGAGCGGGCAGGGTGCACAACATGTACAAAAACAAGGGGTACCGGGGTAAAAATCAGGGCCGGGATGTTTTAGGCTGTCACTGCAGATATCCATCGAGATCAAATCGCACAATCAAAACCTTAACGGAGATTTCTATGAAACTCGCAAAACTGTTCGGTACTGCTCTTGTTGCGTTGAGCCTGTCGGCACCGGCATTGGCCCAGCAAGCAGCGGTTGGCAAGCCGGATCAGGTTGCCCAACTGGCACAGATGGTCGGGCTTTCGGAGGATCAGCAAAAAGAGATCCGCGGCATTCTCGATGAAATGCAGGGCGAGATTGGCACGCTGCGCGAAGAGGCCCGCGCCTTGCAAAAGCAGATGCAGAATGAAATCAAAGCGGATTATGATGAAAATACCATCCGCGAACAAGGTGATGATCTGGGTGATGTGACCGGTGAAATCGCCGCGCTTGCAACCCTGATGCAGGCCAGAGTAGACGGGGTGTTCACGCCGGAGCAGCGCGACGAGCTGGATAAGAAGATGCAGCAGATGCGTCAGCAAATGCAGCAGCGCCAGATGATGCAGCAACAGGGTCAGTAATCGCGAATGTCTGTAGCAATCTGACCGAAGCCGCCTCACGGAGAAGAGCTGTGAGGCGGCGTTCCTGTAAAGGCGGGTTGTAGCGTGTTCAGTCTAGGCTTTTTACAGGAATCTGCATGGCGTCAGCGACAGGCACCTCAGGCACTGCAAGCCCTAGGTTATTCTTGTCGAACACCTTGTCCGCCCGGTAGCTGGAACGCACCATGGGGCCGGAGGGTACTTCCATAAAGCCTTTTTCAAGGCCGATCTCACGATACCTGTTGAACGCTTCTGGCGTTACGTATTGCTCTACAGGTAAATGATTTGGTGTTGGGCGCAGATACTGGCCCAGCGTCAGGATGTCTACGCCAATTGCACGCAGGTCGTCCATCGTGGCAAGGATTTCTTCTTCGGTCTCGCCCAGGCCCAGCATCAGGCTGGTTTTGGTGAGCACATCCGGGCGATATTGTTTGGCATGTTCCAGTACGCTGAGAGTTTTCTGGTAGCCGGCGCGTGGGTCACGTACACGGCGCGTCAGCCGTTCCACGGTTTCCACGTTCTGCGCAAACACCTCCAGGCCGGAATCCAGCACCTTCTCCACATTGGACATCACTGCATCGAAGTCTGGCGTCAGCGCTTCCACTGCAACTTCGGGTGTGCGTTGTTTGATCGCTGAGACGCAGGCGGCGTAATGGGCGGCACCGCCATCATCCAGATCGTCCCGGTCTACCGAGGTAAGCACAATGTAACGCAGCCCCATGAGCTCGACGGACTTAGCTGTGTTTTCCGGCTCGTCATTATCCAGCCAGCCATTGGGGTTACCGGTATCCACTGCACAGAAACGACAGGCGCGGGTGCACACCGAGCCCAGCACCATGATGGTTGCTGTGCCGGCCGTCCAGCATTCACCTATATTGGGGCAGTGAGACTCCTGGCATACGGTGCTCACCCGGTTTTCGCTGACGTTTTTGCGCACGGCTTCATAGCGTTCACCGCCGGGCATACGCGCTCTTAGCCAATTGGGCTTGCGTTCAACCGGTACCGATTCCTGATTTGCTGAGCGTTTTACGCCATCTTTGATAGCCGAAAATCCATGCTCATTGCGGAATTTGGAACCACTGGTGACGCGGGGCTTTGCGCTTTCGCTCATTGCAACCAGACTCTCATTAAGGCTAAGGGGAACCTTAGAGAATAATAGGCTGGCGGGGCAGTTACAAGGCAGGTAAGGGCAATCACGGGCTAACAGAAGGGATACCGGGCACGACTTTCGTCGTACCCGGTTGAGGCTAATCAAGCCTGGGCTTTTTCCAGGGCCTGAGTGATGTCGGCCAGTATGTCGTCCACATGCTCAATGCCGATAGACAGACGTACCAGATCTTCACTAACACCCGCGCTCTTGAGCTCTTCCGGGTTCAGCTGGCGGTGTGTGGTAGTTGCCGGGTGACAGGCCAGAGATTTGGCATCACCAATGTTCACCAGGCGGTAGATCAGATCCAGCGCATCAATGAATTTCGCGCCAGCTTCAAGCCCGCCCTTGATCCCGAAGCTTACGATGCCGGATGCCTTGCCACCGCAGATTTTGTCGCAGGTGGCCTTGAACGGACTGTTCGCCAGCGTTGCGTAGTTCACCCATTCCACCGCCGGGTGATTCTGCAGGAAGTGGGCAACTTTCTCGGCGTTCTCGCAGTGGCGCTCCATGCGCAGCCCCAGAGTTTCCAGGCCCTGCATGATCAGGAACGAGTTGAAAGGAGAGAGCGCAGCGCCTGTGTTGCGCAGCGGCACAACGCGGCAGCGACCAATAAAGGCGGCAGCGCCCAGAGCTTCGGTGTAAACCACGCCGTGATAGGACGGGTCCGGCTCGTTCATCATCGGGAACTTCGCGCCGTTGGCCTTCCAGTCGAATTTACCGGAGTCCACTACAATGCCGGCTACGGTGGTGCCGTGACCGCCGATGTACTTGGTCAGAGAGTGGACTACGATGTCTGCGCCGTGTTCGAACGGGCGGCAGAGATAGGGCGTAGCGACCGTGTTATCCACAATCAGCGGAATGCCATGCTTATGGGCAACCTCGGCCCAGCGAGCAATATCGACCACATTGCCAGCGGGGTTGCCAATGGACTCGCAGAACAGCGCGCGGGTCTGGTCATCGATGGCTTTTTCGATCGCATCGAAATCATCGTGGCGGACCATGCGGCACTCAATACCCTGGTTGGGAAGCGAGTGAGCGAAGAGGTTGTAGGTGCCGCCATACAGCTGGCTGGTGCTGATAATGTTATTGCCAACCCGGCAGATGGTTTGCAACGCATAGGTAATTGCAGCCATGCCGGAAGCAACCGCCAGAGCGCCCACACCGCCTTCAAGCGCCGTCATACGCTCTTCAAGCACTGAGTTGGTCGGGTTCATGATTCGGGTGTAGATGTTGCCCGCAACCTTCAGGTCGAACAGGTCTGCACCGTGCTGGGTATCGTCAAATGTGTAAGACGTGGTTTGGTAGATCGGAGTGGTGGCTGCCTTGGTGGTCGGATCGCCTTTGAAGCCGGTGTGAAGGGCGAGCGTCTCGAATTTCATGTTAACTTCCTTGCGAATGAATAGTCGGTGTTGTCAGGTTCGGACCTCAGTATGCCATATAGATTTGGCAGGGTTTATAACGGTATGCAATCGTCACATACCGGAAGATCATATGCATTCGATGAGGGAGGGTAGTATCGGAAAGCTTTTGGGAACAGGGCGCGTTATTTGCGGGCTTGGGAAGCAGATAATGACTGATCCGTTAGCCGTTTAAGTGTGTGATCAAAGCCCAGGTTGAAAATGTAGTTCCAAACCGTGGCCAGAGTAGCGCCAGTCAGACCGAGTACGCCGATTTTTTCGAGAGAGTAGCCGAAGGCAGAGGCTGCAAGGGGAATGGAAATCAGTAGCCCTAGAACTTCAAAGGAAACCGCTTGCCGGATTCTGTCGCCGATGGTTCTCATGAGGACTCTCCGCAGAGGCAGGATGTTGCGCGCTTTCATTGCCCGTAAATAAAAAAAGGCCGCGACCTGAGTCGCGACCTTTTTCGAATAATGGTAGCAAGGGGCGGAGTTGAACCGCCGACCCCAGCATTATGAGTGCTGTGCTCTAACCAACTGAGCTACCTTGCCATCGCTTCACCAAAGGAAGCGGCGCGTATATTATGTACGGAGGGTCGAAGTGTCAAGAGCTGGCCGGTAAATCTGATCGCGGAACGGCTTTCGTATGGGTGCGGGTTTCTTTTAAGTTCTTTTGAAACAGCGCATTGAAGAGTTTTCCGGGATTGAAAAAGCTATCTGTATTTCTCTGAGCTTCGCCGGGGAGCAAAGTCCTGATTTCAAGAAGCCGGTTGATAATAGGCGTAGCTGAACCCATATCAGTAATATAGTCATCAACCGCAGAGGTTGAACATGAGCGAGTTGACCAAACAACATTTCGAAGCGTGCAGTAAAAATGCCCCAACAGTAACGGACATAGAGAAGCAAACTCTGCACAAGGACATACCGGACTGGAACTTCGTGGAGACCGACGGCGAAGAGCAGTTGCAGAAAATTTTCAAGCTCAAGAACTTTGCCCAGGCCCAGGCATTCACCAATAAAGTGGGCGATCTGGCCGAGGCAGAAGACCACCATCCAGCCATCCTGCTGGAATACGGCAAAGTAACCGTAAACTGGTGGACTCACGCGATCGGCGGTCTGCACAAGAACGATTTCATCATGGCGGCAAGGACCGATGCCGCTTACAACGACATGGAATAACTCAAGCAGCGGCGGAAACTGACTTCCGCCACCTACCTGCCTGAAACGGGACTTATCATGGTTGAAGATCGCATCGACAGCCCACTGACTCTGAAGCTGGGGCGTGAAGAATTGTTCGTTCGCCGCCGCTACGAGACGATCAGTATCATCAATGACTTCTTCATTGCCATCTGGTTTCTGTCGGGCAGCATCCTGTTCCTGTACCCCGAAGATGAAAAAACGGCCATCTGGATGTTCATCATTGGCAGTTTCCAGTTCCTGGTTCGCCCTACCATCCGGCTGATCAGCCATATCCACGTGAAGCGGATAGCGACGAGCAACTGGGAAAACTAGAAGCCGTCATCGACAGGGCTGCGGACACCGAATCCGCCTTTGCGAAGAACACGGCTGCATCCCAAAATCCACACCTTTCACCCGAAGCCTCAAGGCTTCGTTGATACGCAGGCCTGAGCCATACATCAAGCGCGCCACCGCAATGGCTCCGGCCGGCAGGTCTCATTCACCGTTGAGAACAAACGCGCACCAAATTACACCGACTGGATGAAGCACCGGGTGAACAGCCAGCGAGGCAAAGAAATATACAGTCATCGCATGTCGGTGGTGGAGCCGGTGTTCGGCAATATCGGCAGTAATAAACGTCTGAGTCGCTTCAGCCTGCGGAGCAAAAAGAAGGTGCAGGGTCAGTGGCAGTTGTATTACTTGGTGCACAACATTGAGAAGCTGGCGAATTACGGACAGTTAGCGGCATAACTACTAGACTTCGATGAAGCACGAAACAGTCCTCAGAGGGCTAGATGGGCAGCGTTTGGGGCTAAATGTAGCTAATGCTCCGGTGTTGCCGAGAAAATAACGAACTTGTGCCAGTTGATCGCAAGTGATGTAAAAACAACAAAGCGGCTGTGGATCAGGCTCTGTGAAGGGTTTTTCTACAGGCTCGTTATGAGCTATTAAAGAGGTTCACATGAACAGGGTCGTTATTGTTACTGGCGGCAGTCGAGGAATTGGAGCTGCAACGTCAAAGTTACTCGCGTCTAAAGGATATTTGGCTTGTGTGAATTATCGCTCCGACTCAAATAGTGCCATATCATTGGTTAATGAAATCATAGCGTTAGGCGGTCAAGCATTTCCGTTTCAAGCGGATGTATCTAAAGAACGTGAAGTGGTGGCTCTCTTTGACGAAACAGAACGTCAATTTGGTCAGGTGACACATTTAGTCAATAATGCAGGGTGTCTCTTTAAACAATCGAGTTTTATCGACATTGATGTTGAGCGATTTAATCAAGTGATGCAGTCTAACGTGACCAGTTGTTTTCTTTGCTCGCGTGAGTTCCTAAGGCGTAATCAAACCTATGGCTCTATTGTCAATGTATCATCGGCAGCTTCAAGAACAGGCTCTCCATTTGAATACATTGACTACGCAGCTTCAAAAGGTGCGATGGATACGTTAACCAAAGGTTTGTCGCTTGAAGTTGCAGAAAAGGGCATTCGTGTTAATTCTGTGCGTCCGGGTTTTATCCATACAGAGATGCATGCTGACGGTGGTGAGCCAAATAGAGTCGAGCGTTTAGCTCCACAAATTCCTCTTCAACGTGGCGGGACACCAGAGGAAGTGGCGAATACAATTACTTGGTTGTTATCGGACGATGCATCTTATGTTACAGGTTCATTCATCGACGTAGCCGGTGGAAAATAGCTCATAGCAAACGCTTCAAGAGGGACAGCCAACGCGTGGCATTTTTAGTTCAAATGAGCATTTTTGGTTACGGCTGTTATGTTTGAGTTCAGTGGTTTGCGTTGTCTGCTCCTTAAGCGGGCGTTGGGCGTCTATCGCTTAAAATGGATGCTGCGACAGACAGACCACCAAACTTAAAGCATCCATAAAAAAAGGGAAAACAAACATGCGTATAGCCAAAGAAGACATAGACGTTAAAATGGAGATTCCAGGCGCCGTGATACGTCAGCGAACGGAGTTCGGTGACGCCACTGGATTAGGTAAGATCAGTGGCGAGTATTTCAGCCTCTCGGCAGGCGTTGATACCACACCTTTGTTCCAGGGACTAGATGGCGATTTGTGCCAGTGCCCACACTGGGGTTTCGTCCTGTGCGGGCAACTCACGACGACGGACGCGAACGGCACACAGGAAACAGTCAACGCGAATGATCTCTTTTACTGGCCACCCGGGCACAATGTAAAGGTCAACGCAGACGCAGAGATCGTAATGTTCAGCCCTCAGCAACAGCACAGTCATGTCATTAATCACATGATTGAGAAGGTAAAAGGCTGACCCAGTCACAGTTTAGCCCAACAAATCGGCTGCAGCCGACGTCGAGATCGTAGACTCTGCCGGCTCGGTCCTCGACTTCGGAATGGAGATTCGCGACTGGGCACGGGTGGAGCCGCCCCTGTGCGCAACCTACTGCGATGGTTTGTCATATCGAGCCCGAAAGCACCGCGACCTTCTGCTACAGGTGATGACTGAGGAGGGGTTCGTCAACTACGCTCACGAGTGGTGGCACTTCTCTTACGGGGACCGGTTCTGGGCGTATTCGATCGGACGCAGGTGTCCATCTACGGCTGTCCCCCGGATAACAATGGGATCCAGCAGACTCGCTTCGCTCGTAGCTGATCCCAGACACGTTAGATGGGGAATATTTCAGAGACTTTAGTATGATTGAAACTGCGAGCTTAGCCCTAGCGACTTTCTTTGCAACAATTGGCCCAATCGACGTTGCGGCTGTATTTGCTGCATTGACAGCGACTGAATCGGTTCAGCGTAAGCGATCGATGGCTATCCGCGCTACACTCATCGCTACCGTAATCCTGATCACAACCGCACTAATCGGTGAAGTTCTCTTGGCTAGTATTGGTATATCGCTCCCTGCATTTCGGACCGCTGGAGGGATCTTATTGTTGCTAATTGGCATTGATATGGTGTTCGCGCGCTCTTCCGGCGGATCCTCAACGATAGAGGAAGAAGAGCGTGAAGCTATATCGAAACAGGATATTTCTATTTTTCCGATAGCTACACCGCTCATCGCAGGTCCCGGAGCTATGGGTGCTGCTATTCTATTAATGGCTAGTGCAGAAGGTGACTTAACACGGCAAGCAATTGTTATTGCATCGCTCCTTGCCATTTTGCTCCTCACCGGAATTGCATTGCTGCTTGCAAGCAAACTGCATAAACTTCTTGGTGTCACTGGCATGCATGTTATAAGTCGAATTATGGGCGTTTTGTTGTCTGCTTTGGCTGTTCAATTCATTTTTGATGGTATTAAACAAAGTGGGATAATTGGAAATTGACCGCATCCTTGAATCATCTAACGAGGGCATTCAACTGACTCTCTAAAGCTCGCAGATGATGCCAGCGTTAAGTTTCCGAGTTACCCACGAACAAAAGACACCGTCTATAGTTAAGGCTCCAGTTTTTTCGACAGCCTTGTTAGAAAACAGATAATGAAGGACGCCATGAAGAAATATAAGCCATTACTCATCTTCTTTTTAATCCTTTGGAGCTCTGCCACATTTGCTGGTGAAGCAGATGTGGTTGAAGTAAACGTTAACGAAAACAGCAAGAGCTCATACAGCTTTACCGTGGCAGTATTGCACGCAGATACTGGATGGAAACACTATGCCGATAAATGGGAAGTTGTTGATGAAGAGGGGAATATTTTGGGAACTAGAATCCTTCATCACCCCCATGTTGATGAACAACCGTTCACCAGAAGTCTTTCAGGAGTTGAAATTCCTGAGCATATTAAAACTGTCACGATACGTGCTCACGACTCTGTTCATGAATATGGTGGCAAGACTATAAGTGTTGAGTTGCGTTAACGTATTATAATAAAAAGCAATTTTCGACCAATCACTGCGGTGGGAACAGCTCAGAATTGGGTTTTTCTACAGCCTCGTTAATTAACTAATTTCCCACAGAGTTTCATATGAAAGAGCTCCTTGAAAAATATCATTTTATTCTCGCCGAGGCTGCCATCGTCGAAAGGCTCCGGCGTAACAAAAAGATAGAGTTGGACGGGAGTTTAGTTCACGCCCCTTTGGTCCATAGTGAAGAGGGTCGAGCCGCACTGCGGAGCCTGTATCAGGAGTATTTAGGCATCGCCGAGGCCAATAACCGGCCTATATTGCTATGTACGCCTACCTGGAGGGCAAACAAGGAGAGAGTGCAAGCCTCAAGTCAGCAACAGGACATTAACGTTGAGGCCGCAAAGTTCCTGAAAGAACTGGCTGCCGAAGAATCCGGGAAAGTACCCGTCAAAATCGGAGGTCTGATTGGCTGTAAAAACGATTGCTATTTGCCTGAGGAAGGATTGTCACTGAATGAGGCGAGCGAGTTCCATCAATGGCAGGTCGACCAGCTGGCAAGAGGAGGCGTTGATTTTCTAATTGCAGTCACGTTGCCCTCTGTAGAGGAGGCAGCGGGAATTGCTCTGGCAATGGAAGCAACAGGCTTGCCTTACATAATAAGTTTCGTGATCAGTTCCGATGGTAAGGTCCTGGATGGAACGGAGATTCAGAAGGCAATTGAATATGTGGATGCAAAGACCACGAATAAACCGCTTGGCTATTTTATTAACTGTTCCTATCCGTCATTTTTGAATCCGGCGGCCCTGTCTGAAAAAGTACTTGAACGGCTAATTGGCATACAGGCAAACGCGTCCTCTCTTAGCCATGCTGAGCTGGAAGGTTCTGAGGACCTGAAATCTGAATCCGTTTCAGAATGGGGTAGCCTTATGGTCCGATTGAACAGGGATTTCGGATTAAAAATACTTGGTGGTTGTTGTGGTACCGATGGCAAACATCTCGAGTATTTAGCAAAAAATATTATCTAGTGCATACAAGGAATTCGATGGCATGGCGTTGATATTCTGACTTTTTCATTAACGGGGTGGTCAACGGCTACTGCATCAACACGAAAGCTTTTCCATCTGCCCGGTGTCGAGATCGTAATACCTGATTTTTACTGTATTGAAGTTCAGGTCGACAAACAGATGGCAGTAATAGTCCCCATGGCGCCAGGCCATGGCCACACTGGAATTGTTGGAGTAATTCAGTTCAAAGTGGCCATCAAAGGCAGGGTAGTTGGTACGAAACTTCATCAGGCTCAGTAAGCGTTGCACGACGGGCTTCTGAATCTCCTGTTCCACTTCGTCCAGACTGTAGTAGTGACGATTAATATCCCGCAGCTCGCCGCTTTGCTCCATCAGTTCGTGGTCATTGCACCCGGCCAACAGCCCAACGTAATAGACCTGTGGAATGCCGGGGGTGAAGAACTGGATCGCCCGGGCCGCAATGTAGGCGTCATCGTTTTGCATGAGCGCGTCATAGAAGGTGCAGGTGAGCTGGTAGATTGCGCCAACGCTGTGGATATTGGCCGCTGAGCGCCGCATGATCGGGTCTGCACTGCGGGCATCAATGTTATCGATAAGCACTCTGATTTTTTCATCCGGCAACACACCTTCGACATCCGGAATACAGATTCCGTCGTGGGTGTCCAACACGGTGACCATGTTGCGTGGGCACATTCGCAGCCAGTTCTTCAGGTACACGCTGTTTGCGTCCAGCAGCGAGTAAAGCAGCAGCGGCGGCAAAGCAAAGCCATAGGGGTGCATGTTGCGTCGGCCGATCGCGTACTGATAGCTGGTGTGATCATGGACTTCCGGAAGGCATTCTGCGCCGTGTTTCAGGGCCACCTGGTTGACCCAGTCGAGTATCTGATAGACCTCGGGCTCCACCAGGAAGCAGCTGGTTCCGATACGTTTGGTGGTGTAGCCAAAGGCATCGAGCCTCAGCAGGTTGACGCCTTTTGAGGTGAGAAAGCCGATATAACTTTCCATCAGGCGGTAAGCCTGGTTGGACTCATAATTGAGATCAATCTGCTGCTCGGTGAAGGTGCACCAGACCCGGGTTTTTGTGCCATCCGCAAGCGTCACTTCCCGGAAGGGTTCTTTCTCCTTGCGAATGTGAATCCTGGCCATGTCGTCAGGGGAGATGTCGCCGAATTTGTCGACATGAACAAACAGGTCGGCATACTCCGAGTCAAAGCCATTGGCGATAAAGTCCTTAAACTCGGGAGACTCATCGGAGATATGGTTCACAGTCAGGTCGACGCATAGGTCGTACTTTTCCGTGAAGGCTTCAATGTCGTCCCAGGTACCAAAATCCGGGTCCACTTCCTTGTGAGTCAAGGGCGAAAACCCGCCATCGGCATTGGAGGGGAAAAACGGCAGGATATGCAGCCCACCAATGACCTCTGACAGGTGTTTGTCGACGACTTTGTAGAGGTCTTTCAGATCATTGCCAATTCGGTCTGGGTAGCAAATCAGCTGCACGGCATTTTTTAACAGCATGTGTCTGGCTCCTGGATTGGTTGAACGTCAGATCAAGCCGCGCAATGACCTATTGGCAAAATCTTGTTTAACTTTGTCGCGCGTCGCCGTTCGACCTCATTGATAAACTCCCGACCCCAGTACTCGATGTCATAACGGCAAACCACTTCGAAGGCTTCGCTCAGTCGGTTCCGGGCATCGCTACGGCTGATCGCCAATGCGTAGTAGCAGGTATCGGCCAGGTCCTGCGGGTGATGCGGATTCGCCAGAATGGCTCCGCGCAGTTCGGCCGCAGCGCCGGCAAATTCAGACAGCACCAGCACGCCACTGCCTTGAGTTAACCCCTGGGTTGCGATGTATTCTTTTGCGACCAGGTTCAGGCCATCCCGCAGCGGCGTAATCCACATAACATCGGCCATGGTGTAATAGGCCACCAGTTCTTCAAAGGGCAGGGCGCGGAAGAAGAACTGCACCGGGGTCCATCCGACCTGTGCAAACTGCCCGTTAATGCGCCCCACCGTCTGCTCGATCTGCGACAGCAATTCCTCGTAAATGGTCATTCCTGCTGCCGCCGGCACACAGACCAACATCAGGGTGACTTTGGTTTTCAGTTCGGGATGCTCGTTCAGCATGCGCTCGTAAGCATGTAGCTTTTCGATAATGCCTTTGGTGAAATCGAGACGTTCCACTGAGAGGATCAGCCGAACATCCTTGAATTCTTCACGCAGTGTTTCCATTTGCGCGACGACACTCTGATCAGACAGGGCGTTACGAACGCGATTCAGGTCAAGCCCGACGGGGTGTGCGCCCAGTCCGATCTTGCGGTCATTCACCTTGATTTCGGTGCTCATTTCATCAAGACCCACCGCGCACCCGTAGGTTAGAAAGCGTGGTGCACAGCCCATTTTCTGGGTGACTTCCAGCGGGGTGACGCCTCTTGCCACATCGACAAAGTTCTCGGCCTGCTTGGGGATGTGGAAGCCAATGTAGTCACATTGCAACAGGCTGCCGATGATTTCGCGGCGCCAGGGCAGCACGTTGAATACGTCAGCTGACGGGAAGTAAGTGTGATGGAAAAAGGCGATGGTGAGGTCCGGGCGCATTTCGCGTAAATAGGCCGGCACCATCCACAGATTGTAATCGTGAATCCAGACCACAGCGTTTTCCGCCGCTTCCTCGGCGGTGCGCTCGGCAAACATTTTGTTGACCTTGAGGTACACCTGCCAGTGGTCATCCCGAAAGGTGGCCCGTTCCCAGAACGTATGCAAGGTTGGCCAGAAGGCTTCTTTCGAGAATCGTTTATAGAAGATATCAACGTCTTCTTTGCTCAGTGCCACGCGTGCCGCGACCAGTTTTTCGTAGCGACGGGTATCCACTTCGGTGTGGGTCTGGAAGGGGCCGAGATCGGGATCATCAATCGACCAGGCGACCCAGGAACCCGCTTTGCCATCGGAAAAGAAGCTCAGCAGTGTCGGAATGATGCCGTTAGGGGATTTGGGCCGACGCCGAATCAATTCCCCATTCTCAACCACTTCTTCATAAGGCAGGCGATGGTAGACAATCACCAGGTCGGACTTGCCCCTGTTCATGTCGTCCGGAATTTCGGCTTCAATACCCAGATGGCCCAGATAACCGAAATGTTCGAAGGCCTCCAGAATGCCGCCACAGCCTGACGCTCCAGCATGAAGTACGCGCGCCTGATGCTCGGTTGCATCCAGTAGTCCGGCCTCGGATGCACCGACACAGACACCTTTGAATTCGTGTCTATACATCGACAAGTCATTCAGGGTGTCACCGGCAACCAGAACCGATTCCGGGTCAACCCCCAGATGTTCAACCAGGCGGGACAGGGTGCGCCCCTTGTTGACACCCTGTGGAAGTATGTCCAGGTACTTGCCCGCCGAAAACAGCACATCACAGGACAACGCGCTCACACGTGCCAGCATGTCTTCGCTGACCAGATCGCTGTCACAGAAGTAAGAGACGCGGCGCTCCTGAGGTACTTCCTGACGCTGTAGGCCTTCGAATGAGGACAGGGTGCTCTCCACAATTTGCTCACCTGGCCAGAGCTCGTCGATCTCGCCCTGCAGTGGCTGTATCGCCTGTTGCGAGGCGCCATGAACCACCGTGCAGCCGACATCGCAGATAATGTAGTCGGGATGCGGAATCGTCGGATCGGACAGCAGGGGTAGTACTGCTTCCAGCCCTCGACCGGTGACAAATACTAAATCGATTTCGGGGTGAGCAACGATGAGTCGATAGAGCTTGAGGCGATTTTCTGGATCACCAGCGAGAAAAGTACCGTCAAGGTCGGTGGCTAGTAGCATTTTATACACCTGTATAAGTCTTTACTTATGTCCAGGAGTTCAGCGAAACATTACGTAGAGATGGGAGCGGCTAGCATGGGCAAAGCTTTGCTGAACTAGTGGACCCTGCAAACTACGAATGCAGTTTCCATACCGGAATAGGACGGCAACACCGGTTCGCCGCTCATAAAATCCAAAAATACCTCGTAAAAACATGGTGATACAGAAAATCCAGTGCATGGCGTAGCTCTTGCAGGATTTGACAGCACACGCGTGATCACGAAGACGGTACATAAAGACAAGAACAATCCTCAAGTGCTTACAGGCCGCGGGTAGTACGCCCTAAAAGCAAAGCTAGGTCAGGAGGTTCCTATGTTGTCTCTTATGCGCCCCATTGGTGCGATTCTGGGCAGCGTCGCGCTATTACAGCTCGGTAGTGGTCTGCTCAACACGTTGCTGGCAGTGACCGCCAACGGCCAGAGTTTTTCAACAATCTGGATTGGCTTCATCATGTCCGGTTTCTTCGTCGGCTTTGCCTGCGGCATATTCGTCAGTGGTTGCCTGATCCGGCGTATGGGGCACATCCGCACCTTTGCTTTTTGCGCGGCACTTTGCGCCACCATCGCGCTTTTGCATGTAATTTGGGTGAACCCCTGGGTCTGGTTATTGCTGCGGTTTTTCTACGGCATTGCCTTTGTCACTCTGATGACAGTGACTGAAAGTTGGCTCAACACCCGTGCCGTCAGGGAAGAGCGCGGCCGCATCTTTGCGCTTTATATGGTCGTCAACCTCGGCGCTATCGCTCTGGCGCAGCAACTCCTGCGTTTAAACACCGGGGAAGTGTTCGTGCTGTTCTCTCTCTCAGCCATATTGATCTGCTGGGCGCTTCTGCCGATAACCATCACCAGCCGCAGTCAGCCCCTGATTCCGGATCGGGCGAAAAGCAGCCTGAAAAAGTTAATGAAGTTTGCGCCGCTTGCGGTCGCGACTTCGGCTCTCTCCGGTCTGGCCATGGGGGCCTTTTGGGGGATGGCGCCGCTATACGCCAGCAAGTTGGGCTTTGGCCTTTCAGAAGTAGGTTTGATGATGAGCCTTACCATTGTCGGGGGTGCGCTTTTGCAGATCCCGATCGGCCGTTTTTCCGACACCCATGATCGCCGCAAGGTTCTTATCTATGTCGCGGCTCTGGCTGCTGTGATGTGTTTGATAATGCCGCTGGTGCAAAGCCAGAGGATGTTGATGATTACGTTCTTTATCTGGGGCGGTCTGTCTTTTTCTCTCTATCCGCTGGGTGTGGCTCAGCTGCTTGATCAGTTGCATCCGGATGAAGTGGTCTCGGGGTCAACCGACATGCTGGTGTTGCATGGCGCCGGTGCCGCCCTGGCTCCCTTGTTTGTGGGAATTATCATGAATCTGGTGGGTATTCAGGGCATGCCGCTTTATATGGCGGGTATCCTCTTTTTACTGACAGCCTATGCGGCTTATCAGGTCAGACATGTGTCGGTTTTGACAGCAGGGGAGCATGCGCATTTCGAGCCCATGGTGCAGACGTCTCATGAGATTGTCGAAATGATAGAAAAAGAAGGGTGAGTCCCGGCCTGAGGCGCCTATCCGGTGTTTCGCGACCGCCAAAAGTGGGCAATGGCTGGCTTAACACTCACGCCATGAACCAGTATAGAGAGGGCAACCACGACCAGGGTCAGGTGTACCAACTCCAGTGCTATATTCTCTGGCAGCCCGTGCTGGATCGCGTACACCAGATAGTACAGCGAGCCAATGCCGCGCACCCCAAACCAGCTTGTCATATTGCGCAGGCGCATCGGCGCCTTGCTTCCCCACAAGCCCAGGTGAACGCTGATGGGGCGAGCAATGAAGAACAGGAAAGCCGCGAAACCAACGGCTCGCCAACTCCAGGAGTCCCAGAACAGCGACCCGCCGATTAGCAATACCAGCACAATTTCAGCGAGCTTTTCCAGGTGTTCGTTAAAGACCAGAGAGCTTTCATGGATGTGCACGATGGCATGAGATTCACTCGTTTCATGAACCTCCCCGGAGCTTGAATACGAGTAGTTTTGCTTAAGGCCAACCTGTTTCAATTCAGTATGGCGCAACGCCACTGCGGCACTGAATACGGCAAGAAAGCCCCAGGCGCCCACTAACAAACTGAGACCATAGGCAACGGCAATCAGCCCCAGGCCCACAAAGTTTTCCAGAAACTCCGAGCGTGTAAACGTCTTGCGGGTCGCCTGGACGACCCAAGCGACACCACAGCCAGCCATAATACCAATACCTATACCCGCGCCGCTGGCCCAGATCACATCCACTGCCAGCCAGCGCCAACCGTTATCGCCAAGATCGTGCAGCCCCAGCAAACCCAGGCCCAGCATCACGAAGGGGAAGGCGCTGCCGTCGTTCATACCCGCCTCGCTGGTTAAGGCAAAACGCAAGCGGTCGGGATCGGCGGCGTGACGAACCTGCACCTCGGTCGCCAGCACAGGATCCGTGGGCGCCACTATGGCACCGAGCAATACGGCTGCACCGAGCGGCAGGCTGAGCCAGTAGTAACCAAAGAGCGCCACCAGGCCGACAGTCAGCGTCATGGAGACAACAGCCAGCCGCAGAGGCGTGCGCCACCGCATGAAATTGACGGGTACCGGCATTTTTACGCCGGCGCAGTAAAGTGAAATAAGCACCGCGATTTCAGTCAGCAGCTCCAGCAATGCAGACTCTTCCAGCGGATTGAAATGGAACAGGCCGAAGCCCATGGGCCCGACAACGAACCCGATAACCAGATACACCATGGCCGACGTGGCCGGCACCGTTTTGATATAGGAAGCGGTGAAGCCCACCACCAGCAACAGCGAACCAAGCAATATAAACCAGGTGGCAGTGGTCATGAGTGACCCGGTGGTGGCGGATGGAATATAGAATTTTACCTGCCGTGAAGCAGGTATGGCGTTTAGAAGCTTAGCACGTCAATGAATGTTGAAGGCCTGGCCTTTAAGTCAATATCACCAGATGATTTGGCAGTTCATTCTTCTGATGAGTGTTTGGCACGTGAGCTTTCAGATGCATGCCGCAGGCTTCGATGCAGGTGAGAAAGCCCTGAAGCGTCTCGCCCTGCTTCACCTGCTTGGTGAAAGTCGCAATGATGGCTTCCCAGGCGTCATTGTCTACTTGGCTGGAAATGCCCTGGTCCACCAGAATCTCGACGTAACGCTCGGCTTCAGAAACGAAGATCAGCATGCCCGTGGCGCCTGCCGTGTGGTGCAGGTTCTGCTCCAGGAACTGGCGCCGGGCCAGGTTGGAAGCGCGCCAGTAGCGCACGGAGCGAGGGATCAGTCGCCTGTTGATGCCGGGTATCCGGAACACCAGGCTGAGTACGATAAACACACCCCACTGGCCGAGCAATAACGTGTCTGCGGTCAGCCAGCCGGTAAAGTAATTGATGATGCCGGGCACCAAAAGCGTAATGAGCCCGGCCCAGAGCAGAGGGATATAGGCGTAATTATCAGCCTGGGCCGTCAGCACGGTCACCATTTCAGCGTCTGTTTCCCGCTCGACGGCATTGATGGCGGCCGCGACCTGTTCCTGTTCCTGCTTATTCAATAATGTCATGGGGTATCGCTTTTTGATGGATTGAAGGCTGTTCTGGCGGTGAATGCCGTGTTGTTACCAGCCACCGGAGGCACCTCCGCCGCCGAAGCCGCCGCCCCCGCCGCCAAAGCCGCCACCACCGAATCCGCCGCCACGGCCGCCCATGCTGGCGCCCAGCAACGCGCCACCTAGTAGTGCTGCGCCACCGCGCCTACCTCGACCCCGGCCACCACCGATGAAGTAAATCACTGCCATGATGATGAAAAACAGCACTGAGACCAGGGAGAGCTCCGGTTTTTCCCGGCCACCACTGACGGTTCGGCTCGGTACGGCCAATGGTTCGCCCCCCAGGACGTTCACCATGGCAGCGGCGCCGTTGAGAACACCCTGCTCAAACTGACCCTGCTTGAACGCGGGCGTCATAATCTGGTTGATAATAGTGGCTGAAGCCGCATCGGTGAGACGACCCTCCAGACCATAGCCCACTTCTATTCGAATCTTGCGTTCTTGCTGGGCAACGATGAGCAGGGCACCATTATCCTCGCCTTTCTGGCCGATGCCCCAATGCCGTCCCAACTGATAGCCGAAGTCTTCTATGGCGTAGCCCTGCAGATCAGGCAATGTGACCACGACCACCTGTTCCGTGGTTCCCTGTTCGTGGGCCTGAAGCATCTGGGTGATCTGGGATTCGGTGGTTGGGCTCAGCATCTCGGCCTTGTCCACCACGCGACCACTCAGTTCCGGGAATTCCGGGGTGGATTGCGCCAAGGCGGCTGATATCGGTACTACGATCAGGGCAAGGAGGGTCGCAACGGAGTAGCGCGAAGGAAATTGCATTAAAACTCCACCTTGGGCGCTTCATCGGCGTTTTCAGCGGTGGCTTCAAAGTTTTCCCGCCGCTCCAGATCGCTGTATAGAATGCTGTGCCAGATTTTGCCAGGGAAAGTGCGGATTTCGGTGTTGTAGCGTTCCACCGACTGAATAAAATCGCGGCGAGCCACGGCTATCCGGTTTTCTGTCCCTTCAAGCTGCGATTGCAGCGTGAGAAAGTTCTGGTTGGACTTCAGGTCCGGATAACGTTCGGAGACAGCCATCAAACGACTCAATGCACTGCTTAGCTCACCCTGCGCTTGTTGAAATTGCTTGAGCTTCTGCGGGTTGTTGAGAATGCTTTCATCAACTTGAATGGACGTTGCCTTGGAGCGCGCCTCGATAACGGCCGTCAGGGTCTCTTTTTCCTGGGTAGCAAAGCCTTTGACGGTTTCCACGAGGTTGGGCACCAGATCGGCCCGGCGCTGATACTGATTTTCAACCTGCGACCAGGCGGCCTTGACCTTTTCGTCGTAGGTGGGAATGTTGTTAATACCGCAGCCGGTCAGCAGAAACGCCAGCATGAGCAGCGCCGTCAGTTGCCGCACCGAGCGCAGGGGTGCATAGATTGGCAGTGTTTGCGGCAGTGTTTGCATAGTGTCGGGATTCCCTGAAGATGGACGAGGCACTTGAGCTAAGGGCCAAGAATGCGTGAGAGGGTCTCACACTCAGCCACTTCAAAACAGTCATACGGCTTCTGTGGTATTAACGCTTATATTGGTTCTGGCCAGTGCAATGTGAAGTAAGCTCTTAGCAAGCCTCTCTGCGAATCTCTTCACACACCTGATCCTGGGTTTTGTGCTCGCCGCGAACAACCAGATCGGCGTAGCGGGTGTATAGTACTCGCCGCTCGGCAAATAGTTCTTCCAGTGTTTGGTCTGGGCGTTTGGAAATGCCTCTCAGGCTGAAGTCACCAATGCGCTGGCGCATCGTCGCCAGAGAAATATCCAAAAACACGATCACACTGTTGCGCTTGAGATGCTGCATCGCACGCTCGCTGTAAACTGCGCTCCCTCCGGTCGCAATAACGTGGCCAGTCACATCCAGGTTGCACAGCACTTGTTCCTCAACACTGCGCAACGCCTCGTAGCCGTTATTATCAACAATGCTTTGCAAGCTTTCGCCCGCGTGTGATTGAATCAACAAATCCGTATCTACGAAAGCCAACGCGGCGGCCTTGGCCAGCACAACGCCTACGGTACTCTTGCCTGAGCCCGGCATACCAATCAATACAACATTATTCAGCGGCGATGGCATAGTATGTACGTTACCTGCTCAGTAGTAATAATTGGTGTATTTTGGGGTTAGGCCGCATGGTTATACCCCCAAAAAAAGAGGATGTTCTTATGCTATTAGAAAAATCTAAAAAGAGAATATCTAAGAAAGTGAAGATGGGATTTCAGGGCTATCCAACACTTGGCATTACCTACTCTGGGCCAAATAATGGCTTGGCGACGGAGGTTCTCCTTGAATTCGTCTCGGAAGAAGGAGCAGAGCCACAAACCGAAAAACTCACCACTGCTGAATATGATATACGAGAGGATGAAACTGTCCAATCTGCAATAGTAAAAACGATAGAGAGGTCGGGTGCACGATCGATTACTTTAATACAACCGGAGTGATCCTGTTGACCAACGATGGGGCATGGGTCCCTGCGCATCAGGGTGAAACCGACGAAAGAGACCGGAAAGATCAATTACGTCGAGCTGACATCCTGAGACCTTGAGGCAACAAAGAGCTTCTCCTCCCCTCCTTTCGGTGAAGGGAGGGGAGGGTGTCAATTAAACGTTAAAGCGGAAGTGAATGACGTCGCCGTCTTTAATGATGTATTCCTTGCCTTCAAGACGCCATTTGCCGGCATCTTTGGCGCCCGCTTCGCCGCGGTACTGTATAAAGTCGTCATAGGCGATAACCTCGGCGCGGATGAAGCCGCGTTCGAAGTCGGTGTGGATGACAGCGGCACCCTGAGGAGCCGTAGCACCAATTTTGACCGTCCAGGCTCTTACTTCTTTAACACCGGCAGTAAAGTAGGTTTGCAGGCCTAAAAGGCTGTAGCCAGCGCGGATAACCCGGTCGAGGCCCGGTTCTTCCATGCCCATTTCGTCCAGGAACATGCTTTTCTCGTCGTCTTCCAGTTCCGAGATTTCCGCTTCAATCTTGTTGCAGATAGGCACCACAACGGCCTTTTCGTCTGCCGCGATCTCGCGCACCGTGTCCAGGTAGTGGTTGTTCTCAAAGCCATCTTCCGCCACGTTGGCAATGAACATTGTAGGCTTGATGGTGAGCAGGCACAGTTCACGGATCAGCAGTAGCTCGTCCTTGTCCAGCCCCATGCTGCGAACGGGTTTGCCTTCGTTCAGTACGGGCAAAAGGCGCTCAAAAATTTCCAGCTGAGCCTTGGCCTCTTTGTCGCCACCTTTGGCAACACGCTGCACCCGCTTGATGGCTTTCTCAACGGTATCCATATCGGCCAGAGCGAGCTCTGTGTTAATGATCTCAATGTCCGCAGCGGGATCTATCTTGTTGGCTACGTGAATCACGTTGCTGTCGTCAAAGCAGCGAACAACATGGGCAATGGCTTCGGTCTGGCGGATATTGGCAAGGAACTGGTTGCCCAGGCCTTCACCTTTGGATGCGCCGGCAACAAGGCCTGCAATATCCACAAATTCCATAGTGGTGGGAACGACTCTCTCCGGTTTTACGATCTCCGCGAGTTTGGTAAGGCGAGGGTCGGGCATGGCGACCACACCTGCGTTAGGCTCAATGGTGCAGAACGGGAAATTTTCCGCGCCAATGCCTGCTTTGGTGAGTGCGTTGAACAGGGTAGATTTGCCGACGTTAGGTAGGCCGACGATGCCGCAGTTAAAACCCATGGAGTGCCTCTGCTGGTACTGGAAAATTTGGCCGGATTATACCGGTGTCCGGCAGTGGGTGCGAGTAAGGGATATCAGGGGTGACTGAATAGCCGGGAGTATAGCCCTGCAGATTCAGGCGCTGGCAGGCTTGAAGCTGTGCAAACGGTTCATCGCGGCAGCGAAATTGCCGGAAGCAGCGTCGGGCAGCACTCGCATGATTTCGCCGAACACCGCGTTCAGATCTTCGGTTTCCCGTTTGCCAAGGCGGCCCAGCACGTAGCCGGTGACCTTGCGGCTGTCGCCGGGGTGACCGATGCCGATACGGAGTCTCTGGAATTCGTTGGTGCCAAGATGGGCGATGGTGTCTCTCAGGCCATTATGCCCACCGTGTCCTCCGCCTCTTTTAAGCTTGGCGGTTCCAGGGGGTAGGTCGAGCTCATCGTGAGCGATCAGTATCTGGCCGGGGAGAATTTTGAAAAAGTCAGCGAGGGCCTTTACAGATAAGCCGCTGCGGTTCATGAAGGTAGCGGGGTTCAGTAGGTGAAGTTCAAGACCTTGCCACTGAATGCGGGCGTAGTGCCCATTATACTTCTTTTCGGGGCGGAGCGACTGGCCCGCATCGCGAGCCAGTGCTTCGACGAAAAGGGCGCCGGCATTATGGCGGGTATTCTCGTAGTCGGGACCGGGGTTACCCAGCCCAACCACCATGACAATATCCTGTGCCATCTGCCAACGCCTCCGGAGTGATTACTCCTTGCTTTCGCCTTCTTCGCCTTCGGCTTCGTCTTCAGCGTCGTCAGCTTTGATGCCTTTCGGCTTGCTGACAGACACAACAGCCTGATCGTGCTCTGCACCGTGTTGCAGGGCAGGAATACGAACGCCTTTCGGAAGTTTCAGGTCGCTCATGTGAACGATCTGATCCATCTCTACGTCGATCATATCGATTTCGATGAACTCAGGCAGGTTCTGCGGCAGACAGGCTACCTCAACCTCAGTTTTCAGGCGGAATGCAACGCCACCCATAGTCTTGATTGCCGGAGCTGAGTCTTCGTTCAGCAGGTGCAGCGGAACGTGAACAAAGATTTCCTGATCTTTTTCAACGCGCTGGAAATCGGCGTGAGTCAGCAACAGCTTGTACGGATGACGCTGAAGGTCCTTCATGATTACGCTTTCTTTCTTACCATTCACTTCGATGGTCAGAATGTGCGAGAAGAACGCTTCGTTTTCCAGAGCTTTTTTCAGCTCGTTGTGCCAGATGGAAATCGGAGTAGCTTCTTTGCCGGCACCGTAAATGATGGCCGGGATTTTACGTTCTTCGCGACGCAGGCGGCGGCTCGCACCTCTCCCCTTGTCGTCACGAGGAAATGCTTCAATAACAAAGTCCTGAGACATGGTCTGTACCTCAATCGTCACCTGAACTGCCCGCGACCAGGCGTTGGGACAGGTGATGTTTCCGAAAAGCCGGGTTTTCCGGCTGACTAAAAGAGTCGGGAGCCTGTTTAGGCTCCCGACTCGGTAACTTTTTGCGATCGCTTATAACTTCCTGTTTTTCTGAGTGTTATGACTGCTTGCCTACTCAGACATTCTCAAACAGGGCGCTGATGGACTCTTCGTTGCTGACGCGGCGAATGGATTCCGCGAGCAGTCCGGCCATACTGAGGGGGCGGATTCTATCACAATTCTTGGCTTTGTCACTCAGCGGAATGGTGTCGCACACAACGAGCTCATCCAGATCCGAGGCCTCGATGTTTTCGATAGCCGGGCCGGAGAGAACGGGGTGGGTGATGTAAGCCACTACCCGGGATGCGCCACGCTCTTTGAGGGCGTTCGCCGCTTTGCACAAGGTACCTGCGGTATCCACGATATCGTCGACCAGGATGCAGGTCTTGTTCTGCACGTCACCAATAATATGCATTACCTGCGAAACGTTGGCCTTCGGGCGACGCTTGTCGATGATGGCCAGGTCGGCATCATCCAGTCTCTTGGCAACGGCGCGGGCGCGTACAACGCCGCCCACATCCGGTGACACCACGACAAAGTTCTCGAACCGCTGCTTTTCGATATCTTCAAGCAGAACGGGTGTGGCGTAGATGTTGTCTACCGGAACGTCGAAAAAGCCCTGAATCTGGTCTGCATGAAGATCTACGGTTAATACGCGGTCGACGCCAATGCTGGAAATCATGTCGGCAACGACTTTGGCGCTGATGGCAACCCGGCTGGAACGCACCCGGCGATCTTGGCGGGCGTAACCATAATACGGAATGACCGCCGTTATGCGTGATGCAGAAGCGCGGCGCAGAGCGTCGGCCATCACGATAAGTTCCATCAGGTTGTCGTTGGTGGGGTAGCAAGTGGGCTGAATGATGAATACATCGTGTCCACGTACATTTTCATTGATCTCGACGGTGGTTTCGCCATCGCTGAACCGGCCTACAGTGGCCTCTCCCATGGGGATGTGGAGTTTTTTGGCGATAGCATAGGCAAGCTCTGGATTGGCGTTGCCTGAGAAAATCATCAGTTTGGACACGATGGCACCCTTCTCGTTTTCGGCGTTTGAGTCAGAATCAGAAGAAGCGGGAGAAAGTTGGCTGGGGTGGCAGGATTCGAACCTGCGCATGACGGGATCAAAACCCGTTGCCTTACCACTTGGCGACACCCCAGTATCGTGCTTTTTTGGCATCATTCCAGCTCTGTCAGCTTTTGGTGAAGAGGTGATACGTTCACCCCTTGAGCTACGAACCCGGTGATGCCGGAGGGTTTGCTTTCCCAGATGATCCGGGCTGCGGATTCTGTAGGGAAACGTCCAAATATGCAAGCCCCGGTTCCGGTTAATCTTGCAGGTCCGAATTGTGTGAGCCATTCCATGCTCTGTTTGACGTCAGGATACAGTCTTCTGACTACATCTTCACAGTCGTTTCGGTACCTCGAGGCGTCTCCCTCAAAAGCGGGCGCTATTCTGATTCTCGGGGTGTTTCTTGTCAACCCTTGCGCTGAAAAAATCTTTCCTGTGTTGATGTCACAGGCAGGTTTCAGGACCACAAACCAGTCTTCCGGCGGGAAAGCGGGGGTCAGTTTTTCTCCTACGCCTTCTCCGAAAGCGGCATGACCACGCACAAAAACCGGCACGTCAGCGCCGAGTGCCAGCCCTGTTTCCGCCAGTTCATCAAGCCCTATCCCGAGTTTCCAGAGGTGGTTCAGGCCGAGCAAAGTTGTGGCTGCATTGGAACTTCCGCCGCCGAGCCCGCCACCCATTGGCAGACGCTTGGTGATGGCTATGGTTACGCCAGGCAGCTCGCAAGGTGCTTTTTTCGCAAGAGCGCGTGCGGCTCTGATAATCAGGTTGTCTTCATCCGCAACCCCGTTTACGGGCCTCTCAAGCCGGATGCCGGGCTGTTCCGGGGTCAAGCTCAAGGTTATGTCGTCGCCATAGTCGAGGAACTGAAACAGTGTCTGAAGCTCGTGGTGGCCATCCGGGCGCCTGCCAATAATGTGCAGGAAGAGGTTCAGTTTGGCGGGTGAGGGCAGTGTGATGGCAGTTGTCACGGGTTCAGGTCCTGCCAGCTGCTGACGACAACACGTACCCGCTTATCCTTTTTTAAGGCGGTAATCCGGGCGGGCAGGGCGGGTGTGTTGCCTTGCAGCTTATGCCAGCGTTCGTAACGGATTTCCCAGCCAGCCTGGCGAATCATGGCCAGTTCGCCCCGGGTTCCAAACAATAGCCGGAAATCGCCGCCAGGTGCCGGGAGGCCGCGTATCCACCATGTCAGGCTCTCCAGGGGGAGTTGCCAGCCGGTGGCTGCTTTCATCAGTGCATCCGGGTCTCCGGAGCGGTAGGTCTCGCCGTTCGAGAGCGTCAGTTCAATGAATCCCGGCACGCCTTTAAGCTTCGTGCTGCCCATTCCGAGGAATGATGACGACAAGGCGAGGTCGTAGGTTTCGCCTTCCTGTATCCAGTAATTGATGATGGCGGTGCCACTGTCCGAAGGCTGACGCACAGCCAGTTTTCCGGACAGTTGCCAGTGATCAAATTGCCTGAGTTTGGCGGAGCGGTCTTGCCAGTCGGCCGGCGGTTGATCGGTCATGCCCTCCGGCAGTGGCTCCAGCTGAATGGTAGTACAGGCGCTCAGCCCGGCAATCATGAATATGGCCGCCCAGGCGCGAATGAGCTGACCCATTACTGGTCACCGTTGCCGGTCAGCCGCTCAATGGTTTCCCGCAGTACATCGTGGTTTGCATCCTGCGCAAGCCCTTCTTTCCAGATGATCTGTGCCTGCTCTTCTGCACCGCTCATCCACAATGCTTCGCCGTAATGGGCAGCGACTTCCGGGTCGGGATAGGCAGCCCATGCGCGGGATAGGTAGTCCAGCGCGGGTTCGATCTGGCCTTCCTGAAGCAGAACCCAGCCCATGCTGTCGAGAATGGCAGGGTTTTCCGGATCCAATGCTATAGCCTGCTCGATGTAGCCGCGGGCTTCCTTCAAGCGGTCAGTGCGGGTTGTAAGTATGTATCCCAGAGCGTTAAGTGCGACCGCATTTTCGGGGTTATTTTCAACAATCCGCTTGAGATCTTCCTCGGCTTTGCCCGGTTGGTCCAGGGCGTCGAAAAGCATGGCTCGCGCATAGAGGATCTGGAGGTTTTCAGGGTATTCCTCAAGTGCGCTGGAGGCAGCTTCGAGGGCCTCTTGCTGAAGCCCTTGGTCGAGCAGCAAGTTTACCTCCAGCAGCCAGAAATTTTCTGCCCGATCAGGGTTGGTGCTTCGCAAAGAGCGAATATTGTCCAGCGCGTCATCCAGCTTGCCTTCTGCTGCCAGCAAGGCGCTTGCCCGGGCGAGGGAGGGGAGGTAATAGTTGCCCTGTTCCACGCTCTGGTAGTAACCGATGGCCTGCTCCGTATTGCCGGCCTCATCTTCAATCCGGCCAAGGTAATAGCTGGCTTCGCTAATGTGGTGGCCCTGCTCGGTGAGTTTTGTAAGCTCTTCCTTTGCGAGTTCGAGCTGCCCGTTTTCCAACGCAACAAGCGCGTGTGAAAGTCGCAGGCCAGGATTGTCCGGGTAGCGGCTCACCAAACGACTGAACTCATCCTGAGCGGCCTGTAATTCACCTTCGCTGATCAACATGCGCCCGTATAGCGTGCCCATCTGTCGATTTTCCGGGAAGCGCCGGGTATTTACCATCAGGTGATCAATGGCCTCGCCTTCTTTGCCAACCTGATACAGGAGGTCACCCTTAAGGATAATGGCGGGCTGAAAGTTGGGTTTTTTTGCAAGCAGTGGCTCCAGCCTGCTAAGTGCCGCCTCAGGATTCCCGGTGATTTTCAGCAGCAAGGAGGTGCTATATTCCAGCTCCGGTGTGTCCGGATGGCGGTTTGCCATCTTTTCATACAAGGCCAGCAACTCCTGTTGCTGTTCCGGAGGGAGGTTTCCTGCCATGGCTGCAAGGCTGTCGAAATCTGCGTCGCCGCCCTGATTCAGAATCTGCTCCATATACCCCAGGGCAGCTTCAAGTTCATTCCTTTTGACAGCCTGAATGGCTAAAACCCGAAGGGCCTGGAGGTTGCCAGGATCTACGTCGAGCCATAACTCTGCCAGTGTCTTCTGGGCGTTGTCGCCATTGAGGGACTGGGCAATGCGCATGGCCCGCTCGATGACATTTTTATCCCGGGATTGCTGCGCGGCTCTGAGGTAGTTAACCAGAGTGACGTCATACCGGCCACGTTGTGCAGCAATTTCTGCCGAGAGGAGCAGATAAAGAGTTTCCGGCTCAAAGTCTGCGTATTCAATGGCCGGCTCGCTGCTTTTCTGCCCGATACTTTCCTGTTTGTTCGTGCCGGTTGTATCGTCGACGGCAGATGTGCCACCCGAACCGGTTATACTGGCGCAACCTGCCAGTGAGAGGGTGAACAGGCAGATAACCAAAAGCGGTGCGGATTTGTGCATGCAACTTCCCGTAATTTGTCGACTACGCATCTTGAATAACCCGAATCCCCTCTTTTTTGAGCTGAGTCGGGCCCCGGCGGCTGCCGTTTCCCTATAATGGCATAAGCTCCTGTTCTTGCCCAACCTGTCCGCACTTCCCGAAGCACAGGCGGGTTTGGGTGACAGATGCAGGCTCGGGCGGCTAAAATGCCCGCGAAACGGCGCTCGTTTACATTGCACACCGGTAAAGGATTGTATAACCAAGAGATGGCATTGCTAACGCTGGGAATCAATCATCGCACGGCCCCTATTGAGTTACGGGAGCGGGTTGCGTTTACGCCTGAGCGCATGTCAGAGGCGTTTGCGGAGCTGCGGGCGGCGTCTGGCGCCAGTGAGGCAGCCATTCTTTCTACCTGCAACCGCACAGAGCTGTACCTTGCGGGCGACGATGACTGCGCGCCGCTGGTGTTGCGCTGGCTGGCAGGCTTTCACGATCTTGATGTCGCCGAGCTTGAAGAGGTGCTTTATATACACCGCGACGCGGACGCGGTGCGACACATGATGCGCGTCGCTGCCGGGCTGGACTCAATGGTTCTGGGTGAGCCGCAGATATTCGGCCAGTTAAAGGATGCCTATGCGCTGGCCCGGGAATACGGTGGGAGTGGGTCCTTTCTTTCTCGCTTGTTTGAGCAGACGTTCTCCGTAGCCAAGCGTGTCCGTACACAGACCGCCATCGGCGAAAACCCGGTTTCCGTAGCCTATGCTGCCGTGAGTATGGCTCATCGCATTTTTGCCGACATGTCCCACAACAAGGCGCTGCTGATCGGCGCAGGCAAGACCATCGAACTGGTTGCCCGCCACCTTGCAGATGCCGGCGTAAAGAATTTCATTGTTGCCAACCGAACGCTGGAGCGAGCTCAGGCGCTGGCAGAATCCAGAGGTGGCCAAGGTATTCTGCTTTCTGAAATTCCGGATTATCTGGCGGATGTCGATATTATTATTTCATCCACTGCCAGCCCGCTGCCTATCCTTGGGAAAGGCGCGGTCGAGCGCTCGCTGAAGAAGCGCAAACATCGGCCATTTTTCATGGTTGATATCGCCGTGCCCCGGGATATCGAACCGGAAGTGGCTTCCCTGGCGGATGTTTATCTTTATACCGTTGATGATCTACGCCAGGTAATCGAAGAAAATATCCGTACCCGTGAGGGTGCTGCTCGTGAAGCGGAAAATCTCATCGCGGCCGGCGTTCAGGAGTTCCTCAGCCAGCTTCGCGCACTGGATGCGGTTTCTACGTTGAAGCAGTTCCGGCAGCGTGCGGAAGTGTTACGGGACGTAGAAATAGAAAAAGCTCTGCGCGCCTTGCGCAATGGCGGTGATCCCGAGACAGCTTTGCGCGGCCTTGCGCGGGGCCTTACAAACAAACTCCTGCACGAACCGTCTATACAGGTTCGTAAGGCCACCACCGAAGGGCGCACCGAGGTGACCGAGTGGCTGAGAGAGCTTCACCAGCTTGATGTGTTGGACGTAGACGCGACGACCACCCCGGAAAAACTATGAAATCATCAATACAGTCCCGCCTCGAACAGCTCGTTGAGCGCTTCGAAGAGGTGAGTGCTTTGCTCAGCGATCCGGCCACCATTGCCCATCAGGACAAGTTCCGGGAATTGTCCCGGGAATATGCCGAGATTGAGCCTGTGGTGCAGTGCTTTCAGGCATGGAAACAGTCGCTGGACGATATCAGCGAGGCAAAAGAACTGGCCAAAGACGGCGATGCGGATATGCGCGAAATGGCCGCCGAAGAGCTTGAGATTGCTGAGCAGAAAACCGAAGACCTGGATGAAGAGCTGCAGCGGTTGATGCTGCCAAAAGATCCGAACGATGGCAAAAACGTGTTTCTGGAAATCCGTGCGGGAACCGGTGGCGATGAAGCTGCAATTTTTGCCGGGGATCTTTTTCGCATGTACAGCCGTTACGCTGAGCGTCGGCGCTGGCAGATGGAAGTGCTGAGCGAGAATGATGGCGAGCACGGTGGTTATAAGGAAGTTATTGCCCGGGTTGCGGGTGACGGTGTTTATGGCGCACTGAAATTCGAATCCGGCGCGCACCGGGTGCAGCGGGTTCCGGAAACCGAATCCCAGGGTCGTATTCATACTTCTGCCTGTACCGTTGCCGTCATGCCGGAGGCGGATGAGGCCGAGGCGATTGAGATCAACAAGGCGGACTTGCGCGTGGATACCTTCCGCTCCTCCGGCGCGGGTGGCCAGCACGTTAACAAAACCGATTCCGCCATCCGGATTACCCACCTGCCAACCGGTATTGTGGTGGAGTGTCAGGAAGAGCGCTCGCAGCATAAAAACCGTGCCAAGGCTATGAGCTTTCTGGCTTCACGATTGAATAATGCTGAAACTGAGCGGCAGCAGAAATCCATGGCAGAAACCCGCAAAAGCCTGGTGGGCAGCGGCGATCGCTCCGAACGTATCCGCACCTATAACTTCCCCCAGGGCCGGGTAACTGATCACCGTATCAACTTGACGCTTTACAAGCTTGATGACGTAATCACCGGTGATCTGGACTCCGTGGTCGTGCCTCTTCAGCAAGAGCATCAGGCGGAGCTTCTGGCCTCGCTTTCGGATGACCAGTAAACCCTTACTAACCTGTGAGGCGCTGTTGGACAAAGCGGTTCGCAGGATTACCAGTGATACGCCCCGGCTGGATGCGGAGTTACTTCTTGCCCACGTGAGTGGCCTGAGCCGTTCTGGCTTCCGTGCTTTTCCCGAACGCGAAATGGATGCCCGGCGGGCAGCGGAATTCGAAGACCTTGTGGTGCAGAGGGCGCAGGGAATGCCGGTTGCCTATCTGTTGGGCCATCAGGAGTTCTGGTCACTTCTGCTTAATGTGAGCAGCAGTACCCTGATTCCCCGGCCTGATACCGAGTGCCTGGTTGAACAAGCGCTGGAACTACCCCTGCCGGATAACGCCCGGGTTATTGACCTGGGTACTGGCACGGGCGCCATTGCCTTGGCACTGGCCAGCGAACGGCCTGGCTGGGTGATCAGTGCCTGTGACCTGATGGAAGAGGCTGTGGCTTTGGCACAGGCGAATGCCAGCCAGTTACAACTACCAGTGGAGGTTTTTCAGAGCCGTTGGTTTTCTGATTTGCTGGCTGCCAGTTTTGATCTGATTGTTTCCAATCCCCCCTATGTGGCTTCGGAAGATCATCATCTTGATGAAGGCGATGTGCGCTTCGAGCCCGCCTCTGCGTTGATATCCGGCCCTGATGGGCTTGATGATATCCGCCTGATTGTGGATGCAGCTCCTTCCTGGCTGAACAGCGAAGGCTGGCTTATCCTGGAGCATGGATTTGATCAGGCTGAGGCCGTTCAGGAGCTGTTCGCCGCCCGTGGGTTTGCTAAGGTGGAAAGCCGCAAAGATTATGGCGGGAACGATCGCATGACACTGGGGCAATGGCCCCGAAAAGGAGCCAGCCTTGCTCAGTGATGAAGAACTCCTGCGCTTCAGTCGCCAGATTCTGATGCCCCGTTTTGATATCGCGGGCCAGGAAGCTTTGAAATCCGCACGTGTCATGGTGGTTGGCGCGGGTGGCCTAGGCTGCCCGGTTGCGCTTTATTTGGGCGCAGCAGGTGTGGGCCATTTAACGCTGGTAGATGATGATGTTATCGAGTTGGCCAATCTGCAGCGCCAGATAGCGTTTGAAACTGCCCAGATTGGTGAATTCAAGGCAGAAACTCTGGCTGCTCGGGTGCGTAGAATTAATCCAGAGGTGTCTGTTTCTGTGGTTAACCGCCGCCTCGAACTGGACGACGTTGCACGCGAAGTGGCCGAAGCCAGCCTGGTTCTGGATTGCTCGGATAACTTCAGTACCCGGTTCGCCCTGAACCGCGCCTGTGTGACTGCAGGCGTTCCGTTGATCTCCGGTGCGGCTATTCGGGGCGAGGGCCAGCTTAGTGTTTACGATAGCCGGAATCCGGACTCTCCTTGTTATCACTGTTTATATCCGGAGCAGGGTAATGAAGACCTGACCTGTTCCGAGGCGGGGGTGATTGCTCCACTTGTTGGGATGATTGGCTCAGCTCAAGCCATGGAGGCCATTAAGGTGATTTCTGGTGTTGGCAGACCGCTCGTGGGGCGTTTGTTGATTCTCGATGCCTGGGAAATGCAGTGGCGCGAAATGAAGCTAAACAAAGACCCTGATTGTCCGGTTTGTGGGTCGAAATAGTATGGGACTGGCCGAAGCGGGCGTGGGAAAAGACTCTCCAAAACACGCTGTGAATACGTCCGTGTACGCTCGGCTCCGCCATCCATGGCTCCGCATGGTTTTGGAGAGTCTTTTCCCACGCCCGCTTCTACATTGGTTCCTCGGTCTAGTTCTTTAGCGCCTGGAACTTCGCGATGGCCTCTTTTCTACTCTCTTTCAGATCAACAATTGGCCTTGGATACCCACCCGGAATAACTCCACCTTTCGATGGGTCGTGGATGCGTTTGTTATCCAGCGTCGCCAGCTCAGGCACCCACTCGCGGAGGAACTCACCTTTCGGATCAAAGCGTTCACTTTGAGTGACCGGGTTGAACACCCGGAAGTAGGGCGCGGCGTCGGTGCCGGTGGACGCGCTCCATTGCCAGCCGCCGTTGTTGGAGGCCAGAAAGCCGTCCGCCAGCTTTGACATGAAGTAGGCTTCGCCGAGACGCCAGTCGATAAACAGGTTTTTGGTCAGGAACATCGCCGTGACCATTCTCAGCCGGTTGTGCATCCAGCCGGTCTGGTTGAGCTGGCGCATGGCTGCGTCAACCAGGGGGATGCCGGTATTGCCTGATTTCCAAGCCTCAAAGTGCTGACTCGGATCGTTCCAATGCAGTGCCTCGGTTTCCGGCTTGTAAGCGCGATGCATGCTCACCCGCGGGTAGTGATACAGGATGTTGATGTAGAAATCCCGCCAGGCAATCTCGTTTATCCAGGTTGCCAGACCTTCCTGATTGCCTCCCATGTCTTGCGCCTGCCGCGCTGCGATCAGGCACTGGCGGCCGGAGAGTACGCCGTTGGCCAGGTAAGGGGAGAGCTTGCTGGTGCCATCAAGCGCCGGGAAGTCTCGTTGTTCCTTGTAGGCGCCACCGCGCTCCGTGAGGAAACGCTCCAACTGGGAGTGCGCGGCATCCTCGCCGGTTTCTGCCAAGGCTGGCGGAGCATCGTTAAAACCTTCAGGAATTTTAGTGATGCGTTCCGGCTGAATGGCATCGCCCTGGGCCTTGGGAACCGAATAAGGCATCGGCTGATTGTCGTCAATCCAGCTGCGCCAGCGGCGGGAGAAGGGGGTGAATACGGAGTAAGGCTCGCTTTGGCCAGTCAGTATTTGGCCTGCCGGTGCTACGGTTTGATCGCGGTACTTGCGCGTCGCAATGCCCAGTTCATCAAAGCGATGCTTCACCGCCTTGTCGCGCTTGCGCTCGTTGATGCCATACTCTTCATTGAAGTGGAGTCGGTTGATGCTGTGTTCCCGGCAATGGGTTTCCAGTGCTGTGATGCTATCGCTGAAGCGATCAGCCTCTATAAAGGAAAGCGGTATGCCGAGTTTTGCCAGTTCCCCGGCCAGTGCGTTTGCGTGGGCGATAACAAACTGAACCCGCGCCGGCGACCAGTCATGCTCCTGCCATTGCGCCGGCGTGAGGATGAAGCAGGCACGAATGCCTGTATTACCCTCTGCTACGCTGGATTCTTTGCAGGCGGCGGTAAGGGCGGAATTGTCGGCGATCCGCAGGTCGTTTCTGAACCATACCAGTTGTGTCATTGGCTATTCCGTATCCGGTTCCGGCTTTGAATGTAAGGGTAATTACATCGCACTGTGGCAATAAAATCACATAGTTAGATATTCGCCCAAGGTCACTGATTGGATTATAGTTGTCACAACTTTACCAGCAGTATTCGTAAGGAATTCGCAGCGTTTATGGACAATGAAACCGAAAGCCGGCGTGACGGTAATTGGGCCCAGCCGTACGAGCTTGTCTCCGGCCAGACCCAGCACCACAAGCTCGGGCATGTCCGGCTGTGGGTTACTCTGCTGGACCAAGAGTGGCAGGTACGCTCCGAAACCCGAGAGCCTGAGACCGACCCCGTGAGCTGGACGGAATCCGTAGGTCGTCAGCTGCCACTCGCAAGCATGTCCCTGCAACGGTTTATTCGAGAGGGGGATTCGTCAACGGTAACCTTCATACCGGCAGTGGCCAATCTACCGACGGTGATTCGTCCTTATCATCCGCTGACCATCCCCGCTGGCGCTCGGTGCACGATCTACGTGGGAACGGTTGTCTGGATGAAAGTCTGTGCCGGGCAGAATCAGACCCTACTGACCGAGGTTCCGCTGGCGGTGCCATCTTTAACCTGGGTGGGGCGAAATACCATGGAAGGGGAGCTGTGCTACTCGTCGTCGAGCTTTGGCCGTTTAGTACTTGAGGCAGTGCCGAAACGGCCGTGGCGGGCAGTGACTCCGGTCACAATTATTAACCGCAGGACTGAGTCCCTGTTGCTGGAACGCTTCAGCCTGCCTACACCGTTACTTTCACTGCATCAGAATCAGCGCGGGGAGCTTTGGACGCCGGGAGTGGTTGTAGAAGTGGCAACCGATATGAATTCAGCAAGCCTGCATATAGATGAAGGCTTGCTCGTTGCTGCCGGCCCCTGCCAGCAAGTGGCGCCGGCTCGGGAAACGTCTGCCAGAGGGCGCCTGGTGCGAGCCTTCGACCGGGTATTTGGCTAATGCGCATTCTGCGGAGTAACGATTGTGGTTGAAGAGCTGAAAGCGGGTGCAATGAATGTGTTTGCCGGCATAGCCTGGGGGCAGTGGATCGGCTCCGGCTTTTTGTTGGTGCTCGGGCTGGTTCTCGGATCTTTCGCAGCCCGCAGTGTGTCGCGGGTCATGGCCAAGCGCAGTTCCCGTCACCATACGGTTATGGTCCGGCGGCTGGTTTTTTACGTCATTGTTCTACTGTTTGGTGTGGCGGCACTTCGGGAGGCCGGCTTTTCGCTGGATGTGGTTTTGGGTGCGGCCGGTATTCTTACCGTCGCCATCGGTTTTGCGTCCCAGACTTCTGCGTCAAATATGATCAGCGGTTTATTCCTGCTTGTTGAAAAGCCCTTTGAAATCGGCGACTTCATCGAAGTGGAAACCATCATGGGTGAAGTGGTGGGAATCGATATGCTCAGCGTAAAGCTGCGCACCAGGGACAATCTTTATGTGCGTATTCCCAACGAAACGCTGATCAAGACCCCCGTAATCAACCGGTCCCGGTTTCCGATTCGGCGGATCGACCTGAGCGTGGGAATTGCCTATGCTGAAGATGCAGAGAAAGTAGAAGCTCTGTTGATGGGGTTGGCAGAAAATAACCCCGCCTGCCTGGAAGAGCCAAAAGCGTTTGTATTGGTGTCCGCGTTTGGCCCCTCCTCGGTGGATCTGCAGTTTTCTTTCTGGGTGCCGAAAGACAAGGTGCTTGAGGGCAAAAGCGACATGCTCGTAGCCATCAAGAAGACCCTGGACAGGGAAGGCATAGAAATACCTTTCCCGCACACCAGTATATACGCCGGCAGTCATTCCGAGCCCTTCCGTGTGCAACTGCTGGGGCTGGAAAAAGCCACTGAAAAGGAAGTGTTGGATGTCGACAAAGACAGCTGAAGCTCTCAAAACCGTTGCGCCTATACCGGGTGAAAACAAAATCAGCCTGGGCTGGCGGGAATGGGTGGCGCTACCTGATCTCGATATTAACCGCATCAAGGCGAAAGTGGATACCGGTGCACGTACCTCCTGCCTGCATACGTTCCGGACGGAACCTTACACAAAGGACGGCGAGCGCCGGGTTCGGTTCTGGGTTCATCCGGTGCAGAATGATATGCATCAGGTGGTGGAGTGTGATGCCCGTGTTCTTGATGAGCGTGACGTCTCGGATTCCGGCGGCCACAAGGAACTACGGCTGGTGATCGAGACCACGTTGATGATTGGTGGCCAGAGCTGGCCCGTTGAAATGACACTTACGAATCGGGATACCATGCGGTTTCGCATGTTGCTTGGGCGTACCGCGATGGCGGGGCGCTCGATGATTTATCCCGAAGCTTCCTATCTCGCCGGGGAACCGGCTTTAAGGCCTGAAAAATGAAAATTGCAGTTCTGTCCCGTAACCGGCATCTCTACTCGACCCGTCGTCTGGTGGAAGAAGGTATTAACCGTGGTCATGAGGTGAAGGTTATCGATTGCCTGCACTGCTCGATGAACATCACGTCTGCCAACCCCCGGATTCATTATCACGAGGAGGTGCTGGAAAATTTTGACGTTGTGATTCCCCGTATCGGGGCCTCCGTAACCTTCTATGGCACAGCGGTTCTGCGCCAGTTTGAAATGATGGGAACCTTCCCGGTAAACGAGTCTGTTGCTATCACCCGTTCAAGGGACAAACTGCGCTCCCTGCAGTTGCTCGCCCGTAAAGGCGTCGGCATGCCGATAACCGGGTTTGCCAACAAACCGGATAACGTACCGGAACTGCTGAAAATGGTGGGCGGTGCACCGGTTGTTATCAAGCTTTTACAAGGTACCCAGGGCATTGGCGTAGTGCTGGCGGAAACCCGTACAGCGGCAGAAAGTGTAATCGAGGCCTTCATGGGCCTCAAAGCCGACATTCTTGTGCAGGAGTTCATCAAGGAAGCCGGCGGCGCCGACATTCGCTGCTTTGTTATCGGCGACAAGGTGATTGCCGCCATGAAGCGACAGGGCGCCGAGGGTGAGTTCCGGTCCAATTTGCATCGCGGCGGCAGCGCGTCTCTGGTTCGCATTACACCGGAAGAACGAAAAACAGCCATTACCGCAGCCAAGTCCATGGGCCTGAACGTTGCTGGTGTCGACTTGCTTCGCTCCAGCCGCGGCCCGTTGGTGATGGAAGTAAACTCCTCGCCTGGCCTGGAAGGCATTGAAAACGCCACCGGCAAAAACGTAGCGGGCATGATCGTTAACTGGATCGAAAAAAATCAGGCGCCTTGGCGCACCAAAACCAAAGGTAGAGGTTAGTCGATGGCGCGCGCGCCCTTTGAAATGGCCGGAATTCAGGTTCAGCCCGGTGCCCGGCAAACCATAGAAATTCCGGTCGCAAAGCTGTACACCCATACCCCTCTGCACTTGCCAGTGGAAATAGTGCACGGGCGCAGGGATGGCCCGGTATTGATGGTTTGCGGTGCAATACACGGTGATGAAATTGCCGGCGTGGAAATTGTGCGCCGTGTGCTCACCAATTCGGCGCTTCGTAATTTGCGCGGCACCCTTATTGCCGTGCCTATTGTGAATATTTTCGGGTTTGTGCACCGCACCCGCTATCTGCCAGACAGGCGCGACCTTAACCGCTGCTTTCCCGGCAGTGAACGTGGCTCCCTTGGCGGGCGCATTGCTTACCTTTTGCGTACCCAGATTATGGAGCACGTAACCCACATCATCGATCTGCACACAGGCGCTATTCACCGCTTCAACCTGCCGCAGATCCGGGCGGAGCTGAAAAACCCGGAAACTGCGCGTATGGCCGAAGCGTTTGCAGCACCCGTTATTATCAATGCGGGTCTGCGTGAGGGCAGTCTGCGCGCCTATGCAGACTCTCTGGACATTCCCGTAATCACCTATGAAGGTGGCGAAGCGTTGCGGTTTGATGATGTTGTTATCGGCAGCGGCGTGAAAGGCGTGATGCGAGTGATGCGGGAACTGGAAATGGTTCCTCCAAGGAAAGGTCGCAATACGTCGAAAAAACGCTCGGAAATTGCAGCCAGCTCGCAGTGGGTGAGGGCAGATATCGATGGCATCATGCGCCCCGTTGCCCAGCTCGGGCAGAAAGTGCGCAAAGGCCAGAAGCTGGCCATGGTCGCGGACCCCTTTGGCGAATCAGAAACGGCCGTTATCTCGCCCTGCTCCGGCATTGTGATTTGTGTGAACAACCTGCCTCTGGTCAACGAAGGCGAGGCAATCTATCACATCGCGCGGTTTGACGAACTCAGCGAAGCAGAGAAGGCGATGGATTACTTCCGTAGCTCCTTTGAGGCGGAAGTGAGCGAAGCCGTTGTGCCCATGCACCCCTGGGATGAACTCCAGAAATAGGCCACAGGAGCAGTCATGATCTGGGATCAGACGTTTGTTGACCTGGCGCCGCTGCCACGGGGATTTCACTTGGTAACCAACGAAATCCTGGTCCAGGCGCCGGATATGACCAACTGCGAAGTCGGGCTGCTGCACCTGTTTATCCAGCACACCTCGGCTTCGCTGGCGGTGAACGAAAACGCTGATCCGGATGTGCGCGGTGATTTTGAGCGCCACTTCAACGTGATGGTGCCTGAAAGGGCGCCGCACTATGAGCACGTTATGGAGGGGCCGGACGACATGCCGGCTCATATCAAGAGCGTTCTCATCGGCCCGTCACTCACTTTGCCTGTGCATCACGGGCGCCTTGCTCTCGGAACTTGGCAGGGCCTCTATCTTTGCGAGCACCGGGATCGTGCTGATGGCCGCCGGATTGTGGCTACACTGCAGGGGCGTTGGTGAGTGCGGGGCGTTTGCAAAGTGTGCTAACGGGGATGAAGTCTCCCCTCAAGCTTTAAGCCCCGCGCATAGGTCTGTATTTAACGAAACGGTGGTTCATCAAAGCTACGCAGCTTGCGCGAATGCAGGGTGTATCGCTCACTGCGCACCAGTTCCAGCGCGTGGGCCTCTTTCAAAATTTGTCCGGCGGCAGCGACTTGTTGGGCCTCAAGCCCACCGGCGTACCTCAGACCTGTAATTTGTGTATGACTCACCAAACTTTTCGCTCATGAATTGCTCCTCCGGAACGATCTGAAAGCGGTTCATGTAGATGATGAAGGCGGGAAGAAAGAGCAAAGAGAAGGCGTTGCCCAGGAACAAGCCCCACCCACATAGGACTAGCAAAAATCCTAAATACATCGGATTTCGGCTATGTCGATAAACTCCACGAACCACCAAGGTTGCCGATTGGTCTGGCACCCGTGGGTCTACAGTCGTTTTGGCTACTCTGAATTCCAGGACTCCAAGAACGACGATGCAAACGCCAACGAGAGCAATGCCGGCTGATAACCATGCTACGCCGGGGCTGGTAAAATATAAGTTTGGCGAAATACGCGACAAAGCCCACATACTGGCAGCCACTATGGCTACCAATGCAACGGGGGGAACTTTAAGCTCAAGTGCTTTCATGGCATCATTTTTGTTGCTCAAAAAGTTCCTTCCAGACTGAAAAAGGATATGTTGCCGCCTTCAAAGTCGTGCTTTGGCAGACCGAGACCTTCGCCATAGAAGCGAGTAGCCCTCTCCAGATCCGCCACACCAAGCGTGATAACGCGGATCTTCGGTTTCATTAGGCTCTTCCTAACAGGGTAGAACCCCGTGAAGTCTTTATTTTGCTCAATCAATCGTATTGCATAGAAATGCCGTTACAGAAATCGGAGGGGCAGAGCAGGCTGTAGCGGGTTTCGATAGGAGCGAGGGAAGCAGCGAAAGGCCGACAGGCTCCGATGCGGGTCGGGAGCCGGACCGATCATAAGATGTATATCCGTGTTCCAGCGCTCCAGTTTGGTGTGGCGGAATTCAACCCATGGGCCTTTATTAATGGGTCAGAACGCACCCATTTCTTAGCGTTTATTTTTCGGCTTTTCAGAACATCGTTGTTTTATAGGCATTTTTTAATCTGGCCTGCTCCTTGCTGCTCATTTTTCATCGCAGCCCTTCCGGGCTTCGTTGAGCACCCAACAAACAAAATGAACCAGGGAGCATTCTCTATGAAGACCCAAGCCATTATGGCAGTGGCATTCGCCTCTACTCTTGTTGCTAGTCCCGTTTTTGCCCAGGATCGGGCTGGATGGCCGGATAACTTTACTGTGGGAACGGCCAGTCAGGGCGGAACCTACTTCGCCTATGGCTCCGGCTGGGCTAACTTTGTTGCAGAAAATCTGGGTGTTTCCGGCGGTGCCGAGATTACCGGTGGCCCGATGCAGAATATGGCTTTGGTGCATACAGGCGACCTCAAGTTTGGTCTGACCACCATGGGCCCTGGACGGGAGTCCATGGAGGGCAACAGCCCGCTGGCGCCAGGCATGAAGATGGATAACGTTTGTGCCATGTTCCCGATGTACGAGACGCCTTTCTCGGTAACAGCGCTGAGCAGCTCCGGTATCACGGCTATTTCCGATATCCCGGATGGCGCCACCATCGGTTTCGGCCCGGCTGGCTCAACGTCTGACACCTATTTCCCGCGCATGATGGAAACCCTGGGTGTGAACTTCGAACGCCGCAATGGCAGCTGGTCTGATCTTGGCGGTCAGCTTCAGGATGGCTTGATCGATGTTGTAGCCTTTGCCGCAGGTATTCCCATTCCGGCCGTTAGTCAGCTGGAAGTTCAGACCGATGTGAACATCATCGGCATGACCGATGCGGAAGCCAAAAAAATCACTGATAACTTCCCGGTGTCCGAATTCACTATTCCAGCGAGCACGTATCAGTCTCTGGACAAGCCGTCGCGGGTTGTTTCCATGTGGAACTTCGCCATGGTGAATTGCGATATGCCTGAGAGCTTCGTCTATGAAATCACCAAGCTGACGATGGAGCAAAACGAGAGGATGGTCTCCATTCACAAGGCAGCCCGCAACTCGATTCCTGAGAACTACGGCAAGAACAACGTTCTGCCCTGGCATCCGGGTGCGGCACGTTGGTTCAACGAAAATGGTTACACCATCGAAGCAAGCAAGATCAAGTAACACGGTTGATCTGAACGACTGACTGAAGGGGGCCGGCAAGGCCCCTGAACAATAGCCGGCAAACTCTGCCGGCTCCGATTTGCCTGCTGGCAGGACCCCCTCAATGACACTCGAACGACACCCCAAAGACTTTTCCGATGTGGAGGTGGGCGAAGACCACGTGCTTGCCCACGATGTGGACGAAGAGCCTGTAGAGGCAAACCGCAGGCTGTTTGAAGGCGGCATGCTGAGGTTTGTTTCTTTGCTTGCGATTGTTTACTCCTCATTTCACCTTTATTCACTGAATATTGCACCGCTGGAAACCTGGTCTTTCCGGATTGTGCACATTGCCGGGACCCTTGTTCTGGGTTTTTTGCTGTTTGCCGGCGCACGTTTTGTTTCTGCCGAAGAAGGCCCGGTGCGCCATCGCTGGACTACCTGGATCAGTGCTGTAGCGCTTTTACCTGCATTTTATGTGCTGTATCAGACTTTTTCGTTCTGGCAGATGGTTCAGAACGGCGCCATGCGAATTCCTGTTGAGCTGGAAACCTGGCATTTTGGCTGGCCCTTACTGGCGACAACAGGCACGGGTATCGTGATGAGCTGGTTCCACCAGCGCGAACGCTCGCGCTTCAGCTTGCCGGATCTGGTTCTGATTGTGTGTTCGATCGCTGTCGCCGCGTACTTCCTGGTGGCCTATAACACCTCCATGCGCATGTCCACGGGCACATCGTTTGCACCGGTGGGTATATCGTTTGCCGCTGTCGGAGGCACCGCGCTGATCATGGAGCTTACCCGCCGGGTTGCTGGCCTTGCGCTGGTGGTTATCGGGCTGATATTTCTCTTGTATGTATTTGCCGGGCCTTATCTGCCCGGGTTCCTCGGCTATCCGGGGCTTTCGGTGCAGCGCTTTTTCAGCCAGGTGTATACCGACGCCGGCATTCTTGGGCCCACTACGGCCGTATCGTCTACATACATTATCCTGTTCATTATTTTTGCCGCATTTTTGCAGTCATCAAAAGTGGGTGACTACTTCGTAAACTTCGCGTTTGCGGTGGCTGGGCGCTCACGGGGCGGCCCCGCCAAGGTATCCATTTTCGCCTCAGGCCTTATGGGTATGATCAACGGCACCAGTGCAGGCAATGTGGTGTCCACCGGGTCACTGACTATCCCGCTGATGAAAAAAGTGGGCTACAGCAAGAAATCGGCCGGCGCTGTGGAAGCGGCTGCTTCTACCGGTGGCCAGATTATGCCTCCGATCATGGGGGCGGGCGCCTTCATCATGGCCGAGATTACCGGTATTCCGTATACCGAAATTGCCATCGCTGCCATTATTCCCGCGATACTGTACTTCGCGTCCGTTTATTTCATGGTCGATTTCGAAGCTGCAAAAACCGGCATGCGTGGCATGCGCGAAGACGAGCTGCCAAAGCTGCGTACCATGGTGAAGCAATGCTACCTGTTTTTACCGATCATCATTCTGGTGGTGGCGCTGTTTATGGGCTATTCGGTAATACGTGCCGGGACCCTGGCTATGATTTCTGCGGCGGTTGTCAGCTGGTTTTCACCGAACAAGATGGGCATTCGTGAAATTTTGCATGCGCTGGAAATTGCCTCGTACATGGCAATACAGATTATTGTGGTTTGCGCGGCGGCGGGTGTTATCGTCGGCGTTATTTCCCTGACTGGCGTCGGTGCCCGCTTCTCGGTGCTGCTGCTGGATGTGGCAGAGGCGAGTCAGTTGCTCGCGCTCATCTTCGCTATGTTCATATCTATCCTTCTGGGCATGGGGATGCCGACAACGGCCGCATACGCGGTTGCCGCTTCGGTGGTGGCGCCAGGGCTTGTGCAGCTCGGGATTGAGCCGCTGACAGCGCACTTCTTCGTGTTCTACTTTGCGGTTGTTTCGGCCATTACTCCGCCGGTGGCGCTGGCTTCCTATGCGGCAGCGGCGATTTCCGGTGCCAAAGCCATGGAAACCTCAGTGGCGTCGTTCCGGATCGGTATTGCGGCGTTTATCGTGCCTTTCATGTTTTTCTACAACGGCGCCCTGTTGATGGAGGCAGGATGGTTCGACATTGCCCGTGCACTGGTCACCGCTCTCTTTGGTGTGTACATGCTATCGGGTGGGGTGCTTGGCTGGTTTGCCAATGTGTCGGCTTCCTGGGTAGCCCGTCTAATGCTGGTGGGTGCTGCACTGCTTATGATTGAAGGTGGCCTGATATCCGACCTGGCGGGCATCGCTCTGGCAGCGATGGTTTTCCTGCTGCAGCGGCAGCGCAAAGTTCGTATGGCAGCAGCATGAGTTAAGGAGTATAGCCAGGCCCTTGTCCTTGAAAGGGCCTGGCTATACTCTGGCGTCCTTCAACGGTTTTGCGGGAACCGGGTTATGTCCTACCGGATAGGCGCATTTTTTGTCTTTGTGTTCACTCTCATGGTGTCCTGGATGCTGGGTGGCTGGGTTGGCTACCGGCAGGTTGAGCAGGATAGCCTTGAGGAGTCTTTTCGCTATCGCCAGCTGGTCGGGAACGAGCTTAACCGGTACCTGCCTATTCCTGAACTCATGGCTGAGCACCCATTGCTGGAGGCCGCGCTGAGCTCTCCGGATAACTCAGCGGTGATTCATCAGGCCAACGAGGAAATGCAGCGCATGGCCACCATTGTGGGCAGTTCCGATGTTTATTTGATGGACACGTCGGGGCTGACGATTGCGGCCAATAACTACCAGCAGACAGACAGTTTTGTGGGCCGGAACTTTGCATTCAGGCCGTACTTTTATGAGGCCATGGAGAGCGGTCATTCGGCCGTCTATTTTGCGCTTGGGCTCATGTCTGGTGTGCGAGGTCTCTATTTTTCCCACCCGGTTCGGGGCCAGGATTCCGCAATTCTGGGCATTGTCACTGTAAAGGTACTGGTTCATGAACTGGAGTCCCAGTGGCACAGGCCGGCTTCCGTGCGTGCAGCAGAAATGGTGGTGCTGGATGAAGCCGGTGTGAGCTTTCTGGCCAGCAAGCCCGAATGGTTGTACCGGGACTTTACCGGCAGCGCCGGGGAGGCTCCGGGCGAGGCGTCACGCCAACGTTACCCGGATCGGGATCTCAAGCCGGTGTCACTGAATTATCTTGGTAAGCCCTTGGGCTTGTCTGGTTCATCGGAAACGTTACGCATTCGGGAAGACGGCGTAGGTCGGGAATACCTGAGCGTTCGGACGCCATTGCCCAGGCTGGACTGGACGCTGCAGGTAATGGTGAGCACCCGCTCGGTCGTCTGGATGCGGCTCGGGTTTGTGGTAGGAGGTATCGCAATATTTTTCGGTGGTCTGCTGGCCTGGCTCTACCTGCGCGAGCGCTACCGTCGCGAGGCGGAACTTGCTCTCAGAGGGGAGCAGCTTGAACTCAGTGTGGCTGAGCGAACAGCTGACCTGGAACACTCCAACCGTAAACTTCTGGATGAGATACGGGAGCGTGAGCGCACCCAAAGCGAATTGCGGGAAACTCAGCAGGAGCTGATTCAGGCGGCCAAGCTGGCGGTGCTGGGGCAGATGTCCGCTGGCCTTAATCATGAGATGAGCCAGCCTCTTACCGCCATCCAGACCTACGCCAGAAACAGTCGCCGCTTCCTTGAAAAAGGCGCCGCCGATATGGTGGATGCGAACCTCAGTGAAATCGTACTTTTGTGCGACAAAATGGCGGAACTCACCCGCCAGTTCAAGGTGTTTGCCCGCAAGTCTGAAGGCCCGCCAACGATCGTGGACTTTCGCCTGTCGGTGGATGCGTCCCTGAAAATTATTGCCGCACAGAAAAGTTGCGCGGGCATTAATATTTGCTGGGACCGGCCCTCGTTGCCGGTTTCTTGCCATGGTGACCTGATCCGCATTGAGCAGGTGATGGTCAATCTGCTTGCTAACGCTGTACAGGCGGTTGAAGGTCAGGAACAACCGGAAATCAGCATAGAGGTTGAGGAACAGGAGGGGAGCTGGCGCTGTTTTGTCCGGGATAACGGGTCCGGGCTGCCAGCGAATACGGAGCAGATTTTTGAACCTTTCTTCACCACCAAGTCAGTCAAGCAGGGGCTCGGGCTCGGATTATCTATCTCAAGGCAGATTGCTGATGCTTTGGGTGGCCGGCTCACCGGGCGCAATCGCAGCGATGCACCGGGTGCGGAATTTGAATTTACCCTGAAAAAACGGGAGGCCACGGAATGACAGAACCTTCGGTAATCTTTGTGGATGATGATCCGCACATCCGCCAGGCCATTTCCCAGGCGCTCACTCTGGAAGATCTGCCTGTGCGCTGTTTCGAGGATGCAGAGTCGGGCCTGATGGCCATTACGCCGGAATACAGTGGCGTTGTACTTTGTGACTACAACATGCCGGGTATGGATGGGCTTGAGATGCTGAGCGCCGTTCAGGCTCTAGACACTACCATCCCCGTTATTATTCTGACCGGCCAGGGTGATATCAGCACGGCTGTCTCCGCTATGCAGCGGGGGGCTTATGATTTTATCGAGAAACCGTTCAATCATGATGAGCTGATCGAACTGCTTCGGCATGCGCTGGAGAAGCGGTACCTCGCTCTGGAGAACCGTCGTCTCAAGGCCCAGTTACGTCATCTGGCCCGGCCTGGCCCCAGGATTCTGGGTAGCACGCCTAGCATGCAAAAAGTGATGGATACCATTACGCCGATTCTGGACATTACCGCCAACATTCTATTGCATGGCGAGACCGGCTCTGGCAAGGATGCTCTGGCCCGTTACATCCACGAGAACAGCCCGAGAGGTGCGCATAACTTTGTTGCGATCAACTGCGGTGCTGTGCCTGAAAACCTGATTGAAAGTGAGCTTTTTGGTCATGAGGCCGGGGCGTTTACCGGCGCTGATAAACGCCGCATCGGCAAGATCGAACATGCCCATCAAGGCACGTTGTTCCTGGATGAAGTAGAAAGCATGCCCATGCCGCTGCAGATCAAACTACTCAGAGTGCTTGAAGAGCAAAAGGTCGAACGCCTGGGTAGTAACAAGGTTCAGGAGCTGGATGTGCGCATTATTGCGGCCACCAAAGCTGATCTCAAAACGCTCAGCGATGAAGGCGTTTTCCGTGCGGATCTCTATTATCGGCTGAATGTGGTGAAAGTGGATATTCCACCCCTGCGTGAGCGCAAAGAAGACATCCCGATGTTGTTTCACCACTTTGTTCTGATTGCCGCCGCACGTTACGACCGGGAGAGCGTTCCATTGGATGCCAGCCAGGCTGCGCGGTTAATGCATCACAGCTGGCCCGGAAATGTTCGTGAGTTGCGTAACCTGGCCGAGCGTTATGTGCTGCTTGGTCCGGCTGCTTTGGACGAAAATGAACCTGTGGCCAAGGCCAATGTGAGTGGGCGGCGAACGCTTACAGAAATGATGGACAGCTTTGAGCATTCGGTGCTGACCAGCGCCCTCAATGCCTGCCATGGCAGTATCAAGGACACCATGGTGCAGCTGGGTGTTGCCCGTAAAACCCTCTACGATAAAATGAAAAAGCACGGCCTGGATAAGGCTGTGTTCAAGGACTGAGCCAAGTATCTGACACACAGTGACACGCGTATTTACACTCTGGATACAAAATACGCAGTACTCTCAACGATAATTTACGTGGCTATTCTGTAGCATCCCGTTTCTTTGCTTTGGGCGGTAGCTTCCGTCCATCCCCTGTAATAGACGGAAGACCTGCCAGATATGAAAAACCTGACCATTCAGGCGCGGGTGCTGTTGCTGGCGCTGGTGCCAGTGATTTTGCTCACTGTGTTTCTGACCACATATAACCTGAATCAAGCCCGGGGCATCGGTGACGGAGCCGTAACTGGTTTTTCCTCGGCCATGGAGGCGAGCAAACGCCAGGAGCTGAAAAACTATCTGGAGCTGGCACGCACCTCAATTGCCCACCTATACAATAAGCCGGGATCAGCTAACGATCCTGAAGTGCGCGAGCAGGCGTGGGACATCCTTCGCCAGATGCGCTTTGATGATTCCGACAGTGTTGGCTATATCTTCGCCACTGACACCAGTGGCCTAACCGTTATGCATGGCGCAAAGCCGGCATTAGAAGGCAAGAATCTCTGGGACGCTCAGGATCCCAATGGTACCTATCTAATCCGCGAACTGGTAAGAGTGGCTCTGAGTGGCGGTGGCTATGTGCCCTATGACTGGCAGAACAGCGATACTGGTAAAATCGCCCCGAAACTGGGTTACGCCATAATGCTGCCGAAATGGAACATCATGATTGGTACCGGTTTCTGGGTAGATGGCCTGGAAAAACAGGTTGCTGCTATGGATGATGAAGTCGAGGAGGCCTTGGGTAATGCGGTAATCGCCTCAATAACCACCTCGCTGATTGCACTGGCCATTATCGTCTTTTTGGCCCTGATTGTAGTACGCAGCATTATCCGGCCACTGAAATCGGCGGTGTCGGCCATGAACGATATCGCCAGAGGCGATGGTGACCTGACTCGTCGATTGGAGATGGAGGGCAAGGACGAGCTTAGTCAGTTGGCGACGGCGTTCAACAGCTTTGCTGACCAGGTGCACGGATTGGTTGAGCGGGTTCTCTCGTCCACCCGCACCCTGAATGAAGCCTCTACGGAGCTGAACCAGATAATGGGAGAGGCAGAGCAAGGCGTAGAGCGTCAAAAATCCGAGAGTGATCAAGTGGCAACTGCCATGAATGAGATGACCGCCGCGGCCCAGGAAGTAGCTAATAACGCCAGTGAGGCTTCCGATGCTGCGGACCATGCCAATGTTCAGGTATCTGATGCTCAGGGCCTGGTGCATCAGACCATCGAAGTGATCGGTGGCTTGTCTGAGCAAGTTGAAGAGGGCGTTAAAGTTATTCAAAAGCTTGGCTCGGATTCCCGCAAGATTGACAGTGTTCTGGAGGTGATCCGTGAGATTGCCGATCAGACAAATCTGCTCGCCCTGAATGCGGCCATCGAGGCCGCGCGGGCCGGCGAAGCGGGTCGAGGCTTTGCGGTGGTCGCGGATGAAGTTCGCACGCTGGCGAGCCGGACTCAAAAGAGCACCCAGGAAATTCAGGAAACCATCGAGCGGCTGCAAGCCGGTGCCGGCAATGCAGTGAAGCTGATTGGTTTGATCAGTGAGCGTAGTGAGGCCACAGTTGCGGAAACGCGTAAGGTGAGTGACGCGCTGCAGAGAATTAATCAGGCGGTCGGTACCATCAACGATATGAACACCCAGATTGCCAGTGCCGCAGAGGAGCAAACCAGCGTCTCCGAAACAATCAACCAGAATGTTCACGAGATTGTTGCGATAACGGAGCAGACTGCTCAGGGGACGTATCGGGCGGGCTTGGCAACACAGCGACTCAAGGCGCTGGCGGCAGATATGTCAGACCAGGTCAGTCGTTACCGGGTGTGAGTAATTGAGAATTTAAAAGCCGGGGCCCTGGCCCCGGCTTTTTTGTGACCCTGTGTCAGAGGTTGGCTTCGGCAAACTCCGCCAGTATTGAGCGCGGTACACCTTGCAGGTGAATGTGTCCCCCATGGCTGAAGCTTTTGAAGCGCTCGGTCATATAGGTCAGGCCGGAGCTCAGCGCGCTCAGGTAGGGCGTGTCGATCTGCGCCAGGTTGCCCAGGCAGATCACCTTGGAGCCATTACCCGAGCGGGTAATGATGGTCTTGATCTGATGCGGAGTCAGGTTCTGGGATTCGTCAATAATAATCAGACTGTGCTGGAAGCTGCGGCCACGAATATAGTTCATGGATTTGAAGTGCAGGGGCACCTTGCTGAGGATGTAGTCCACACTGGCGGTCATGTTCTCATCGTCTTCGTGCAGTGCTTCCAGGTTGTCCACGATGGCGCCCAGCCAGGGTTCCATTTTTTCTGCCTCGGTGCCGGGCAGGAAGCCGATATCTTCATCCAGGCCTTGGGTTGAGCGTGTTGCAATAATCCGTTTGTAGAGTTTGCTGGCAACGGTCATCTCGATGCAGGCGGCCAGCGCCAGAATGGTTTTACCTGAGCCGGCTGAGCCTGTGAGGTTGACCAGATGGACATCCGGATCAAGCAGCAGGTTCAGGGCCATGGCCTGATAGATGTCCCGCGGCACCAGGCCCCAGACTTCTTCATTCATCAAGTCGTGCTGATGCAGGTCCCTGATAACCACCTGAGTGTCGGTGATGTTCACGACTTTGCCGACAAACCCCTGCTCATCAAGAACAAATTCGTTAATGTTAAGTTTTGCCAGTTCGCCTTCGCGCTTGAGAATGTGTTCGGTTACACCTTCCCTCTGCACGGTTTCCACTTTGGCAATGGTGTCCCAGAATGAGTTCGGAAACTCGCGATAGCCTTTCGGCAGCAGGTTAATGTCATCCAGCAACTGATCGTTTTGGTAGTCCTGAGCTTCAACACCGAAGCCACGGGCTTTAAGCCGCATGTTGATGTCTTTGCTGACTAATATGATATCCCGGGACTTGTGCCGCTCCTGAAGTGCCGCAAGGGTGTTGATGATCTTGTTGTCGTTCAGATGTTCCGGCAGTGAATGGTTACCGGTGTGCTCTGTGCTCATCAGAATGGAGAGGGTGCCCAGAGGGGCAGCCATCTTGGCCCGTATGATGGGTACGCCTTTCTCTATGTCCTTCGGGCTGGCATCGCCAAGCAGCCTGTCGATGGTGCGGATCGCCTGGCGACAATCAGCAGCCACACTCTGCTTGCCGGATTTGAGGCCATCGAGTTCTTCAAGGACGGTCATCGGGATGATGACATCGTGTTCTTCAAAGTTGAGGAGGGCGTTCGGGTCGTGAATCAGGACGTTGGTATCGAGGACATACATTTTTCTTCGAGCTTGCGGTGCACTTTCCGGTGTTCTGGGCATATGGGCGCTACCTCTGTGGTGGTTCAGTCGTTACGGGCGCAGCGTTTCGTAAGCTCTTCATCCGAGATGACTTTCAGCATATCGTATGTAGTTACAATTCCGGTTATTTTCGACTCCCGGGTGATAAAAATCCGATGCAAGTGTTCACTCATCATGATGTTGGCAATGTCGCGCACTGGCGTGTTCTCGTCAACCGATAATACGATGGGCGTCATGATATCCCGGACTTCTACCGGCACTTTGCCCATTTCCTCAAAAAGTACCATGCGTAAACGCCGCGCTTCCTGCTGGTCTTCTGCAGTGAGCTCTTTGTCGGCCTCAGGCCGGTTGGCATTCCAGCGGAATTCTGTAATGTCCTTGAGTGTGGCAATGCCGACAATCTCGCCTGAGTCGTCAGTAACAGGGCTGCCGGTAATTTCGTTATCGGTGAGAAACCGGGCAAGACGATCCATTGTCCAGGATTGCGGTACTGCCTTGATGCTGGGAGTCATTATTTCGTAAGCGAGCACGGTCATTTGGTGTTCTCTGCTTTGTGAAGTCCTTGCCCCAGAGCTTAGCGTTTCGTACTCTGCCCGTCACCTCTCAGTTGCCTGTCGGTTTTTGCACATCAACCAATCGACCGTCCTCGTTGTAGATCAGGTTGAAACCCTGGTAGCGCTCCAGGCCTGCTACCCGTTCCAGTTCTTCCATTGAACTTACCGGTATATCAACCAGCCAGCCGGGCAGGGCGCCGTTGGGATCTGTGTGTTGCAGTCATATCATTCGGGTTTTACGGCCTTCGGGAATAAACCGGTACAAGGTATCGGAGCGATCAACCCTTATCCGGCTGCTACTCTCTGCCCGCTTACCCGGCGTGGCGCTCATTTCCATGAGGATTTCGCCTGAAATCTCGTTGCCCCGTGTGCGGATGTTCAGAACATAGTCGCGGTCGGTAACCGGCCAGGGCATGTCATTTACGGAGTAGGCGTAGCGGTCATAAAAGCTGCCTTTGCCGACACTGTAGGATTCAGTGCAGTTGAGCACCCACTTAACACAGGATGCCGGGTTTACCATGACTGCCTCAATAGGGGCATCAAGCAGTGTTTCGGCTTTGAACGCCTGAAAACTGGAGTCATTCTGGTTGGTGGTATAGATGCGAATATCGCCGGCTTCCTTGCGCAGGCTCCATGCTTCGCTGTTTTCGGCGGGCAATGCCGCGCGGGCGGTGGCGGCCGCCATGGCAGAAACCAGCAAGGCGCAAATGACACCGCTGATGACTGGGGCCCAGCCTTTAAAGCCATGGGCTCCGGTCTTTCTCATAAGCTACACTTCCCTGATGATCGTGGGCCGAGTCTAACATGAGGTGTTGGGCGTGATGGCTCCCGAAGCAGGGGATTGTGAACCAGGTAACGGCCCGGTGAAGCAGTTCGTTAAATTGGCCCGATCTGACGACGACCATGACCAAAATAAAACTTATTGATGCAAAGGGGCACATCTCGCCGGGTGTGCTTAACCAGCCGGTAGACGAAATAAACTACCTGGACTACGACTTGCGAACCGTGATGGATCGCCCGCGTTCAGGGCTGGCCCGGCGTTGGCGCTTTAACCAGTTCCAGTTCGTCAGCGCGACCGGCCCGGGGTGGGTATTTGGTCTGGCGCTTGTGGATCTGAAGCTGATAGGGAGTGGCTTTTTCTACCTCTACGATTTTGCATCCGGGCAAATGCTGGAGCGCAGCTTCATGCGCCCTCTGGCGCTAGGTACCCGGATTGAGCCCTATCCCGAACAGGGCTCGGCCTCTTTCATCAAAGGGGACGTTTCCATGCGCATTCTACCCTTTGTAGGGGGTAGGAGTGTCTCCGTATCCGCGCCCGGCGGAATTCGGGTGGAGCTTACGCTGAGAGAAGACAATGACCCTCTGCGGCTGGTGTGCCCGGCGGGCTACAATGGCTGGGTATTCACCCGGAAATCAGCGGGCCTGCCGGTGCAAGGTGAGATTCGCTGGGACGATCGCGTCTGGCGGTGTGATGAAGCCACCCGTGGTGCTATCGACTGGAGTTGCGGTTTTATGCGCCGCGAAACCGCCTGGAACTGGGCGAGCCTGGCCGGTCAACTGCCGGATGGCCGCTCTCTAGGGCTCAATCTGGCTGCTGGCGTTAATGAAACCGGCATGACAGAAAATGCGCTCTGGCTGGACGGGCAGTGCCAGAAACTCGGTGCTGCCCAGTTTCGCTTTGATCGTTATCATCCTGGAGGCGACTGGCACGTGACCACCGAAGACGGCCGGGTTGATCTGCACTTTGAGCCGGCGGCCGCACGTAAAGAAAAACTCAACGCAGTGATCCTGGCGTCCAATTTCCGGCAGTATGTGGGGACCTTTAACGGGACTCTTACTGATGAGAAAGGCGCAAAGGTTGCTGTACAGGATTTGCGGGGGTTGGTCGAAGACCATTTTGCCCGGTGGTAGTGATGAGTACCTGCCCACAGAAAATGGGCAGGTACTTTTCTGGCTCGTGCTGGTTTTGCCTTAGCGGGCTTCAGCGTTCCGGCAGGGTTACGTTCAACTCCAGAACAGAGCAACTGCCGTTGCGGTCTACTTCGACCTGAACCATGTCATCACTGATCTGGACATATTTTCGAATCACCGCCAGCAATTCCTGCTGCAATTGCGGCAGATAGTCTGGCTGATCGCGCTGGCCGCGCTCGTGGGCCACAATAATCTGCAGTCGCTCTTTCGCAACATTGGCAGTGCCGGTTTTTTTGCTTCTGAAATAATTGAGGAAACTCATCCGTCAGCCCCCTTTGAACATCCGTGAGAAGAAGCCCTTTTTCTGGGTAGTCATGAAGCGCTGTTCCCGCTCCTCACCCAGAAGGCGTGCAACTGCGTCATCGTACGCCTGGCCGGCGTCGCTCTCTTCTTCGAGAATAACCGGCAGGCCCTGGTTCGACGCGTTGAGGACAACCTGGCTTTCGGGGATAACGCCCAATAGCGGAATGGCAAGAATCTCTTCCACATCGGCTACCGAGAGCATTTCGCCTCGTTCAACCCGGCCTGGGTTGTAGCGGGTCAGCAGCAGATGCTCCTTAACCGGATCCTGGCCCATTTCGGCGCGCCGGGATTTGCTTTGCAGGATGCCTAGAATCCGGTCTGAGTCCCGCACTGAGGAAACTTCCGGATTGGTCACTACAATGGCCTCATCGGCATAATACAGCGCCATCATCGCTCCGTGCTCAATACCAGCGGGCGAGTCGCAGATGATGTAGTCGAACGTTTCAGAAAGTTCGTTGATGATTTTTTCAACGCCTTCTTTGGTGAGTGCTTCTTTTTCCCGGGTCTGAGACGCCGGGAGGATGTAGAGGGTATTAACCCGCTTGTCGCGGATCAGGGCCTGATTCAACGATGCCTCGCCCTGTATGACATTTACAAAGTCATACACTACACGGCGCTCGCAGTTCATGATCAGGTCCAGGTTGCGCAGGCCCACGTCGAAGTCAATCACGACGGTCTTGTGGCCGCGTTTGGCAATGCCGGTGCTGATAGAGGCGCTGGTGGTGGTTTTGCCAACGCCGCCCTTTCCTGAGGTAACGACAATGATTCTAGCCAAGGTTAATTTCCTGTGTCTCGGTGGATTCGTCGTGTCTGCCGGATAAACCGGTCACATTATTCTGCTCGATTCCAGTATCAGGCCTTGTCCAGTGGTGTCACCACCAGCAGGTCATCCCTGAGCTGGATTTGCACAGCGCTTTTCCAGCTATTGTCCTGAAGATCTTCGGAGATTTTATAGTGTCCGGCGATGGACACAAGCTCTGCCTCAAGTGATTGACAGAAGACTCTCGCGGACTCAGCGCCATGGATGCCGGCCAGAGCCCGGCCTCGCAGTGGTCCGTATATGTGAATGTTGCCTGCCGCCAGTACTTCTGCCCCCGCCTGAACCGGCGCCAGAATAACCAGGTCGCCTTCTGGTGCATGGACTTGCTGGCCCGAGCGAACCGGTTGGCTGATGATTTTGGTCGGCCGCACTTCCGAAGCAGTCTGGGCTGCTGGTGCTTCCGCTGCTTTTTCAGGCACCGCGTCGGTTTCATGGGCCCGGTCTCTCTGGCCGTTTCCCGGCATAAGGGCTAGAGAGGCTCCCCGGGCCAGTCGGCGCTGGTCATCATTGCCACCGCGAACGCCAATGACATGAATGTTGTTGCGCCGGCAAGTGCCGATGATGTTGAAGAAATCGAGCTCGCTGTCGAGGCCTTCGTACTTTTCCAGGCTGATGATGAGGGGCGTATCCCGGAAGAAGCCGGGAGCCTGGCTGATCTTGTCTTTCAGTGTTTCTTCGAATTCGTCGTTATCGAAATAGTAGAGCTCCAGCGCTGTCATGGAAACGCTGGTGCTTTTCAGCTGGAATCCGTGCTTTACCCCGGAGGTGGCGGTGTCGCTCATGAATGGGTCTCTTCCTTGGTGTCTGGCTCGGGTGGAGTTTCGCGCAGGCGCAGTGGTGCGTTTTCAAAACAGATGCCGGACCAGCCTGTGCTGATGAACTGGCGGATATTGCCGTGGCTTTCTTCGGTGGGGCTGTTCAGAACCTGCTCATAATGCTGCGCAAATAGCTTCAGCGTGTCTGCTTCGTTCAGGCTGCAATACTGAGCAATACCAAATACCTGGCAGGCCCCCGTGTTTTCACCGGCGGCATTGAATACCGGGCCGTTGCGGAAACCTGTGGGCTGGTAGTTAAAGTACTGTTCGATCAGCGCCAGGGTGTCATCAAAATCCGCATGGCCACCATCCAGGGATGCCAAGTGGATACGTAGTGCATTGTTTACGTTCATTACTTGTGATCCTGCCTGGGGCCGGCCTGGTGGAGAGCTTTCCACTCTTCGTAAGGCATTCCGTAGATCTCTTCCCTGGCGGCGGGATCGGAAATGTCCAGGCCTCGCTCGCCGGCTTCTGCCCGGTACCATTTGGAAAGGCAGTTGCGGCAGAATCCGGCCAGATTCATCAGATCGATGTTCTGAACGTCTGGGCTGTCCCGCAAATGTTTAACCAAGCGACGAAATGCCGCTGCTTCTATTTCGGTGCGCTCAGAGTCTGGAATGGGGTTTGTCATGGGGCCTCGTGATGGTATCCGGTTCTTAGCATGGGGGTTCCTGACATTCTCAGCATCTTACTTTAAGATACAAGGCTGTATAAATGTACAGAAACCCGACGCGAGCGCAGTGATTATGCCTCAACGCAAGATCATCCACGTGGATTGTGACTGTTTTTATGCGGCGGTCGAGATGCGTGATGACCCGACACTGCGAAATGTTCCGCTGGCAGTAGGCGGTGCCGGTGGCCGAGGTGTTGTCACTACTTGTAACTACAAAGCCCGGGCTTTCGGTGTGCGTTCCGCCATGCCCGGCGGTGAAGCCCGGCGGCTGTGCCCCGATCTGGTTACCGTGCCAACGGATATGGCCCGTTATCGGGCGGCGTCGCAACAGGTGATGAGCATTCTCCGCGAACTGACCGATCTGGTTGAGCCCCTGTCCCTCGACGAGGCTTTTCTGGACGTATCCGATATTACCGATCACCGGGGCAGCGCCACGCTGATGGCCCGCTACCTGCGGGAGCGGGTAAAAAAGGAAGTGGGTATCACCATTTCTGCCGGCGTGGCCCCCAATAAATTTCTGGCCAAAATTGCCAGTGACTGGCAAAAGCCCGACGGGCTGTTCGTGGTAAAGCCTGAAGATATCGACGGCTTTGTCCGGGAGTTAAAAGTCGAGAAGCTGTTCGGAGTAGGACAGGTGACAGCGGCCAAGCTGCACGCGCTTGGAGTGCAGACCTGTGGCGACTTGCAGGCGTTGGGCGCCGATGTGCTGATCGAGCGTTTTGGTAAGCAGGGGTACCGGCTGTACGAAATGGCCCATGGCCGGGATGAGCGGCCTGTAGTGGTTTCTCGGATTGCGAAATCCGTGAGTGTAGAGCGTACCTTCTCCAAGGATCTACCGGATATGGCGGCCTGTGAAACCGTGCTTGCATCGCTGGTTGCCGATCTTAACCTTCGGCTTTCCCGCAAAGGGCGGGAGAAACCCATTCACAAGTTGTTCATCAAAATACGGTACAGCGATTTTTCCACCCACACGCTGGAGCGCGTGCGGGGAAATATAAGGGAACCGGCTTTTGAGGATTATCTGCCACTTCTGACTGAGCTGGTAACCAATCGCGAGCGCCCCGTTCGCCTGTTGGGTCTTGGAGTGCGTTTTCGCAATGATGATGCGCCTGTTACGCAGCTGCGGTTATTTGATTGAGGTCAGCCGGGAAACAGGGCGAGGAAATCACTGAGAAAGTACAAAGTTGACAGGTATCCCATCAACCCTCCTATTAATGCCCCCGCTAAAACATCGGTGGGATAGTGCAAGCCCAACACAACCCGGGAGGCTGCCACACTCAGGGTAAATGGAAGGGTGGCCAGCGCCAATTCAGGTGTTGTCATGAATAGCATGGCCTGGAAGCAGGCAGCATGAAGCGTGTGTCCGGATGGGAAGCTGTAACGATCTAAGGGAGGCGTACAGCAGTTAATGGAGGGAAAGGATATAAACGGCCGCTCGCGAATCAGCCAGCGCTTAAGGAGTTTGTAGGTCAGGGTGCAGGTCAGCCCCGTCAAAGCCATTAGCAGTGCCAGGCCAGCGCCAGCCTCGGGCTCGATGAAGGGGGCGGACAATATGAGAACGTACCAGAACCATCCGTCACCCAGTCGGCTTACCAGCTGGAAGTAGCGGAGTACTGGCCGGAACCTGACTATTCGATTTATGCACTGACAGAAGGCGTACTCACGCTGATCTGCCGATTCAAAGAAGCGAGATGCTTTGCTTATTATTGGCATAGTATCGGGCCTTTGGGCTCTGGTTTAGCACGAGTTGCTCGAATTGTTCGATCTGCGAATTCCAGCTCAGTTTGAGAGCGTCCAGCCGGGCCTGGGCGCGAATACGATTGAGCAGAGTTGGCTGGTTAGCCAATCGGAGTGCCCCGCTAGTAAATTTCTCATCCATGGTCAACGGAGCCTTTAAGCCATTTTCCTCGTGGCGGATGTGTTCGCTGGCGGCGGCGTCGTCGTAGGCAACCACGGCGAGGCCGCTAGCCATTGCTTCAAGCACGACGTTTCCAAATGTGTCGGTTTTGCTGGGGAACAGGAACAGATCACCGGATGCATAGTGACGGGCGAGATCACTGCCACGTTGGATGCCGCAAAAAATATAGTCTGGGTGTTTTTCGGCTAACTGTTTGCGCATAGGGCCATCACCCACCAGCACAAATTTGGCTCGGGGATGTAATTTACGTATGCGCTCGTAGCACGCTACCGCCATCCTGAGATTTTTTTCTGCGGCTAGCCGTCCCACATAGAGCACCGCGAGGCTCTTGCCTTCGAGGCCCCAGCGCGAGCGCAGCGATTCATCCCGCTTGTGTGGTGTAAATCGGCTGCAATCCACCCCGCGACTCCAAAGGCCGGTCGGAGTGATGCCCATTTTTGCTGTGACCTGCTGCATTTTTTTTGTGGGAACCAGAGTTATTGATGTGCGGTTGTGGAACCAGCGCCCATAGGCGCAAAGCAACTTTTCGAGAGCTCCAACGCCGTAGTATCGACTGTACTGGTGAAAGTTGGTGTGAACGCCGGAGCTGACAGGTAGTTCCATCTTTTTTGCTGCAGAAACTGCAGCTATCCCCAAAGGCCCCTGAGTAGCTACATAGATTGCATCTGGCCGGTTCGCTTGCCAGAGCCGCCGGAGTTCGCTGCTGTGGGCTATACCGAAACGCAGATCGGTATAGCCGGGCAGGGGCACACCGGTCACAACGTATTCCCGGGAGAACAATTCATTGCCTGCGCTCGGCATCAGGCCTTTGCTCTCATGACGTTGCCGTGGGCGTATAACAGTGACTTGGTGCCCGTGTTGCATTAGTCCCTGGCACAGGTGCTTTAGTGTATTGGCAACCCCGTTGATTTCCGGCGGAAACGTTTCGGAAACGATGGTAATGTGTTGTTTTCGCGGGCTGGCCTGCTTGGTTTTGATCACGACGTTTCCCGAGGTTGCTTTGACATGCTTTCACTATGGGAGTTACGAGTGACAGTTATGCGACGCTCCTGTGACATTCTCTTTACTTATTTATCAATCTGAACCGGAGATTCTATGCAAACCCGAAAGCTCGGCAGTACGGACATTGACGTCAGCCTGATATGCCTTGGCACCATGACTTGGGGGGAGCAGAACAGCGAGCAGGAAGCCTTTGAGCAGCTCGATTACGCCACCTCTGAGGATGTGAATTTTATTGATGCTGCAGAAATGTACCCGGTACCGCCGCGGGCAGAAACCCAGGGGCTGACCGAAACTTATCTGGGCAACTGGCTGGCGAAGCGCGGGCGCCGTGATGATCTGGTGATTGCCTCGAAAGTCGCTGGGCCAGGCAATGGGTTGAGCTACCTGCGGAATGGACCGCGTCTGACCCGCGATCACATTATTGAAGCCTGTGAGGCCAGCCTGAAGCGTCTGAAGACCGACTACATTGATCTGTATCAGGTGCATTGGCCGGATCGCAACACCAACTTTTTCGGTAAGCTCGGTTATGAGCATGACCCGAAAGAGAAATTTACGCCGATAGAGGAAACGCTGTCTGCACTCGGTGAGCTGGTTGATGCGGGGAAAGTCCGGCATATCGGGATCTCCAACGAGACGCCCTGGGGGGCCATGGAGTATCTGCGCCTGGCAGGCGAAAAAGGCTTGCCGCGGATTGCCAGTATTCAGAACCCTTATAATTTGCTGAACCGGACTTTTGAAGTTGGTACCGCGGAAATAGCCCACCGGGAGCAGACGGGCTTGCTGGCCTATTCACCTTTGGCCTTCGGTATGCTGTCTGGCAAATACATGGGTGGTAAATGGCCTGAAAAGGCTCGCCTGACTCTCTATGAAAGGTTCAGCCGCTACACAAGCGGGGGCGGTGCGGATGCGACTCGCGCTTATGTAGAGCTTGCCCGGCATAGTGGTCTGTCTCCGGTTCAGATGGCCTTGGCCTTTGTAAACAGCCGGAGCTTTGTAACCAGTAATATCATTGGCGCAACCAGCATGGAGCAGCTTCGGGAAAACCTCGGCTCGCTGAACGTGAATCTCAGCCCGGAGACACTGGAAGCGATCGAGACGATTCACCAGGAGTTTACCTATCCCTGTCCTTGATAGCCGGTACAGTTGAAAAATGACCCAAGGTATAGAGCCAGAAGGAATTGGCCTTGCCTGACGAAATATTTGTTACATTCTGCAATATTGAGGATCATTTTTTGACAAAAAAGCGGGGCAATTGTGTGCGATTTCACATCTTTTCACCGCTCAGTGGTTAGACTTTAGCCTAGGGTATAAGTAAACTTCTGATCCGGTTAAAGGTCATCGTAAGTCTCATGATTATTCGCATATTTGTCGCATTGCTTGTTCTGAACGTCGCCGCGTTTGTGGTTCGCGCTGAGGCGGCTGAACGCGGGTTTAACGAACTGAGCGAGATAATGACCACCGAAGATGTTTATGAGCTGCAGCAGCGGATGTCCGGTGATTTTGACGACGACGCTGATGCCTTTGCCGAAATCGGGTCTCGTTTGCTGAGCTTGTCGCTGGTGCGCACTGTTAACACGGGCAAGCAATACGCTTCCCAGCCTGCCCAGGCCGATCATGGCATTGCGCTTCTGAATGATGGTGCTTGCCTGAATCTGAAGTGGAACTTCTGACCCCGTTATTGTAACCCGCAAGCTTTAGTTCGCTGTTCACCCTATCTTTTAATCTTGTTGCGTTCGCTCCGAACGTCAGACTTTTCCTCCCTCTGTATTTTCTGTCTCCTCTGGTTAATAGCCGGATTCATGATCTGGTGCATTGTCTGCGCACATATGTCATGTGATGATCCCCTTATGGATAAAAGCTGATTGATCAATGAGGATCCTGATATGGCGATAAACAGCAAAGAGCGTCTGAATGACACAGAACGTTGCGTGGATGAATTAATCCGCCGGGTTGGCAAGAATATTACGTTAGGTTTGCCCCTGGGTTTGGGAAAGCCAATCCGCTTTTTGAACGCGCTTTATCAGAGGGCCAAGGACGACCCGGAGATAAATCTGCACATATTTACAGCTCTGTCATTGCTGGCTCCCGCTGGCAGCTCATCTCTGGAAAAGCGCTTTATGGGGCCGTTTTCGGAGCGACTTTACGGCGGCATTCCGGACCTGCAATATGCCCGGGACGTCAGCAAGAACCGCTTGCCCCCCAATGTTCAGGTTTCGGAATTTTTCTTCAAGGCTGGCAGTTACCTCAACAACCGCAGCCAGCAGCGCCACTACGTATCCACCAACTATACCCATGCCGTTCGTGACCTGATGGATCTGGGGGTTAATGTGGTCGCTCAGATGGTGTCGCCTGGTGAGCTGCATGATGCGCCGGGTATGGTAAGCCTTAGCTGCAACCCTGATCTGACCCTCGATCTGCTGCCGCTGTTACGTGAGCGTGAGGCTGCAGGCACTCCGGTGGCTATTGTGGGCGAAATCAATCGCCAGCTACCCTGGTTTGGTCGTGATGCCGCTGTTGCCGAAGATCAGTTTGATATGGTGTTTGAGCATCAGGCCACGGAATACCCGTTGTTTTCTGCCCCTCAGATGGCCATCAGCCCGGAAGACCATCTGATTGGGTTTTACGCCAGCACCTTGCTGAAAGATGGTGGCACACTGCAGTTGGGCATTGGCTCTCTTGGGGCGGCTTTGGTGCATAGCGCTATTCTGCGCCACAAGAATAACGATGCTTGGCGGGCTGTTTTTGACTATCTGAAAGTTGCGGAAAACTTTCCTCTTGCTGAAAAAGAAGGTGGAACGGGGCCATTTGAGAAAGGCCTCTACGGCTGCAGCGAGATGATGGTCGACGGCTTTTTATACCTGATGGAAGCGGGCATTCTTCGGCGCGAGGTGCATGATCATGCCGATCTGCAAACACTGATCAATAACGGCGAAATTCATGAGCAGATTTCCCTGGTTACCCTGGATGTACTTCGCCGGGAGGGGCTCATTGATTCACCCATGAGAGCCCGGGATGTGGCCTGGCTGACACGGTACGGAATTCTCCGTGAAGCGGTTGAGTTCAAGGGCGGTCGGCTGCGGATTGGAGAGCACTCACTGGATGCCAATCTGGATGATGCCGGGGCGAGGGAGGCGATTGGAGCCTTGGCGCTCGGTGAACGGCTAACCGGCGGGGTGGCCATGCACGGTGGTTTTTACGTCGGTCCTCAGCAGTTCTATCAGTCATTGCGTGAGCTTTCCGATGAGGATCGTGATCGTATCTGCATGACCAGTGTCAACTTTATTAATCATCTTTACGATCATCGCTTCGGTAACCAGCGCCTTAAAGCTGCCCAGCGGATACACAGCCGGTTTATCAATACAGCCATGATGCACACACTCAGTGGTGCAGCGGTTTCCGATGGGCTTGAGGATGGCAGGGTGATCAGCGGCGTAGGTGGTCAGTACAATTTCGTGGCCATGGCCCATGAGCTGCCCGGGGCCCGATCCATTATCGCTCTGCGGAGTATCCGTAAATCTCAGGGCGCGGTGGTATCGAATATTGTGTTCAATTACGGCCACTGTACGATTCCCCGCCATCTGCGAGATGTTGTGATTACCGAATATGGTATTGCTGATCTGCGTGGCCAGTCAGATGAGCAGGTATACCTGCGCCTGATCCGTATCGCGGATTCTCGGTTCCAGCAGGATCTGCTCAAGCGGGCGCAGAAAGCTGGTAAGGTGGATGCGGCGTTCCGGCTACCGGCCAGTTGGCTTAACAATACGCCCGATGCCATCGCAAAGCTGTTCTCAGAAGCTGGCGGCAAAGACTGGTTTCCGGCGTTTCCTTTTGGCCGGGATTTTACCGACCAGGAGTTGGTTTTGGGCAAAGCTCTAAAGAGACTCAAGTCTGAAACGGCGACCCGCCGTGGTAAACTGTGGACGCTCTTGCAAGCCATCCGGACCAAAGATGAGCAGGGCCGTTATACCGAATTGCTGCAACGAATGGGCCTGCTCCAGCCTTCAGGGCTGCGTGAAAAACTGGATCAGCGGCTCGTGATCCATGGCCTGCAACTGACAGAAAATCCATCGGATACAGGAAACTCGAAACCCTGATGCAAGCTTCCCAAAAAAAACCTGACGTTTTTACTGTTCATTATGTGCTGAAGAACAAGGTCGGCGAGTTGGTTGATACTTCAGAGGGCAGTGAGCCTCTGCACTTTTTGTACGGTAGTCCGGATATTATCAAAGGTATCCAGGAGGCAGTGAAAGACCGTAATGCCGGAGACTGTCTGGAGGTAACCGTTCCACCCGCCATGGCCTATGGAGAACACAGGGAAGACCTGGTTCGGAAGATTCCCAAGTCGATGTTTGAAGGTGTGGAAAATCTGCAGGTTGGTATGAAGTTCCAGACCAATACCGGAGATAACGCCCAGATTGTTCAGGTCATGGGAATCGACGGCAACCTTATCCGGGTTGATGCTAACCATCCTTTGGCCGGTTTCACCCTGTATTTTGATCTGGAAGTCATTGAGCGCCGTGAAGCGACAGATGAAGAAATCGCTCAAGGCCGGCCTCTGTTGTGAGTGAACCGGCCTTTCTGAGCCTGCGAAAGACCCAGGTCAGAATTTGTCACCGGGTGTAACCGCAGGATGGGTCCATGTATATTTCTGAATAGCATGTATAATTGCTGTTACATCAGGTTGTCTGTATCGTCGGATACAGGAAGAAACTGAACCCGGAAAAATAAAATCAGAGATGGACCGCGTGGAACAGACAAACGAAAGTTGGCGAATTCTTATTGTCGAAGATGATGAGCGGCTGGCCGAGCTGACCCGGGAATACCTCGAAAGCAACGGCTTGGCTGTATCACTCGAAACGCATGGAGGCTCTGCCGTTGAGCGCATTCGCAACGAGCAGCCTGATCTTGTTGTACTGGATTTGATGTTGCCCGGTGAGGATGGCCTTTCCATTTGCCGTCGTGTGCGACCGTTTTATTCCGGCCCCATTATTATGCTCACTGCGCGTACTGACGATCTGGATCAGGTGCTTGGCCTTGAAATGGGGGCGGATGATTACATCGGCAAGCCCGTCAAGCCCCGCGTGCTTCTGGCCCGTATCCGCGCCATGCTGCGCCGTGTTACAGAAAATGCTCAAAACAGCGCCGATGAAGCAAGCAACGAAGAACCTACGCGGCTTCAGTTTAACGACTTGGTGGTTGATCGCTCCATGCGTGAAGCATGGTTGAGTGATATAAGCATCGACCTGACCAGCGCCGAATTCGATCTGCTCTGGTTGCTTTCGAGCAATGCTGGACGTGTGTTGAGCCGGGAAGAGATTTTCACCGCCTTGCGGGGCATCGAATACGATGGTCAGGACAGATCCATTGACGTTCGGGTCTCCCGGATTCGACCGAAAATCGGCGACGACCCCATCCACCCCCGCAGGATCAAGACGGTTCGAAGTAAAGGCTATCTGTTTGTGAAAGAAGCCTGACGATTCAGCCTTTAACGTCGGCCGGGGGTTTCCGGCCGGCGTATTCCTGCCTGGGTTCGTTGACATGCCCCTGAAGTTTTTTCTCAAGCTCTATGCCCGCCTCGCCGGCCTTACTGCACTGGTGATATTGCTTTGTGTTGTCCTTTTCGTGGGTGTCAATTCCGTACGCTCACAGTTCTGGCATGAACGATTCTCTGAACCGTTGATGCGTTGGCTGGCCTCATCGCCCGCACCGGAGCTCCAGTACCACTGGCTGGCTTCCCAGTATGACTTCAGCGTTGCAGGCGCCGGAGAGCTAGGGCTCTCTCAGGTTATCCGTGAGCGTCTGGGCTATGGCCAGGTGGTGTCGGTTGAGAGCAGCTTGGGATACCGGTTTCTGGTAACCGGGTTTCACGGTGAGGCTTTGCAATTCAGGGCACCTGAACCCTATCGAGATATAGCCGTTGCTTCCGCACAGATTCTGCGGGTGCACCTGGACGCTGCAGGACCGGAGGAGCGGGAGGAAGTCGTTGAGCGGCTGGCGGGAGGCTTGAATGTGACGATTTTGAGGATTCAGGGCTCCGGGGCTCTGCCGGATGACCAGGTTCTGGAGCGGGTTTACAGTCGCGGTTCCGCCTTTTATCACGACAACGGGAAGGGGCGGGTACTGGTGAAGTTGGCAGACGGCGAGCTGATTCAGGTTACCTTGCCTGCGCCCTTCAACCCATGGGCATGGCCGGTCATTCTGCTGTTGCTGGTGGTGTCAGGAAGTGTGCTGGCGCTGTCGTTGATTCTTGTGCTCCGAGGTCTGGACAGCAATTTTCGCAAAGTGGAGTCAGTCGCGGTGCGAATTGCCCGGGGAGAAATGAGTGCTCGAGTAGAGGCAGGCGAGGGCACTATTGTCTCGCGATTAGCGGCGGCGTTTAACGGCATGGCGGAGCACATTCAGCGTCTTGTGAACGTTCAGCGGGAAATGATTCATGCGGTTTCCCACGAATTGAGAACTCCGGTTGCCCGTATTCGCTTCGGCGTACAGATGATTGAGGACTGTCAGGGCCAGGAAGCTCTGCAGAAACAGTTGGATGGTATCGATGGCGATATTCAGGAGCTGGATGAACTGATTGATGAGATCCTGACCTATGCCCGCCTCGAACAGGGTGGGCCGGTCTTTTCGCTTGAGGAAGCGTCCATAACCGACATTGTGCACCAGGTTTTGGCGGAGCAACAGCTTGTCCGGCCGGCTCTGAGTATCGAGGGTGAAATTGATGAGGCGACAGAGCGCCTGGCTGTGGCCGACGTTGAACCGCGTTATATTCACCGTGCCATCCAGAACCTTGTGGGTAATGCCGGTCGCTATGCGGCTGACAGAGTACTTGTCCGTTGCCATATCGATGAAGATCATTGCCGGATTGATGTGGAGGACGACGGCCCGGGGATTCCGGAAGAAGAGTGGGAGAAGGTGTTTACGGCATTTGCCCGGCTTGATGACAGCCGCACTCGCACCTCCGGTGGGTACGGGCTTGGACTCTCTATCGTGCGCCGCATTCTCTACTGGCATAACGGTCAGGCATTCGTGAGCCGGAGTGATAGCCTTGGTGGAGCGCGTTTCAGCCTGGTCTGGCCGCGCAAAAAGCCGCTGGAGCCGGGTTTGTGAGGAGTTTGTGAAGCAGGTCTCAGGCTTTCACCTGATGTAACAAAGCGGCTACACAAGAACTACTGAAATCTTCGCCGAAGGCACAGATAATCAAAGCGTAAGGGATGACTTTTGAGGTTGTAGTTCTTACGAATTTTCCTTGTTTCATTCGTCATTTGAGGGCCGGTTCTCCGGCCCTTTTTTTTCTTTCTTTTTTGCATACTCTGCACTTTCTCCTGTCTGTTTACCTCCCGAATCCGCACCAATCTTCTTCTTCCCTGGAACCTGCTGGTAGAATCCGGTAAACAACCAGACACCAGGATCCATAATGACCCGTTACCTGCTTGCCATTGATCAGGGCACTACCAGCTCCCGAGCCATTGTTTTTGATCAGAGTGGTACCAGTGTTGCCGCAGATCAGCGGGAGTTCTCCCAGCACTTTCCCAGTGATGGCCGGGTAGAGCACGATGCCATGGAAATCTGGGAGAGTATCTTGGCTGTATGCCGAGGCGCGCTTGAGAAGGCTTCAGTTGATGCCTCGGAGCTGGCCGGAATCGGCATTACCAACCAGCGCGAAACCACGGTTATCTGGGAGCGAGCTACGGGTAAGCCCATCCATCACGCGATCGTCTGGCAGGACCGGCGCACAGCCTCACTGTGTACCAAGCTTAAAACCGACGGCCATGAGGATGCGGTGGTCGAGCGCACAGGCCTGCTGATTGACCCTTACTTCTCTGCCACCAAGATCGCCTGGATACTGGATAACGTGGAAGGTGCCCGCGACCGGGCCGAGGCCGGGGAGCTGGCGTTCGGCACGATAGACAGCTGGCTCCTTTGGAACCTGACCGGTGGGCGCTCGCATTATACTGACGCCAGCAACGCGTCCAGAACCGCGTTGTTCAATATTCACGAACAGCGCTGGGACGATGAGCTGCTATCGCTGTTTCGTGTCCCGCGCTCGTTGTTGCCTGATGTTCTCGACAGTGCAGCGAACTATGGTGAAACCGAATCCCATTGGCTTGGCGCACCGGTTATGGTGGCTGGTATCGCCGGCGATCAGCAAGCGGCTCTGATTGGTCAGGCCTGCTTCAAACCGGGCATGGCCAAGAGCACCTACGGCACGGGTTGTTTTCTGATGGTCAATACTGGTGCTAAAGCCCTGCGCTCTGAGAACCGCCTGCTGACAACTGTCGCTTACCGCCTTGATGGCAAACCCTGTTATGCGGTGGAGGGCAGTATTTTTGTGGCGGGTGCCGCAATGCAGTGGCTGCGTGATGGTCTGAAACTGATTCGTCATGCAAATGAGTCATCCACCTATGCAGAAAATGTTGGTGTGGATAATCATGTGTATCTGGTGCCTGCGTTTACCGGGCTGGGTGCTCCTCATTGGGATCCCCATGCCCGTGGGGCGATTATGGGGCTGACCCGGGATACCGGAATCGGCGAGATTGTGACCGCTGGACTGCAGTCGGTGTGCTATCAGACAAAGGATCTGGTGCGGGCCATCCAGAATGACGGTGCAGATCTGGCGTCACTTCGCGTGGATGGTGGTATGGTGGTCAACGACTGGCTGATGCAGTTTCTGGCAGATATCCTGAACGTTACGGTTGATCGCCCCCGGATTACCGAAACGACTGCTTTGGGTGCAGCCTATCTTGCCGGCCTGCAAACGGGTGTCTATGACAGCTTGGAGCAGATCTCAGAGCTCTGGGAATGCGAACGGCAGTTTCATGCCGAAATGCGCCCGGCGCTGCGTGAATCGCTGTATGCGGGCTGGCTGGACGCTATCGAAAGGGTCTGCAACAACTGACTCTGTTGATCAGTTGTTGCGTTCGAAAGCAATGAGGTGGTCAGCTTCTACTCGCACCGGAACCGTCTCACCCAGATGGAAATCCAGATGGCTGCGGAACAGGGCCTCAAATTCTGTATCTTCAGAGCAGCGGAAGCGGTAAAGCGTGGAGGTGCCTGCGAACGTTTTTTCCACCACTTTCGGGCGCAGGTCTGACGCCGCATCGTAGACAATATCATCAGGGCGGATAAGCACGTCTACCAAGGTGCCGGCGGGCCATTTGTAGGCTCTGTTGCCGTGAATTATACCCAGCTCGGACTCTATGATGTCTGGCCCCATGGCTTTGCCCGGAATAAATCCGCCTTGTCCGACAAAGCTCGCTACAAAACGGTTCACAGGTTCATGGTAGAGGTTGTAAGGGACATCCCACTGCTGGATTTTACCGTTCTGGAGCACCGCCACCTGATCGCACATGGCAAAAGCTTCCTGCTGATCGTGAGTCACCAGAATGGCGCTGATGCCGAGTGTTTTCAGGATCTCACGAACATCGAGGCTGAGTCTTCGGCGCAGGTCGGCATCCAGATTGGAGAAGGGCTCGTCGAGCAGTATCAGTGTTGGTTCCGGAGCCAGGGCCCGTGCCAGTGCAACCCGCTGTTGCTGGCCGCCCGAAAGTTCGTGCGGATAGTTCTCCGCCAGGTCCTGCAGGTGAACAACGTGAAGCAGTTCCATGACTTTCTGACGCTTCTCGGTCTTGTCCAGCCGGCGCAATCCGAAGCCTACGTTATCGGCAATGCTCAGATGCGGGAACAGGGCGTAGTCCTGAAAAACCATACCGATACGGCGCTTTTCCGGCGGCAATGTGCGGCCAGGGAGGCTGATCTGCCGGGACTGCAGGCATATTTCACCTCCGGTCAACGGAAGAAACCCCGCCAGAGCCCTTAGAATGGTGCTTTTCCCGCAACCGCTGGGCCCGAGCAGGCAGCCGATATCCCCGTGGCTGAGTGCGAAGCTGACATCTTTTACAACGGCGTCTCCGCCATAACCACAGGTCAGGTTATTTACTTCAAGCAGCCAGTTGTGAGCGGTCGTTTCGGGCGTGTTCATAAATCTTAGTCCAGGCGATTCAGGATCAGGAATTCCAGCAGAGCTTTCTGGGCATGGAGCCGGTTTTCGGCCTCGTCCCAGATTACGGAGCCTGGGTGGTCTATCATGTCTGCAGAAATCTCCTCGCCACGATGAGCGGGCAGGCAGTGCATGAGCAGTGCGTCTTTTGCTGCGATACCCATCAACGCCGGATTGATCTGGTAGTTGCTGAAGGCTTTCTCACGGGCTTTCTGCTCGTCTTCCTGGCCCATGGAAGCCCATACATCGGTTACCAGCAGGTTTGCATTGCGGGCAGCTTCAGCCGGCTCCTGCATGAGCGTTATGCGGGAGCTGTGGGCCTTTACCAGTTCCGGGTTTGGTTCGTAACCCTCAGGCGTTGCTATGTTCAGGTGAAAATCGAACTGTGTGGCAGCATTGATATACGAATGGCACATGTTGTTGCCATCACCAATCCAGGCCACCGTCGCACCCCGTATGCTTCCGCGATGTTCGCGGTATGTCTGCATGTCTGCCAGCAACTGGCAGGGGTGGAAATCATCCGTCAGGGCGTTGATAACCGGTGCCCGCGAAGTTTTTGCAAACTTTTCAACCGTTTCATGAGCAAAGGTACGGATCATTACAGCATCCACCATGCTGGAGATAACAATAGCGGAGTCTTCTATAGGCTCGCCGCGGCCAAGCTGCGTATCCCGCGGCGAAAGAAACATGGCAGAGCCGCCCAGCTGGGTCATGCCGGCCTCGAAAGAGACTCGGGTGCGGGTTGAGGACTTTTCAAAAATCATCGCCAGCACGCGATTTTTCAGTGAGTCCCTGACCTTGCCCTGACGCCATTCGCTCCGGAGCTTGGTTCCATGATCCACCAGGTTTTCCAGCTCGGTGGTGGTCATATCATTTAGTGTCAGAAAATGCCTTGCTGCCATGGGATGGCCCTTACCTTAATGAAGCCCAGGATGAGTATAAATACTGGTGAAAAACGGGGTCGACAAGTCTAGCCCTTCACGTCAGTGATGACAACGCTGCGGGTGGGGGCTTGCCCTGCATCAAATTGCAGGGTTTGGTGAGGAGCTCGCCCGACGTGTACAATGGAGGCTAGACAAGGCAGGTGCAACAGCGCAAAAGACTGTTCCGTTTTCAATCAGAGGTGAATGTTCATGGACATTAACGAAACCATTAAAACCCAACTCGCAGATAATCCAATTATTCTGTACATGAAGGGATCGCCCCAGGCTCCACAGTGTGGCTTTTCTGCTAAGACCTCACAGGCCCTGATGGCATGCGGTGAGCGTTTCGCATTCGTGAACATTCTTGATAATCAGGAGTTGCGTGAAGGCCTGAAAGTTTATTCGAGCTGGCCGACTTATCCTCAGCTTTACGTTAGCGGAGAGCTTGTCGGTGGCTGTGACATCATCATGGAAATGTCCGAGAACGGTGAATTGGCCAAGCTGGTAAAGGAAGCCGCCAAGCAAGCCGAGGCCTGATTCCTTTTTCCCTGCCGTTCAGAGCCGCGACGGAGCAAACACCAGTTTAACTTCGAAGCGGCTCTTTCCGCTCTGATCGGGCGTCGGTTCCGGGTAGGGGCTGGCAGATAGTGCGGCCCGGTAGGCCGCACTATCGATCTGCTCAATCCCTGTCGACCTGATCACTCTCGCTCTGGTAAGCGCGCCACTCCCTAGTAAGTAAAGCTCCACTTCCCTGATAGCCGATATCCGCAGCGTTTCAAGCTGGGTAGCCAGATGCGTGGCTAGTTTGATCAGGTAAGGATCCTGCTCCGAGGGCGATTGCGAAATCCTGGTAACATCTTCAGAGATTTGTTTGGCTGATGCCTGAGTGCGGGAACCTGACGTTGACGGCTCGCTTTCGGGATTTGAGAGTGTTGCTGAGCTGGTTTGATCCGCTTTTTTCGCCTGAGACTGGCGTGTGGGCAGAAGCGGGTGTCTCGGGAGTGCTCGCCGATGCGACCAACTCCAGGTTCAGTTGCTGCCGGTGCGTGACCGGGGGAGCCGGGATTAAAGAATGAGTTCCGGACAGCAACAGCGTATGAATCATGAAAGCAATTGATAAAGCGAGGGCAATCCGGTACTTCGCCGGAAGGCTGTTGTTGCTGCCATGCTCCAGCATTGATCTCAGGTTACTCCATTATTACCGTTTGATCGTTGCGCTAAGTGCCGGGCCTGCAGGATAGCTGCGGGGCCCGGGCCAGCTCAGGCAGTTTTGCTGCGCAGTGAACCGACGACGGCATCCAGTGCCCGGTCAATGAATGCACCTTGCTCAAGCAGCGTCATTCTCCCGCGTCGCATCTCATGTGCCAGCTCCACGCGTGTCTTTTCGATGACCTTCAGGCCCATGCGGTTCACAAAGACGAAACAGTCTGCTTCGTCAATGATCGCTGAAAGCTTGCACCGAAAGCTTGCACCATTAATCAGGCGGAACTCAACCCAGTTGCCTATCTCAATGCCGTCGATCTGAACCATGAACTCAGCGATAGCTGAATCCTCAGGCTGAAGCTCCGCTTTATTTCCGGAGTCATCCTGCTCATATTCCTGAGCCGGAAGCTCTTCAGCAGGTGCCATGCTGGAACTGGCGCGGAAAGCTTCCGCCAGTTCGTGCTTGAGCTGGCTCATAGTGTCATCAAGTTTTGTGGAGTTATATGAAACCTCTTCCAGCCCTGCTCGCAGCGATTTGAGCAGGCCGGGAACAACGCGCACCCACTGGTCCCTTTCTGCATCTTCCTGATGGGGATGCAGGCACCAGATCAAATCATCAACAACTTTCACGCTCTCCTGCCAGCGATGCTCCACATCGTCCCGAAGGTAGGCCAGAAACATGACCCGGCTCCAGCCATTGATCAGAATGTTATAGGTAGGCTCCGGAAGCCGGTAGCGAGCTACGCGTTCCTTTATTACCCGATCCACCAACTCCTGGGCTTTCTGGGATTTAATGCGTCCACGCTCAGATTCACGGGTGCGTTGCTCTACCAGGGATGCTTTGCGATTTTCCCGGGCAAGAAACTCTTCAAACTCATCGTTCAGTACTTCAAACAGTGCAACGTCACCGTCGAACTCGCAGAGGATCCTCTGCACAATACCGTGAATCTTTTCGTACAGCTTGTCTCTGGCTTTTTCGTCACTGTTGCTCCAGCCAATGCCTGCACGGGCAAGAGCGTTGAGCAGCTTCCTCGCAGGGTGCGTGGTCTTGCTGAAAAAACTCTTGTCTTTTATGACAACTTTCAGGATTGGTATCTGTAGCCGGCTTATCAGAACCTGGACCGGGGCGGACAGGTTGTAGTCATCAAGAATGAATTCAAAGAGCATGGATACAAGGTTGATCAGATCCTCGTCCATCTCCTTGAGTGCAGGCTTTTTGCCATCGCTGGCGTTGGCCTGGGACAGAATCTGTTGAACCACGTCACGAAGATCAATGGTAAGCGGTGCGCCTTCGCTCAGGTTGTGTTCAGCGCCGGCGTTAGTGCTGACAGGCAATGAGGCCAGCAAGCCTGCCAGTTCATTACCCCCGATAACCCGAGTGTTAGGGTCGTATTGTCTTGACGGTATGCCGGCATTGGCCCGCTGACGTGCCAGTAGCTGATGGATCTGCTCAAATACGGCGTTGCTGCCAGCACTGACATCTTGCCGGCTTTCTGATCCCACCGGGCCTTTCTGGTTCTCGGCAGCTGCTTCGCCCTCAGCTGCGCTATGTCGCTGGCCACTCTTACCGTGATAGCGGAAATTGGGGATAACGCCCGCCTGAATGAGGATTCTGTTTGCCTCATCCAACAGCATGCCCAGATTGGAGACAACATAGCGATCAAACTGCTTGAGCAGGATTAACCGTTCGCGGATCTGTATTTCCAGCGCCTGAATGGCTTCAGTAAAGGCGCTACAAAGATGCTCGGGCGCAATGGGGTTCACAGGTGATTCGTCTGACGCGCCGTCATAGACCTGGCTGAAGCGGGTCTGGAGCTGCAAAAGAGGGCCCTGGAAATGTGCCTTAGCCTTGGTGATCATGGCGTTCAGTGCAACCTGCTCTTCCAGATCATCATTGCCAACGAGCGCGAGGTTGTCTGCGTTTGCCTGCCGCCCCAGAGTGTCTTCCTGAAGTTGACCGGTGTGGGGTGGATTGGCAAAAAATTGGGCAACTGTATTCTGGAAATGACGCTCTACGCCTTTTCGCTTGATGCGAATTTCCCGCATGGCTTCAAAATAGCGATTCTGCTCATTATTACTGCGGGCATTGTTGGCCAGCTCGAACAGTGAATCATCAACGGCATCAAAGGCGCCCTGCAGCAAATCTCCGAGCCCGGCGACAACGGTGTCTCGAATGCGGGTGACCTCCACAGGAACCGACTTGCTGCTTCCAGCTTCTCTATGCCCACGGAGGTAATGTATGCCGGACTGCTTGTTCATGGCCGACTCCTGTTTACGGCTCAACCGGGTACATGACCGAGCTTGACTGCCTGTTTTTTGATTATAAGTTAAATTTACCGCATTTCCGGCTGCGTTAACATGAATAAAAACTAACCTGCGTGTTAAATCGAAAAATAAAGGGTGCTCCGGAGAAGCACCCTTTATTTGTCACTGACACGAATGCCGGGCCCTGATGATCCTCAGGTTACATACTCCGGGCCGATACCCATACTCCAGATCACTACACTGATTGCAAGGAGGGCGACAAACATGATCAGCCCTACAGTCAGTACCGCTGTGGCAAACATGAACCCGCGATCTTCAGGAATTCTCATCAGAATGGGCAGACCTTCGTAGAGCAGATACACCGCGTAAGCAATGGCGACGAGCCCTGCCAGCATATTCACCCAGATATTAGGATAAACTGCGATAACCCCGATCAGAAAGATAGGTGTGGCTGTGTAGGCGGCCATTGTAATGCCCCGTGGCGTTTCATCCACCGCATCATAGGTTGCCGCAAAGAAATCAATGAACTTGCCGAGAATGAATATGCCGGCCAGCATGGCGGCATAAAACAGCACGGACAGGCTCAGCGCGCTGCTGATAGACAGGCGTGTGACTTGGCCGTCACCGATTTGCCAGCCCACTTGGGTGGTTCCGAAGAAACCTGCCAGAGCAGGTATCAGGGCGAGAAGCAAAACGTGTCCTGTGTAAAGGCGGGTAACAGACTCAGATTCTCTTCGGATGGCTTCCCATTGTTGGTCAGGATGGGTCAGCAGGCCAAAGGTATGTGTCAGGCTCATGGACAAACTCCTTGAATTTATTATTTTTCGCATTCTTCCTAAGTGTTGGCGGTAGATTGATATGCGTCAAGGAGCTGGTTACATTTTGATCTTTCAAGAACCGGCTTCGCTATAACCGGGGCGTCTATCGAAGAGAGCAGAAATGACGGTGTCAGGTGATGGACAGTGCCCGTTTTTTGCGCTTTTTCGGATGCACAATCGCCGCTTTTACAACGTTGTCCTTGATCTGGAGAACCTCGACCCGATGCCCGCCTACCTTCAGGCAAACGTTGGTGTCCGGAATATTCTCAAGGGTTTCAGTGATCAAGCCATTAAGCGTTTTCGGGCCGTCGGTAGGTAGCTTCCAGCCCAGGGTTTTGTTGATGGTGCGCACGGCGGCAGTGCCATCAACAATGAAGGTGCCGTCGTCCTGTGGAATGATGTCTGGGCTGGTGGCAGCGTAGTCCGTTGTGAATTCGCCAACAATCTCTTCGAGAATGTCTTCCAGAGTAGCGAGCCCGAGCACATCTCCATATTCGTCCACCACGATCCCAAAACGGCGCTTACCTTTCTGGAAGTTGATGAGCTGCGTATTCAAGGGGGTGCTTTCGGGAACGAAGTAAGGCTCCTGGCAGAGTTGCAGAATCATGGTCTTGTTGATTTCTTCCTGTTGCAGCAGTTTGGCTGCGCTGCGCAGATGCAGGATGCCCTGAATATCGTTGATATCCCCCTTAAATACCGGTAGCCGTGTGTGTTGGCTGTTCCTCAATTGCCGCAGGATGGTGTCGGTATCGTCATCCAGATCGATGCCGGAGACTTCGTTACGTGGCACCATGATGTCGTTTACTGTCACTTTCTCCAGATCCAGGATGCTGACAAGCATATCCTTATGCTTTGCCGGGATCAGGGCGCCTGCTTCGTTTACCAGGGTTCTGAGCTCTTCCCGGCTGAGGTGATCGCTGGCGGCGTCGTTTGGGGAAATTCTCAGAATCCTGAGGATAGCGCCTGTAAACAGGTTTACTGCCCAAACGATCGGGTAAAGGATTTTTAGCAACGGCCCTAGTATGTAGCTCGCCGGGAATGCAATTTTTTCCGGGAACAGGGAGGCCAGAGTCTTAGGTGTGACTTCGGCAAAAATAAGGATGACGATCGTCAGTAGTAGTGTGGCAATGGCGATGCCGGCATCGCCCCATATGCGGATCGCAATAACGGTGGCAATGGACGACGCCAGGATGTTGACGAAGTTGTTGCCGATAAGAATGATGCCAATAAGCTGATCTGTGCGTTGCAGTAAACTCTGCGCCCGTTTTGCGCCTTTATGGCCGGTTTTTGCCATGTGTTTGAGGCGATACCGGTTGAGTGACATCATTCCGGTTTCAGAGCTGGAGAAAAATGCCGACAGCATGATTAGCCCGACGAGAATAATCGACAGCGCAGTAAGCGATGTACCGTCCAAACCAGAGGTGTCCTTATGTTGCTGACAAGTAGCGAAAATAGGTTGTGATTGTGTCTGGTGTCAAGAGGTTATGGTTGGCGGATCAGCCGCCCTTCCGGAATACCAGTTCGATGGCGAATTTGCTGCCGTAAAAGGCCACCATAAGGAGAGCGCAGCCGGCCAGTGTCCAGCGGCTCGCAGTTATGCCGCGCCAGCCTTTCGTGTAGCGACCGACAAGCAGCGCAACGAAAACCAGCAGCGAGAGTAGAGAGAATACGGTTTTATGGGCCAGGTTCTGGGCAAACAGGTTTTCGACAAAGAGGGCGCCCGTCACAATGGCGAGAATCAACATGACGACGCCTGCCCAGACCATCTCGAAAAGCAGGGATTCCATGGTTTGCAGTGGCGGTAAGTTGCGCACCAGAGGGCTATTATAGTTGCGCTTCAGTTGGCGGTTCTGGAAATAAAGCAGGCTTGCTTGTATGGCCGCCAGGGAAAACAGACTGTAGGCTGTAACTGACAGCGCGATATGAGAAAGTACACCGTAGCTTTCATCAGAAACCACGCGTGACGGCGTGTGTGTGATCAGTGCCGTGATGATGGTGAAGGCCGCCAGCGGATAAACCCCCAGGAAGAGGCTTTGAACCTGCTTTTTGAGGTTTAGTCCCAGCAAAAGGAAAACGATTAACCAGGAAATCAGCACCGAGCTTTTGAATAAACTGAAGTCGACACCACCATCGTGGCGAATGGTCTGGGCAATCAAAAGCCCATGAGCAGTGAGCGCCAGTATGCCTATAAGGGTGGTGATCGCAATGTTACTGTGAACGCGTCCACGAAAATGAAGCGCTTGCAGAGCGGTGCCGACGCTATACAGAAAAAGAGAGGTGACCGCGAGAATCAGCGTTCCCATGACTTCCTTATTAACCACTGTGCTGGCTGGAGATCGGCAGACATGGCTGCCGATTTGACCGGATTGGTCGTTTCAGGACGATAGTCTGGTTATAATGTCGCTATTATGCAACAGGAATCAAGGAGCCCAAGCCGGCTCTGAGATTTGTGCACTCAATTTATCCGGGGTACGGAAGAGCAACATGTTTGAGAACCTCCAAGATCGACTTTCCGGCAGCCTGCGCAAAATTTCCGGCCAGGCGCGGCTCACCGACGATAATATAAAGGACACTCTCCGGGAAGTGCGCATGGCGCTGCTGGAGGCGGACGTTGCCCTGCCGGTAGTAAAAGACTTTGTTGAAGGTGTTCGTCAGCGCGCTATCGGCCAGGAAGTCCAGCGCAGCCTTACTCCCGGTCAGGTGTTTGTAAAGGTAGTCCAGCAGGAGCTTGAGCGGGTAATGGGTGAGGGGAATGAAACCCTCAATCTCGCCGTTCAGCCGCCCGCCGTGATCATGATGGCCGGTCTTCAGGGCGCGGGTAAAACAACCACGGTTGCAAAACTGTCACGTTTTCTGAAAGAACGACAGAAAAAAACCGTCATGGTGGTGAGTGCTGACATTTACCGGCCGGCCGCCATCAAGCAGTTGGAAACCCTTGCGGCCGAAGTTGGCGTTGAGTTTTTCCCAAGTAGCGCAGACCAGGACCCGGTTGCCATTGCCGAAGGTGCTGTTGCGGCCGCCCGCAAGAAGCACATTGATGTTGTGATTCTGGATACCGCGGGTCGCTTGCACGTTGATGAACAGATGATGGGTGAGATCGGTCGCCTGCACAAGGCGGTTAACCCGGTTGAGACCCTCTTTGTGGTTGATGCCATGACAGGGCAGGATGCTGCAAATACCGCCAAGGCATTTAACGATGCTTTGCCGCTGACCGGTGTGGTGCTGACCAAGACCGATGGCGATGCCCGTGGTGGTGCCGCGCTTTCTGTAAGGCATATAACGGGTAAGCCCATCAAGTTCCTTGGGGTTGGCGAAAAAATTGATGCCCTGGAACCGTTTCACCCGGATCGGGTGGCATCCCGTATTCTTGGTATGGGCGACGTGCTCTCTCTTATTGAAGATGCAGAGCGCAAGCTGGATCAGAAAAAGGCAGAGAAACTCACCAAAAAGATCAAAAAAGGCAAAAGCTTTGATCTTGAGGACTTCCGTGACCAGCTTCAGCAGATGAAGAGCATGGGGGGTATCGGTGGCTTAATGGACAAATTGCCGGGAATGGGGCAGATGGCTCAGGTAGCGCAGCAGCAGGTTAATGATAAGTCGATGGGGCAGCTGGAAGCGATCATTTGCTCAATGACCGGGAAAGAGCGTCGCCACCCGGATGTTATCAATAATTCCCGCAAGCGCCGTATCGCCGCCGGTTCTGGAACGCAGATACAGGATGTTAACCGCCTGCTAAAGCAACACAAGCAAATGCAGAAGATGATGAAAAAGTTTAGCAAAAAGGGCGGAATGGCGAATATGATGCGCGGTCTTGGTGGTATGATGCCGCCGGGCGGTGGCGGCGGTGGCGCGCCGCCATTTGGTCGTATGTGAAAAGCCTTACATGGAAAACCTCGAAACAGTGTGTTTCGAGGTTTTCTTTGGCGCGTTTTTAGCATAGAATGGCGCCCCTTTCGAGTATGGGTCTTCGCGTAAGCCACTACTGTGGTCGGCGTGAAACGTACAAAGTTCGTATAACAGAACAGGATATTGGTTAAATGGTAACAATCCGTTTGGCTCGCGGCGGTTCCAAGAAGCGCCCGTTCTATCATCTGACAGTCACCGACAGTCGCAAATCACGCGACGGCGCTTTTATTGAGCGCGTTGGTTTTTTCAACCCGATCGCCCGCGGTCAGGAAGAGCGTCTTCGTGTTGATCGCGACCGTGTAAATTTCTGGGTTGGCCAGGGTGCACAAACCAGCGATCGCGTTGCGCAACTGCTCAAGGCTGCTGTGTAAGTTTTACTGACCACCGGGGTTGTTGTATGACGCAGAATCCTAAGGAAACTGTGATCGGTCGGATTACCTCGGTATTTGGGGTTAAAGGGTGGCTTAAGGTTTTTTCCTTTACCGACCCCATAGAAGGAATACTGGACTATACCGACTGGGTTCTTGATCTGGACGGTAAGCGTATCCCTGTAAAGCTTGAGGAAGGTCGCCGCCAAGGGCGGGCGATCGTTGTCAGGCTCAAAGGTATTAACGATCGTGAGCTGGCTCGCACATACTGTGGAGCCGAAGTCAGGGTTCCGACTACTGAGTTGCCCGTGCTCCCTGAAGGGGAGTTTTACTGGCTTCAGTTGCAGGGGCTAGATGTGTTCACGGTTGACGGTGAATGCTTCGGTCGAGTGGATCACCTGATAGAAACCGGTTCCAACGATGTTCTGGTGGTGCATGCAACGACAGGCTCCATTGATCAGCGCGAGCGTCTGATTCCTTACCTTCCTGATAAAGTTGTTCGGGAGGTGGATCTGGCAGGGCGTAAAATGATCGTAGACTGGGATCCGGAGTTCTGACGGGTGTGGATTGGTGCAGTGAGCCTGTTTCCGGACATGTTCCAAGCGGTAACAGATTACGGGATAACGAGCAGGGCAGTGCGCGATGGTCTTCTGACCTTCGAAAGCTGGAATCCTCGCGAGTTTACCCACGATCGCCACCGTACCGTTGATGACCGGCCCTATGGTGGTGGCCCCGGCATGCTGATGAAGATTCAGCCGCTCAGGGATGCCATTCACGCAGCGAAAGAAGCCGCGCCCGGAAAAGCTTGCGTGGTTTATCTTTCGCCTCAGGGCGAAACACTGAGCCAGGCTGTTGTTGAGTCACTTGCTGCAGAAGAACGTTTGATTCTGGTAGCAGGGCGCTATGAAGGTGTTGATGAACGCCTGATAGCGGCAGAGGTCGACCGGGAAATATCATTGGGCGACTTTGTACTCTCCGGCGGCGAACTGGCAGCCATGGCTGTTATTGATGCGGTTACACGCCTCATCCCCGGAGCGCTGGGTCATGCGCAGTCGGCAGAACAGGATTCTTTTGCTGACGGTTTGCTGGATTGTCCGCACTACACCCGGCCCGAAGTTTACGAAGGTCAGGCGGTGCCGGATATTTTGTTGGGCGGTCACCATGGACAGATCCGGCGTTGGCGGCTCAAGCAGTCGCTGAGGCGAACCCGGGAGCGACGCCCCGATCTGCTGGAAAAGCGGGTGCTTACGGACGAAGAGCGTGAGCTGCTGGGTGAGATTTTAAACGAACCGTGTGCCTCTGAATCATCAGGGCATTAAAAGATTGGGTATCAGGAGCATTACGATGAGCGGCAAGAACAACATCATCAATCAACTTGAAACAGAGCAGATGGCCAAGGAAATTCCCGCGTTTGCGCCGGGCGATACCGTGGTTATTCAGGTTCGTGTAACTGAGGGCAACCGTGAGCGTCTGCAGGCGTTCGAAGGCGTTGTTATCGGCAAGCGTAACCGTGGCATGAATTCGTCTTTCACTGTACGGAAAATTTCCTACGGCGTAGGCGTTGAGCGTACTTTTCAGACCTTCTCCAAGCTGATCGACAGCCTTGCGGTGAAGCGTCGCGGTGATGTGCGTCAGGCCAAGCTTTACTACCTGCGCGAGCTTTCTGGTAAGGCGGCACGTATCAAGGAAAAGCTGGGCTGATCAGCTATTTGCTGAGAAACCTTGTAGTGAAAAGGCAGCCTGAGGGCTGCCTTTTTCGTTTCTGGCGAGCCAGAATGCAGTGTTGCGGATATGGGTTGTCAGAGGGCGATGGTGTGAGATCAGAAGATGAAGCGGTAACTGTCCGGTTTGTTGATGCCGTTTGGCTTGAGGATGGCCTGGGTGAGAAAACCCGTCAGGCATATCGCAGCGATTTGCAGCGTCTGGCTGCCTGGCTTGAGAACCAGCCCGGCCGGCCGCTACTTGCTGAGGCGCGAAGGACGGATTTACTGGCGTGGATGGCCAGTGGACTCGCGGAGGGTATAAAGACATCTACGGCGGCTCGTCGTCTCTCCGGTGTCCGTCGGTTTTATCGGTTTCTGCTCCGGGAACGGCTGATTGCAGAAGACCCTACTTTGCGTATAGACAGCCCCCGGTTACCTCGCCGATTGCCGGAGTCGCTGACCGAAGAAGAGGTGGATGCACTTCTGGCGGAGCCGGATCCCGGCTTGCCGATTGAGCAACGGGACAAAGCCATGCTGGAGATCCTCTATGGCTGTGGTCTGCGAGTATCTGAGCTCACAGGGTTGCGTGTCGATCAGGTGAATCTGCGCCAGGGTGTTATACGCGTGACCGGCAAAGGCGATAAAGAGCGCCTGGTTCCTTTAGGTGAAGAGGCTGTGGACTGGCTTCTCCGGTATATGAAAGAGGGGCGCCCTGAACTTCTAAAGGGGCGCGCCTGCGATGCGCTGTTCCCCGGCAACCGGCCGGCCGCCATGACGCGGCAGACCTTCTGGCACCGGGTTCGACACTACGCTTTACGTACCGGTATTCGCAAGCATCTTTCTCCCCATACCCTCCGGCATGCCTTCGCAACTCATCTGCTTAACAATGGTGCGGACCTGCGTGTCGTTCAGATGCTGCTAGGGCACTCGGATCTTTCAACTACCCAGATATATACTCACGTTGCGCGCCAAAGGCTGCAGTCGTTGCATCAGGCTCACCATCCCCGTGGTTGAGTCTGTGATTTTTAGGTAAGGTGACGCTTTGAACTTTTGTGGCGAGCAGATGTCGCACGTAAACCCAATATTACCCGACTGAAAAGGTGTGTTTGCCAGGATGAATATAAAACGTTTTTTTATGATTGCAGTGATAGCGGCTGGTGTTCTGGGTTCGCCCTTCAGCGTTGCCGGTGATGTTGAGGACAGCATCAGCGAGCGTCTTTCCAGTGCCGTGCCCGGGCTTAAAATATCGTCTGTACGGGAATCAGAGGCGAAGGGGCTTTACGAGGTTAAGAGCAATAACGGAGATATTATCTACACTACGCCCGATGGCCAGTTCCTGCTAACCGGCGATTTGCTGCGAGTTTCCAGCAATGGCATTGCCAATGTGACAGAAGAAGCCAGGGCCGGCGAGCGACGCAAAACCATGGATAGCTATGGTGAAAAGGGCGTTATCAGCTACAAGGCCAGCAACGAGAAGGCGGTTGTTGATGTGTTTACCGACATTGACTGCCCTTACTGCCGCAAACTCCACGATGAAGTACCGCAGCTCAACGATTATGGCATTACGGTGAATTACTACGCCTATCCGCGCTCAGGTCCGGGCACGCCATCGTTCACAAAATACATGTCAGTCTGGTGTGCCGAGGATCAACAGTCTGCAATGACTTCAGCCAAATCCGGGAAAACGGTTGAAGCGGCGACCTGCGACAACCCTGTTCGGGAGCAGTTCGAGCTCGGTCGGCGTGTAGGTGTAACGGGTACGCCAGCCATCGTGCTGGAGGACGGCAATATTGTGCGTGGTTATGTACCAGCGAAGAATCTGGCCGAAGGGCTGGGCCTGCTCTGATACAACTGTGAGCCCGGCTGCATCCCGGGCAGCTGCAGTTATGTGACAAGCTTTCGATTCAGGGCTTATTCAGTAAGCCCTGAATCGGTATACTATTCGGCCTTTCAGTGTCGCAACATCACAATGCTGCACTATTACAATTCATCAGCACCCCTTCGGGATCAGAGGTGAGAGCTTGAAAGACGTTAGTGTCGGAATCTGCGGACTGGGAACCGTTGGCGGCGGTACATTCAATGTATTGACTCGCAACGCCGCGCTTATTGCGGGCCGTGCGGGGTGTAATATCCGGATTGCCCGGGTTGCCAGCCGACGCAGCCGTGACGATATAGATCTTGGCAACGTCGCCTTCAGCACCGAGATATTCGACGTGGTGAATGATCCTGCGATTGATGTGGTGGTAGAGCTGATCGGCGGCTACGAGACAGCGCGTGAGCTGGTGCTTTCTGCCATTCGTAATGGCAAGCATGTGGTTACCGCCAACAAGGCGTTGATTGCCGTTCACGGCAATGAGATTTTTGAGGCTGCGGAAAAAGCCGGCGTTGTGGTTGCCTATGAGGCGGGAGTTGCCGGTGGTATTCCCGTGATGAAGGCTATTCGCGAAGGCTTGGCGGCTAACCGTATCGACTGGATTGCCGGCATTATCAATGGCACGGGCAATTACATTCTTACCGAAATGCGCGCAGGTCGGGCATTTGCTGAGGTTCTTAAAGAAGCCCAGGATCTTGGATACGCAGAAGCAGACCCTACCTTTGATGTTGAGGGTATTGACGCTGCCCATAAACTGACCATTCTTGCTTCGGCCGGGTTTGGCGTTCCTTTGCAGTTCGAAAAAGCCTTTACCGAAGGGATTTCATCGATCACGCCCTACGATATCGCCCATGCTGAGCAACTTGGCTATCGCATCAAGCATCTGGGCATTGCCCGTCGTCGGGATGAAGGTATTGAGCTTCGCGTACACCCGACTCTGGTTCCCCAAAGTCACTTGATTGCTCAGGTTGATGGCGTCCTGAACGCCGTTCTTGTGGATGGCGACGCGGTTGGCCAGACCATGTATTACGGGCCGGGTGCTGGCGATGAAGCAACGGCTTCGGCTGTCATTGCCGACATTGTGGATGTTGCCCGAATTGTGGCGAGCGGGAGCACGCTACGGGTGCCTCACCTCGGATTTGTGCCGGGCGCGCTGGAAAACCTGAACGTTCTGTCCATGGAAGATATCCAGTCTGCATATTATCTGCGCATCACCGCCCTGGATCGCCCGGGCGTGCTGGCGAAGATAGCCTCGATTCTGAGTGAGCACGGCATCAATATTGAGTCGATCATGCAGAAAGAATCCGAAGTGAAGGATGGCCGAATTCCCGTCATTATCCTGACCCACACCGTGCAGGAACGACAGATCAACCGCGCCATCGAAGAACTGGAATCGCTTTCCGATACGGATGGCCCGGTTGTGCGTATTCGCGCCGAAAACTTTAACTGAGAATCCTATAACTGACAGGTGCGCACGTGAGATACATCAGTACGCGGGGAGAAGCACCCGCACTGGGCTTTGAAGACGTTCTGCTCACCGGGCTGGCTCCCGATGGTGGTCTTTATGTGCCGGAGTCACTCCCGCACTTCAGCCTGGAAGAGATCCGCAGCTGGCGCGGACTTCCTTACACCGAGCTTGCGTTCAACATCATGTACCCGTTTGTGGAAGAGGCCATTCCCGAGGCTGATTTCCGGCAGATGCTTGATGAAACCTACGGTGTTTTTACCCATAAAGCTGTCGCCCCGCTGGTTCAGCTGGATACCAACGAGTGGGTGATGGAGTTGTTCCGTGGGCCAACGCTGGCATTCAAGGACTTTGCGCTTCAGTTATTAGGCCGCCTGCTGGATTACGTGCTAGGAAAGCGCAAAGAGCATGCCGTCATTATGGGTGCAACCTCCGGGGATACCGGCTCCGCGGCCATTGAAGGCTGTCGTCGCTGCGAGCACGTGGATATCTTTATCCTGCATCCTTACGAGCGCGTATCGGAAGTGCAGCGGCGTCAGATGACTACGGTTCAGGGCGACAACATCCATAACATTGCTGTTCGGGGCAATTTCGATGACTGTCAGCGCATGGTCAAAGAGAGCTTTGGCGACCAATCTTTCCTGGGTGGCAAAGCCAGGCTGGCAGCTGTTAACTCAATCAACTGGGCCCGGATCATGGCTCAGATTGTTTATTACTTTCATGCTTCTTTGGCCCTCGGTGGCCCGGATCGCAGCATGGCGTTTTCTGTGCCTACCGGTAATTTCGGGGATATCTTTGCCGGCTATCTGGCAAAGAAAATGGGTCTGCCCGTGTCACAGCTGGTTATTGCCACCAACCGGAACGATATTCTCCATCGCTTCATGAGTGGCAACAAATACGAGCAGCACCAGCTTGAGCACACGCTTTCGCCGAGTATGGACATCATGGTATCCAGTAACTTTGAGCGCTTGCTGTTTGATCTTCATGGTCGCGATGGACTGGCGGTTAAACAACTGCTGGAAAATGCAGCCAAAGGGCCGGTGAGCATCGAAGATTATCGCTGGAAGCGTGTGCGCAAGCTTTTCGACAGTGCTGCGGTTGATGATAAGACTACGTGTAACACCATTCGCGAGGTCTACGAGCAGAACCAATACCTGCTGGATCCGCATACGGCCATCGGCGTGCACGCTGCTCGTGCCTGTCGCCGGGATATCCAGGTGCCGATGATCACTCTCGGGACTGCCCATCCGGCCAAGTTTCCGGATGCCATCGTCGAATCCGGTCTGACTGTAAAACCAGAACTTCCGGCTCATATGGCGGATCTTTTCGAACGTGAAGAGCACTATACGGTGCTTGATAACGACCGCGCGGATGTGCAGGCATTTATTGCAAAACACTGGAAGAATACCTGACCCGGTATGGCACCAAAAAAGATCCTGCGTCGCCCTCAGCCGGGCACCGTTTCGGCTTGGGGGCAAGACCTGCCCCCCTTGCTCCGGCGCCTTTACGCTGCCCGCGGCGTTACTTCCAACGAGCAGCTGAGTTACACCCTCAGGCATCTGGCCTCACCCTTCACGTTGCGGGGCATTGACCGCGCGGTCGAATTGCTCGCGGATGCCATCGCCCGGAATCAACGGGTACTTATACTCGGGGATTTCGATGCTGACGGCGCGACCAGCACCGCTGTTGCGATGCTTGGGCTTTCCATGCTCGGGCTACAGAGTATTGATTTCCGGGTGCCCAGCCGCTTTGCGGATGGCTACGGGCTGACCCCCGGGATCATTGATCGCCTGGTGGAGGAAGGTGAGCTGCCGGATCTTATGGTCACGGTGGATAACGGCATCTCTGCCATCGACGGCGTGAAGGCAGCACGGGACCTGGGCATCAAGGTGGTGGTTACGGATCACCATCTGGCCGGCGAGGTGCTGCCGGATGCCGATGCGATCGTAAACCCGAACCAGCCCGGCTGTGCTTTCCTTAGCAAAAACGCCGCTGGCGTAGGCGTTATGTTCTATGTGCTCACGGCACTGCGCAAGAAGCTCCGGGAGGCCGGCAGGTTGCCGCAGCCGGAGCCCAACCTGGGTAACCTGCTGGATCTGGTGGCATTGGGCACGGTCGCTGATGTCGTGCCGCTGGATCATAATAACCGTATTTTTGTTGAGCAGGGCCTGCGGCGCATTCGGCAGGGTGAAGCCCGACCCGGAATTCTTGCGCTACTGGAAGTTGCCGGCCGGGAACACGCAAACATTAGCTCAACCGATCTCGGGTTCGTGGTTGGCCCGCGCCTCAATGCCGCTGGCCGGCTGGACGATATGAGCGTTGGTATCGCCTGCCTGCTGACAGACAGTCGTGATGAAGCTCGACGCCTTGCTCGCGAACTGGATACGTTTAATCGGGAACGGCGCACTATCGAAAAGGATATGAAAACCCAGGCGCAGGATTTGCTTGCCTCTATGTCTCTGGATCTGGACGGGCTGCCATGGGGATTGGCTTTGTTTGATGAGGACTGGCATCAGGGTGTGATCGGTATCCTCGCGGCCCGCATCCGCGAACAGACTCATAGGCCGACGATCGCTTTCGCGCCGGATGAAAACGGCGTGGACGTAAAGGGTTCTGCCCGCTCAATTCCAGGGCTTCATATCCGCGATGTGCTGGCGGCTGTGGACTCCCGTCATCCCGGGGTGATGAAAAAATACGGCGGCCACGCCATGGCGGCCGGCATGACGCTGGCTCGCGGCGATTTTGGTGTCTTTGCGGAAGCGTTCGATAGAGCTGTGCGAGATATCCTGACTGCCGCGGATCTTGAGGCAGTCATCACTACCGACGGTCCGCTGAGTTCTGATGAGCTGTCGCTGGAAACGGCCGCTCTGCTGAAGCGTGCAGGCCCTTGGGGGCAGCATTTCCCGGAGCCTTTGTTTGACGGAGAGTTTCGTGTGATCAGTCAGCGTATTGTTGGAGAAAATCATTTGAAGCTGGTTTTGCAGCCGGTGGATGGCAGCGGCATTATTGACGCTATTGCGTTCAATACCGGGCCGGAGGTTCCTGACTATACGCGCACGGGTGCACGGGTGGTTTATAAACCAGATGCCAACACCTTTCGTGGCCGAACAAATCTTCAGCTTTTAGTAGAGTATCTGGAGCCGGTTTCCTAATTCGTTTTGTGGGCTGGTTTCTGGGAGTAAGTCAGGGGGTGGGTGCTCTTTTCTGCCGGAAAAAGATGTTTGAGCGCAGCGAGTTGCTTTTTCCAGAAGAAAAGAGCACCCGCCTCCTGACCGATAAGGCAGCACCAAGCCAGCGGACAACGGCTGATTTGCCACTGGAATTCCGGTAGAATCCCGCCACTGTTTTTTCACCATTTTCCAATACGAGTAAGGTTTTCATGGAAATTAATCCCATTGTGACGAAGATTAAAGAGCTTCGTGAGCGTACTGAAGCGCTCAGGGGGTATCTTTGACTACGATCAGCGTAGTGAACGGCTGGTCGAAGTAGAACGAGAGATGGAGCTGCCCACGGTGTGGGAAGATCCTGATCGTGCTCAGGCGTTGGGCAAAGAGCGCTCCGATCTTGATCTTATTATTAGTACGATCGACAACCTCACAACCGGCCTGTCCGATGCGGAGAGTCTGCTGGAAATGGCTGTTGATGAAGATGACGCAGGCACAGTGACCGAGATTGAGTCGGATCTTGAAGCTCTTGATGCAGAGCTTGAGAAGCTCGAGTTTCGCCGTATGTTTTCCGGTGAGATGGATGCCAACAGTGCCTATCTGGATATCCAGGCGGGGTCTGGTGGTACTGAAGCTCAGGACTGGGCCAATATGCTTTTGCGTATGTACTTGCGCTGGGCTGAGCGTCGCGGTTTCAAAGCCGAGATTGTGGAACTGCAGGAAGGTGATGTGGCCGGTATCAAGAGTGTCACCATTCACATTCAGGGTGAGTTTGCGTTCGGTTGGTTGCGCACGGAAACCGGCGTTCATCGTCTGGTTCGTAAGTCGCCGTTCGACTCTGGTAACCGCCGCCATACTTCTTTCTCTTCGGTGTTTGTATCGCCGGAAGTGGATGACAGTTTCGAGATTGAAATCAACCCGGCAGATTTGCGGGTGGATGTTTACCGTGCCTCCGGCGCCGGTGGCCAGCACGTTAACCGGACGGAATCTGCGGTGCGTCTGACTCATAATCCGACGGGTGTTGTTGTGGCCTGTCAGGCCGGTCGAAGCCAGCATCAGAACAAAGATCAGGCCATGAAGCAGCTCAAGGCCAAGCTTTATGAGCGTGAGATGCAGGCGCGTAACGCCGAGAAGCAGAAAGCCGAAGACGCAAAATCCGATATTGGTTGGGGCAGCCAGATTCGCTCCTACGTGCTGGATGACAGTCGAGTCAAGGACTTGCGTACCAAGGTTGAAACCAGCAACACTCAGGCGGTGTTGGATGGTGATATTGATAAGTTTATTGAAGCCAGCCTGAAGATGGCGCTTTAACCCGCGCCACTGCCAAGTCACCCGGACATCCCCGATTTTCTAGTGAGCCAACATGACAGAACACACCAAGAATGCACCGCAAGAGGACAACAGGCTGATCGCTGAGCGCCGCGCCAAATTGGCTGAGTTGCGTGAAAGTGGCAATCCGTTCCCAAATGATTTCCGCCGCAATGCCACCGCTGCCGAACTGCAGGCGAAATACGGTGACAAGAGTAAGGAAGAGCTGGAATCCATGGGTATCAAGGTTGCGATCGCTGGCCGTATGATGCTTGACCGCAAAGCATTCAAAGTGGTTCAGGACATGACCGGCCGTATGCAGATCTATGCGACCAAAGATGTGCAAAAAGACACCAAACAATGGGATCTCGGGGATATTGTTGGTGTGCGGGGAATGCTGACGAAATCCGGTAAGGGCGACCTTTATGTGACCATGGACGAGTACGTGCTGCTCACCAAGTCGCTGCGTCCGCTGCCGGAGAAACACAAAGGCCTGACTGATACCGAATCGCGCTATCGTCACCGCTATGTGGATCTGATGGTTAACGAAGACAGCCGCCGGGTATTTCTTGCGCGCTCGAAAATCATTACCGCCATGCGTCAGTTTTTTGCCGATCGCGATTTCATGGAGGTGGAAACCCCCATGTTGCAGGTAATTCCCGGAGGTGCAACCGCTCGGCCGTTTATGACCCACCATAACGCTCTGGGTATTGATATGTATCTGCGCATCGCGCCGGAACTGTATCTGAAGCGACTGGTTGTGGGTGGCTTTGAGCGGGTGTTCGAGATTAACCGTAATTTCCGGAATGAGGGGCTTTCCACCCGCCATAACCCGGAATTTACCATGGTGGAATTCTATCAGGCGTATGCCGATTACAATGACCTGATGGATCTCACAGAGGACATGCTGCGCGCTATTGCGGAGCAGGTGCTGGGTGCCACCACCGTGGTGAATACTCGCATTTTGGCTGATGGCAGTGAAGAGTCTATCGAGTACGACTTCGGCAAGCCCTTTGAGCGTATGACGGTTGTGGACGCGATCCTCCGATTCTCTCCGGATGTGACTGCGGAGCAGCTGGAAGATGAAGCATCGGCGCGGCAGTTGGCAAAAGATCTGCGCATTCACCTGAAAGATGGCTGGGGTCTGGGCAAGGTGCAGATCGAGATCTTTGAGGCGACGGCAGAGCACCGCCTGATGCAGCCTACGTTCATCACCGAATATCCGAAAGAAGTGTCGCCGCTGGCACGTTGCAAGGACAGCAACCCGTTTGTTACCGAGCGCTTTGAGTTTTTTGTGGGTGGCCGCGAGATTGCCAACGGATTTTCCGAGCTCAACGATGCGGAAGACCAGGCGGAGCGATTCCAGGCTCAGGTCGCCGAGAAAGACGCCGGTGATGACGAGGCCATGTTCTACGACGAAGACTATGTGATGGCACTGGAATACGGCTTGCCACCCACGGCGGGCGAGGGTATTGGTATTGATCGGCTGGCAATGCTCCTGACCAATTCGCAGTCCATTCGCGACGTTATTCTGTTCCCGGCCATGCGCCCGGAGCACAAAGCCGAGAGCTCGAACAACGAGAGCATCTAAGGTAAGGAGCACCCATGCATCCGGTCGAGGCACTGGCAAGTCATCTCAGCCCCGGTCGGGGCTGGAAAGAACACCTCGCGGATGAATTCAGTCAGCCCTATATGCAGGCGTTGGCTGAATTTTTGGCTGCTGAAGAAAACGCCGGAAAAATTCTCTTTCCGGACAGTTCACACTGCTTCAATGCCCTGAACAGCACTCCGTTGGATCAGGTGCGCGTTGTCATTCTCGGTCAGGATCCCTATCACGGTCCCGGTCAGGCCCACGGTCTGTGCTTTTCAGTAAGGCCTGACGTTCCCGTGCCACCTTCGCTCGTTAACATGTTCAAGGAAATCCAGAGCGATCTGGGTGTTGCGCCGCCGGATCACGGCTGCCTGCAGCCTTGGGCGGAGCAGGGTATTTTGCTTCTGAACAGTGTGCTCACGGTTGTTCAGGGCCAGGCAGGCGCGCATCAGGGAAAAGGCTGGGAGACGTTTACAGACCGTGTGATCGAAACCGTGAATCGTGAACGTGAGGGCGTCGTGTTCCTGCTCTGGGGTAATTATGCCAGGAAGAAGGGGCAGCACATTGATCGCAGCCGGCACTTGGTGCTGGAGGGGCCGCACCCGTCGCCGCTCAGTGCTTATCGCGGGTTCTTTGGCTGTAAACATTTCTCCCGGGCCAATGAATGGCTCCGGGAGCAAGGGCAGAAGCCGGTAAGCTGGGAGCTGCCCTCCAAAGCAGATCTGAGCATCGGTTATTGAAGCAGCGCCATCGCCGCTTCCATCTGGGCATTCAGGTCTTCTTCTTCGTTCATATCGATATTCGGGTCGATACCGAGGCGATCAAAAGCCGAGATGGCAGACCAGTCCATCTCTGCCCAGCGGTGCTCAGAGCCTGCAACCAGCTGAAGGTTGGCTACCATGACCAGATCGGCGTAGTCAGCTGAAGGCGCTTCTCTCTGGAAGTTCGCGTATTCCAGTGGGACATTTTGCAGGTCTTTCGGGAAATCCCACTTTTTGAGAATGGCTGCACCGATTCTCGGATGCAGTTCCTCAATGACATTGTCCAGCATGATGCTGCTGATCTGCACGTCTTCATCTTCCACGTAGCGCAGAATGGGCAGCACGCCGATCAGGTGCACCAGACCAGCGAGTGTGGCCTGATCGGGCTTCAGCTTCGTGTAATGCTGGGCAAGTACGTGGCAGACGCCAGCCACTTCGGTGCTGGTCTGCCAAGTTGCGCGCAGGCGCTGGTCGATCATGTCGGAGGTTGCCTGGAACATCTGCTGCATTGCCAGACCCATGGCCAGGTTGCTCGTGTAGGCCATGCCTAGCCGGCTTACAGCCATGTTCAGGTTCTCTATCGCGCGGTTGCCCCGGAAAAGCGGGCTGTTGCAGACCCGGATAATGCGGGCAGACAGAGCTGTATCGTTGCTGATCACCTTGACCAGGTCGCCAATGGCTGAGTCCTCGGACTCGGCGATCTCGCGCACCTGAAGCGCAGCTTCCGGAAGGGTAGGGAGTACCAGTTTATCGTTTTCGATGGCGGCGGTAAGATCCGCTTTTATAATTTCAGCAATATTCGACATGGTTCGGTAAGGATCCGGTTGTCAGTTCGGGGGGGCGTGACTGAGCAGGCCCGACACCCCGAAGATCAGAATTATGAACTCTATGTATAGCAAATTCTGGCGGCTTTGCCTGTCAACTTATGTATCAGTAGTTGTGCGATGCTCACGCTCTGTAACGTTATAAGGTAGAGGCTGTAGCTGCAGAAGGGCATCTGGCTGGCCATCAGCAAACAGTTTGCCATTGGCGGCGTCATGCCGGACGACTGCAAGTAGCTGGCAGGACCCGTCATTGAAACCGACTGCGTTGACCACTTCTCCCACAGAACGCTCGCCCGCCATGATGGGCATTCCCGGTGTGGGTACGGAGTCTGCTTTCGAAATGTGAAAGCGGAACAGGCTTTTTTTGAGCTGTCCGAGAAAGTGCATCCGGGCGATCACTTCCTGGCCGGTGTAGCAGCCTTTTTTGAAGTTCACGCCGCCCAGGTGTTGCCAGTTGAGTATCTGTGGCACATAGGATTCGCTGGTCGATGTGCTCAGCATGGCGACGCCGGCAGCAATCTCTGATGCCTGCCAGTCGGCAAGGGTCTTCACCGGAATGCTGTCCAGCTCCAGACCGCCGGCATCGGGTTGCCATAGCTCAAAGCGGGACAACCCTTCAGCCGTGTTCTCGATGCGGATCAGGAAGCCTGGGGCCAGTGCAAGTGTGTCGCCAGGCGATGCCAGGCGGTCCAGGTCCTCTCCGGCGAGGCTTGACGCGGCTTCAGTGCCCAACAGTCCGATGATTTGCCCATCCGTTTGTGCCGTCATGGATGTGCCACGGAACAGCATCATGTATTTGCGCAGGTGAGTCATGATCGGCTCTGCCAGTTCGGAGGGAAGATCCATCAGAACGTCGCCCCCATCGCGTACCAGGCGTGTAAGGCAGTATGCGCGGCCTTTTGGCGTTGCACCTGCGGCGCGGGGCGATGTGCCCGCTTTGACGTCGTCGAGGTTCTGGCTTAACTGGCCTTGCAGGAACTTGTCGGTACCCGGACCGGAGATACGAACCAGAACACGATTGGTCAGCAGAATGCGGCCTGAAGCCGATGGCGGAAACTCGGCTGAAGTGTAAACAGGCGCGGCTGAAACAGGTGTTTCTGTACCAGTCATGGGAAAACTCCGGGCAGAAGACTATTCAAATGATTGCTGAGTGCGGCCCAGTCGCAACCACATTCTCAGACGACGAAACTGATCTTCGGATAGGTTACCGGCGATCCGTTTGCCGGAGAGTAACACAACCGGGTACGAAGCAGATCTGGAGGCTGCGGACTGCAGTTTCAAGAGCACGATCTTTGAGCTGACGCGACTCGAAGGGCAGGCGCGCACAGCTACAGTTTGCCCGTTACCGAGGCGCGCGTAGAGCGTGTCCTGATCCTGGTGCAGCCCCAGAACCGCCGACGGCCCTGCCAGTAACCCATTAAGCCGATACTGGAACATGGCGCCCACGAGGGTTAGCGGAGCCAGCGTATACATCCAGGTTTTGCCGAAAGCACCTGCAGTCAGTGCGAAGGCGCTGGCAACCAGCCATGGTGCAGCAGCCAGGCAGCCAACCGCAACACAGCGTGATAGCGTCAGGTCAATCCGGTTGGACACGGGTAAGGATGATGTCAACGATGCGCTGGAGATCCGAATCGTCCGGGCGGCTGCGCTGCATGAACCATTCGAACATATCGGCATCTTCACAGCTCAGAAGCTTGTTGTAGCGTTCCTGATCTTCCTTGTCCAAATCCCGGTAGGCTTCTTCCAGAAACGGAATCAGCAGGACATCCAGTTCCAGCATGCCGCGGCGGCTATGCCACCAAAGACGGTTGAAATCCGAGTTCTCCGCAGGGGGTTGGGTGTCTGACATAGTGGTTCTCTTTACGGCGAAGGTGTTCTGTAGGTTGTTGGTATCAGTACAGTATCACGGGCTTCATGTAGCAGTCCCGGATAATCCAGTGTGTAATGCAGGCCGCGGCTTTCCTTGCGTTGCAGTGCTGCACAGATAATCAGGTCGGATACGGTTACCAGGTTCCTGAGTTCCAGAAGATCGTTGGTTACCCGATAGTTGCTGTAAAACTCGCCGATTTCGCGGGATAGAAGATCGACTCTGTGTTTTGCCCGCTGAAGGCGCTTCGTGGTGCGCACGATGCCCACGTAATCCCACATAAAGTGACGCAATTCGTCCCAGTTGTGAGAAATCACAACGTCTTCATCAGAGTCTCTTACCTGGCTTTCATCCCAGGCCGGCGCTTCAGGCGGGGGCGGGATGTCAGCTTCCCGGCGCGTAATGTCGGCGGCAGCTGCCCGGCCATACACCAAGCATTCCAGTAATGAGTTGCTGGCCATGCGGTTGGCGCCATGAAGCCCGGTAAACCCTGCTTCCCCGACAACGTAAAGCTGGTTGATGTCTGTTCGCGCCCGCTCATCGCTGACAATACCGCCGCAGGTATAATGCGCTGCTGGCACTACGGGAATGGATTCGCGGGTAATGTCGATGCCAAACGCGAGGCATTTTTCGTAAATGGTCGGGAAATGATGCCGGATGAAATCCGCTGGTTTGTGGCTTATGTCCAAGTAAAGATGGTCTGCGCCCAGCCGCTTCATCTCGTGGTCGATGGCTCGGGCCACTATGTCCCGGGGTGCCAGTTCTCCGCGTTTGTCAAAGCGGTCCATGAAGCGGGAGCCGTCCGGCAGCTTCAGCAATCCGCCTTCACCTCGCACCGCTTCGGAAATCAGGAATGACTTGGCGTGAGGGTGATACAGGCAGGTAGGGTGGAATTGGTTGAATTCCATGTTGGCAACACGGCAGCCGGCACGCCAGGCCATGGCAATGCCATCTCCGGATGCACCGTCAGGGTTGGTGGTATAGCGATACGCCTTGGAGGCACCACCGGTCGCAATCACGGTGAATCGTGCCCGGAACAGCTCCACATGGTTATCGTCAAGGTTCAGTATGTAGGCGCCAACGCAGCGGTTGCCCGGTAAAGCCAGTTTGCGGTTGGTAATCAGGTCCACAGCGACTCGCCCGGACATTAGCTCAATGTTGGGCCGGGCCTGGGCTTGGGCGGTCAATGTTGTGGATACGGCATGCCCGGTGGCATCAGCGGCGTGAATAATACGCCGGTGGCTGTGGCCTCCCTCGCGGGTGAGGTGGAGCTGGGCGTCGGTGTCCCGGGTAAAATTAACGCCGGTGCCGATGAGCCATTCAATGCTTTCTTTGCTTTTCTCTACGGTAAATCGCACGGCATCTTCGCTGCACAGGCCGCCTCCTGCGGCAAGGGTATCCTGCACATGGTTTTCGGTGGAGTCCTGGTCGTCCAGAACGGCGGCTATGCCGCCCTGAGCCCAGAGTGTCGCACCGCTGCTGATTTCTGCCTTGCTGACAAGGCATACCTTCAGGTGTTCCGGGAGATTAAGCGCAACGGTCAGGCCGGCAGCGCCGCTGCCGATAATGAGAACATCGTATTCATGGGACTGTGGCATCGGGTCGTTATCGCGGGCCATAATGTAGACGTCTATTGAACTAAACTTTACGCTTGCTGTCTATTTTGCCTGATGGATGACCTGCCTTGCGGGCTGAGTCGTCGTTTTCATAAACGGGCGCCGGACAATGAGTATGAATCATCAGAAACTCGTATTGGCCGGAAAGCTGGCCGCGAAAACAGAGAGTACCGGCATAGCGTCCATGGCACCCGATAACGATCAGAAAAAGACTGAGCAGCCAGATAGCCAGACCGACCTGCAACTTGTTCGCAAGGTCCGGAACGGGGATCGCGCAGCGTTTGACCTGTTGGTTGTCAAATATCAGTCAAGAGTAGCCTCCATCATCAGTCGTTACGTTTACGACAGCCAGGAAGTCATGGATCTTACCCAGGAAGCGTTCATTAAGGCTTACCGGGCTATTGATCGTTTTCGTGGTGACAGTGCTTTTTATACTTGGCTCTACCGTATTGCGGTGAACACCGCGAAGAATTATCTCGAGTCGCGCAGTCGCAGGCCTCAGGGCAGCGCTGACTCGGCCGAGGCAGAGAACTTTGACGATGGTCGACGCTTACGCGATATCGCCTCGCCAGAGCGCCTGCTCCAGCGTGATCAGCTGCAAAAAGAGCTCAGTAATGCGATAGCCAGTCTGCCAGAGGAACTGCGGTCGGCATTCCTTTTGCGCGAATATGACGGGCTCAGTTATGAAGACATTGCGCGGATTCTGGAGTGTCCCATCGGGACTGTGCGCTCGCGTATTTTCCGGGCCCGGGATGCCGTTGACAGGCATCTTGGACCTCTGCTTAATCATTCCGTGACGTAATTGAGGGTGCATCCTATGGATGATCGTCTCAGAGAAACACTGTCTGCCATGATGGACGATGAAGCCGACGAGCTTTCGGTCCGGCGTCTGTTGTCCCACGAGGGTCAGGATGACGTGCGTGCCCAGTGGCAGCGGTGGCAGGGTATTCACGATCTGATGCACCGAGTCCATTCACCGGCTGAGGGTGTAGATATAAGTGCGGCAGTGCGCGAGGCGCTGGACGGCCGCACAAGATCGCAGGTGCAGGCCGTAACGCAGAATCGTGAGGCGCCGCGCCGCTGGCAATGGCCGGCGGTGGCAACGGTTGCCGTTGCTTTGCTGGTAGGTTTTGGTGCAGGTGCAGGCTGGGATGCCGCAGAGACTTCTCCTGATGCCCTGGCCGCCGCGCCTGCAACGGAAGCGCCCGGTGCTGACTCTGCCAGCGAAGGTTCGCCGATTCAGGAAGTTGCCTTGCAGGGGCTGGATGAGAAACAGTGGGAACACATGAGCCGTTATCTGCTGGAGCATGCTCAGCACAACAGTGTGGGTGCCGGGCAGGGCTCGGTGGGCTATGCTCGTCTTGTCAGCGCAAATGGCGGCTACTGATATCAAGTAATGAAGGTGTTCATGAGCAAAGCTCGTTATTTCGGCCTGAGACTGACTTATCTGTCATTGCCTGGGCTCATTGCGCTTTTTCTGACTATGGTCATGCCGGCCTCGGCGATTGCCGGTGAGAAGTCAGCGGCCTACTGGCTTGAGCGCCTGGGGCCTGCCCTCAACATGACTTCTTATCGAGGCGTGTTTGTGTACGCCCGGGGTTCCAGCGTCCATTCCATGCAGATCGCCCACCGTTATCACGATGGCATCGTGGAAGAGCGGCTGGTTCTGCAGGACGGAGGCAGTGGTGAGATTGTTCGCCGGGATATGAATGTGGTCTGTGTGCTCCCGGAGCAGGGCAAGATAAAGCTGGATCAGGTCATTCCCTCCGGGCCCTTTGCAGAGGCATTCACCAGTCAACTGAGTCCTGTAAGCCGATGGTACAGTGCCGAACTCAAGGGCGAAGATCGTATTGCCGGCTATGATGTGGTTACCGTCGCGCTGACTGCCAAAGATAAGAATCGTTACAGCCATAGTCTGTGGCTGGAAAAATCCACTGGTCTTTTGCTAAAAAGCCACGTACTTGCAGCCGATGGCGATGTGCTGGAACACTTTCAGTTCACCAGTCTCGAGATTACTGAAGATATTCCTGACAGCGAGTTTGAAATCCGCACCGAGGGTCGTGAGATCTCCCGCACCTTGAGCGAGGCTGGTCGGCATTCTGGTTCGCGGGACGGGTTTTCAAAAACACCGCGTATGCATGGCTGGCACCTTGACTGGCGCCCGGAAGGTTTTGAGCCTGCCGCAGTGCCCAGCTCCAGTAAGGGACAGACAGTTGCGTTTTCGGACGGTCTGGCGGCATTCTCTGTGTTTGTTGAGCCTGTTGGCAGAGTGAGTATGCCTACGGGTGCCTCCCGCATCGGGGCGACAACCATATATATGCGCCAGTTGCAGAGCCGGAATAAGGCATTTTTGGTGACTGTTGTGGGTGAGCTGCCACCGGCTTCGGCCCGCCAGGTTGCCGAATCAGTGCGGATTGACGAAGCCTTTGCTCTGGGTGCGAGTGAACAGTGATTACCGAGACCGGAAAAGTCGTTGCCGTTACGGGTGAGCACGCCTGGATCCAGACCATCCGCACCAGCGCCTGCCAGAGCTGCGCTGCGCGCAATGGCTGTGGGCAGAAAGTGTTGGCTTCTGTCACGGGTGGCCGGGCCAACCAGGTGCGTGTTGTTAATTCAGTGGATGCCCGTGTTGGCGAAGAAGTGACACTGGGTATTGATGAAAGTGCGCTCCTTGGCGCCTCGCTGCTAGTGTACGCGCTTCCTCTGTTGCTTATGGTGGCTGCCAGTATGTTGGGGCACTACCTGTCCAATGGCAGCGATTTTGCGGCCATGTCGGGCGCCGTTGCCGGTCTTGCGTCAGGCTTCCTGGTAAGTCGCAAATTACAGAGCCGGAATGTCGGCAACTATGAACCCACGCTGCTCCGGGTTAACCGTATCCCGGCCGGAGCAGTTCCTCATCCAGACTCGATAACATGACATATAGGGGATTCTGACATGCTGAGAACGAGAACAGTAGTTACCTTGTTTTCCCCGGCATCACTCACTCAGAGGGTGCCAGCTTTTTTTCTGCTGATGCTGGCAGCCATTCTGATGGTGGCCTGGAGTCAGGTAGGTTTCGCTCGAGGCCTGCCGGATTTTACAGATCTGGTTGAGGAAAATGCAGGCGCGGTCGTCAATATAAGTACCACCAGCGCCCCCGCTGTGGGTAACACCCGCTTTCACAACTTGCCTTTTGATGAGCGGCAGCTCGACCAGTTGCCGGAGTTTTTCCAGGATTTTTTTCGTGGCCCCCAGTCACCCTTTGGCGGAGCACCGGGTAATGCTCAGCCGCGGCGCTCTATGGGCTCAGGGTTTATTGTTTCCGCCGATGGCTATGTGTTGACCAACAATCATGTGGTTGAAGGTGCTGATGAGATTATTGTCCGGCTCAACGACCGTCGTGAGTTGCCGGCAACTTTGGTTGGCACAGATCCCCGCTCGGATATGGCCGTTTTGAAAATCGAGAACGGGGACGACCTGCCTGTTGTAAAAACAGGGCGCTCCAAAGACCTCAAAGTTGGTGAATGGGTGGTTGCGATCGGGTCGCCGTTTGGCTTTGATTACACCGTCACGGCCGGCATCGTCAGTGCACTTGGCCGTTCACTTCCTTCAGAAAACTACGTGCCGTTTATTCAGACCGATGTTGCCATCAACCCGGGTAACTCCGGTGGTCCGCTATTCAATCTCGACGGCGAAGTCATTGGTATTAACTCGCAGATCTACACTCGCTCTGGTGGTTTCATGGGGGTTTCGTTTGCTATTCCCATTGATGATGCCATGAGCGTATTTCGCCAGATTCGCGATAAGGGTGTTGTTTCCCGTGGCTGGCTGGGCGTTCTGATTCAGGAGGTGAATCGTGATCTGGCTGAGTCGTTCGGGCTCAAACGCCCGAGGGGTGCGTTGATTGCAGAAGTTATGGATGGCTCGCCGGCTGAGGAGGGTGGCTTGCAGTCTGGTGATATCGTTCTTGAGTACGATGGTGACGATATTCAACTCTCGTCGGATCTGCCGCCTATGGTGGGCCGCACCCCGGTAGGTGAGACGGCTCGCCTCACTGTTCTTCGTAGCGGAAAAGAAATCGCACTGGACGTGGAAATTGGCGAGCTACCGGATGAAGGCGGTGCCCGGCAAGCCGCTCCCTCTGGTGGCAGCTCTTCAACCGCGCCCCTGGGGTTGACTGTTGAGCCTTTGCCGTCGGACCTTGCGGATTCTATTGGTGTATCCGGCGGTGTTGTAGTGACCGGTGTTGGCAGAGGGCCGGCCTATAATGCCGGCATTCGCGACCGGGATGTGATTACCGAGATCAACAGGAAAGCGGTGTCGTCGGTCGAGGATTTCCGGAAGGTGGTGAGATCACTGCCTGAAGGGCAAGCGGTATCCGTTCGCGTAGTGCGCCAGGGCAGGGCAATCTATCTTGTCATGAAACCCTGATAGTAATGATCTGAGCGGTCACCATTATTGCAAGAAGCCTCCAGGCCTGATGTTAAAAACGACAGTCTTGGGGGCTTTTGTTATACTGGCCGGCTACAATAAAACAGAACGGCCACGGAATGGACCAGATCAGATTATGAACAGAATGGACCTCCCCCTCCTGCAACTTCTGAAACCCCGTAATGCCTGGCTTGCCTGGCTGCTTCTGGTCGTGGCGATCGCCGTAACCGTCGTGTCGTGGCAGTTTTCCATCCGTCTGGTAGAAGATCGTACTGAAGCCCGGTTCCGAACCCAGTCGCTGCAATTGAAAACCGCCATTGAGGAACGGCTGCTTAACTATGAGCAGGTTCTGGCAGGCAGCGCCGGTCTTTTCGCGGTCGCGGGTAAGGTGTCCCGTGATCAGTGGCGGGAGTATGTTGATAAGGTCGACATTAACCGCTATTACCCGGGTATTCAGGGCATCGGGTATGTTGAGCGTATTGAAGTGCGGGAGATGGCCGATCACATTGCGTCGGTGCGTGCAGAAGGTGTTCCTAAATATCTTGTGAAACCACTGGGAACCGGACCTTTCTATTACCCCATGGTGTACCTCGAACCCGGAACCGAAAGTAATCGGTCAGCGCTGGGTTATGACGCCTTCAGTGACCCGGTTCACCGCAAGGCCATGGAGCGGTCGCGTGACAACGCAATTCCGACGGTAACGGCTAAAGTTGTTCTGGTTCAGGAAGAGCTGGAAGAGGGGCAGGCCAGCTTCCTTATGTATTACCCTGTTTTCCAGGGTGGTGTGGTGCCGGATATACGGGCAGAACGTCGCATGATGCTGGCGGGCTTCGTGTTCAGTGCGTTTCGCATGAACAACCTTCTTGACGGCATCATCGGCCTGATTTCGCCGTTTCTCGATGTTCGCATCTACGATAACGGTGCGGTCGCCCGTAAAAATCTGATGTACGGCTCGAACCTGGGCTCCCTGGATAATGAGTTCAGTTTTGAAATGAGCCAGACCGTAAGCCATGGCGGGCGGGACTGGTTGCTGCAAACCCGATCCACTCCGGCCTTTGACTATCTGGCATCAGATCCTCGTCCGTCGATCGTGCTTGGCAGCGGTGTTGTTATAAGCCTGTTGCTTTTTGCTGTATCACTGGTGCTGATACATTCGCGCCTCATGGCGCAGATCGGTGCCGGGCGTTATCGCGCTATTACGGAGGGCGCGGCTAACGTTACGCTGGTTATGGATGAGCACGGAACGCCGCTTTATGCCAGCCCGTCCTGTTTTGATATTCTCGGATTTGACCCCGACGAAGTTCAGGCGATTGCGCTGGAAAGTCTTGTGCACGAGGACGACTGGCCCCAGCTGCAACAGGGCTTTGATGATGCCGTAGAGGCACCAGGCAAGCAGATGACGGTTATCCGGGCGCGTATCCGCGATGCTGCTGACAACTGGCGCGACATGGAGGGTACCTATACCGCCATGCTGACAGTGCCTGGCGTTAACGGTGTGGTGCTGAGTCTGCGTGACCTGACCCAACTGAAAGCGGCCCAGTCCGAGTTGCACCGTCTTGCGTTTTACGATCCCCTTACCGGGCTGGCCAACCGCCAGTTATTCCGTGATCGTCTCAACAGTGTGGTGCGCCGGAGTCGCAGAAGCGGCGAGCCGGCAGCTCTGATGTTCCTGGACCTTGATGGTTTCAAGCGTATTAACGATACCCTTGGTCATGAAGCGGGCGACGAGCTTCTGTGTCAAGTGGCACAATGGCTTGAGGGTTGTGTGCGTGAAGAAGATTCTGTGGCAAGGCTTGGCGGTGATGAGTTTGTTGTGTTGCTGTCAGAGGTCAGTGGCACAGACGCTGCCTCCAAGGTTGCGGAAACCATTCTGCGCAGATTGTGCCAGCGGATTCGACTGAGTGATCATGAGGTGGGTATTACGGTCAGTATCGGCGTCACCATGATTTCCCTCGATAGCGAAGATCCCGGTACTTTGATGAAATATGCGGATCTGGCTATGTACCGGGCCAAGGAAATGGGTCGCAACACTTACCAGTTCTTTACCCCTGCCATGAATATCAAAGCCGCACGCCGTTTACTGCAGCAGGAAGAACTGGCGAGCGCCCTCGAGGGTGAGCGTTTTGTTCTGCATTACCAGCCAAAGGTGGATCTGGTCAGTGAGCGGGTAATTGGTGTTGAAGCCTTCCTGCGCTGGCATCACCCCGAGAAGGGTCTGGTGTCGGCGCAGCAGTTTATTGGTCTGGCCGAAGAAACAGGGCTGATTGTACGTCTCGGTGAAATGGCATTGCGCCAGGCCTGTATTCAGGTTCAGGCGCTGGAGCGGGCGGGCTTTGAAGCCCTGAAAATGGCGGTCAACCTGTCGGTAAGGCAGATCACAGATTCCCGTTTTCTCGATATGGTCCGGCAGGTAATTACTGAGACCGGTGTTTCACCAGAGAAGCTGGAACTGGAAATGCCAGTGGAGTTGCTGAATGAAGATCCGCGCATGCTGCGTGAGCTCCTTGTATCGCTTAATGACCTTGGCGTCTGCCTGATTCTGGACGATTTCGGAGCTGGCTCATGCTCCCTGGTTGCTTTGCAGCAACTTCCTCTCGATGTTATAAAAATTGATCACCGGTTTATCCGCGATATTCCGTACAATGTAAGCGCAACCGATGTGGCTTCTGCGGTGATTGCGCTGGCGCAGAAACTCCACCTTACCGTGGTGGCTGAGGGAGTAGAAACACCGCAACAACTGAGCTTCCTGAAATCGGCAGGGTGCACCCAGTGCCAGGGCAACCTCTTCAGTTACCCGCTGGATGAAGATGCGCTGATTGGCTTTCTTATCCGGCAATATGAGCGCCCTCTTATTTCCTGATCATGGCAATGGCGGCCGGTAACCGGTAAAATCACGCCTGCCCCGGATCCTGATAGTGGTCTCTCCGGGCCCAATCCTTCGTATTATTATGAGTATTCATTGTCTGTGACTGAACTGAGCCGAATCCGTAACTTCTCCATTATCGCCCACATTGACCATGGAAAATCCACACTTGCAGACCGTTTTATCCAGGTTTGCGGAGGCCTGACCAAGAGGGAAATGGCCGAACAGGTGCTGGACTCCATGGATCTGGAGCGGGAACGGGGCATCACCATCAAGGCTCAGAGCGTTACGCTGCATTACACGGCCAGGGATGGTCAGGTATACAAACTGAACTTTATCGATACCCCTGGTCATGTGGATTTTTCCTACGAGGTGTCGCGCTCTTTGTATGCCTGTGAAGGTGCGCTGCTGGTTGTGGATGCAGGCCAGGGCGTGGAAGCGCAGTCTGTCGCCAATTGCTACACTGCTATCGAGCAGGGTCTGGAAGTTGTACCGGTTCTGAACAAGATGGACTTGCCCCAGGCTGAGCCAGAGCGGGTTGCTGCTGAAATAGAAGACATCATCGGTATTGATGCCTCAAGTGCGGTGCGCTGCTCGGCCAAGAGCGGCATGGGTGTTGAAGATGTTCTGGAAGATCTGATCCAGAAAATACCACCACCCCAAGGCGATCGCTCAGCTCCGCTGCAAGCGCTGATCATCGATTCCTGGTTCGATAATTATCTGGGCGTTGTCTCTCTTGTCCGCGTTACCCAGGGCATTATGAAAAAAGGCGACAAGATCGTTCTCAAATCCACGGGCAAGGCCTGGAACGCGGACAAGGTGGGGATTTTTAATCCCAAACCCCATGATACCGGCATACTGGAAGCCGGCGATGTGGGCTTTGTTGTTGCGGGGATCAAGGATATACACGGTGCGCCGGTGGGTGACACCATCGTGCATCACAAGTTTGCCGCAGAGACGCCGATGTTGCCGGGGTTCAAGAAGGTGCAGCCGCAGGTCTATGCTGGCCTGTTCCCGGTAAGCGCTGACGACTACAACGATTTTCGCGACGCGCTGGAAAAACTCACGCTGAACGATGCTTCACTGTTTTACGAACCTGAAAGCTCCGATGCTTTGGGCTTTGGGTTTCGTTGTGGTTTCCTGGGCATGCTGCACATGGAGATCATTCAGGAGCGGCTGGAGCGTGAATACGATATTAATCTGATTACCACCGCGCCCACGGTTATATACGAAGTGCTGACTCGCCTGGGCGAGACGCTGTCGGTGGACAGCCCCTCAAAGTTGCCGGATATTGGCTCGATTGAGGAAATGCGCGAGCCCATCGTCGAAGCGAACATTCTGGTGCCCCAGGAACACTTGGGTAATGTGATTGCCCTGTGTGAAGAGAAGCGGGGGGTTCAGAAAAATATGCACTTTACGACCAACCAGGTGCAGTTAACCTATGAGCTCCCGATGGCAGAGGTGGTGCTTGATTTCTTTGATCGTATAAAATCTGCCAGCCGCGGGTTTGCCTCATTGGACTACCACTTCGTTCGTTTCCAGCAAGCGAACCTTGTGCGTCTTGATGTGCTTATAAACGGTGAGCGCGTGGATGCGCTGGCTCTGATCGTCCATAAAGAACAGGCGAACTACAAGGGGCGCCAGCTCATAGAGAAGATGAAAGAGCTGATCCCCCGGCAGATGTTTGATATTGCAATCCAGGCCGCCATTGGAAACCAGATTGTGTCGAGGGTCAGTGTAAAGGCGCTGCGCAAAAACGTAACTGCAAAATGTTACGGCGGAGATGTCAGTCGCAAGAAAAAACTGCTCCAGAAGCAGAAGGAAGGCAAAAAACGCATGAAGCAACTGGGTAATGTTGAGGTGCCTCAGGAAGCGTTCCTTGCCGTATTGAAAGTCGATAATTAAAAGGCATATGGATGGATATTGATTTTCCACTGGTTCTGGTGGTTCTGACCTTCGTGTCAGGGCTGATCTGGCTGGCAGACATACTGTTTTGGCGTAAGCGTCGTCTTGCAGCATCCCCTGCAGATGCGGCTCACGGCGAAGAAGCGCCAAAAGAGCCCTACCTGGTCGATCTCAGTCGTTCGTTTTTCCCGGTACTGGCTATTGTGCTGGTGCTCAGGTCTTTTCTGGTGGAGCCCTTCCAGATTCCTTCAGGCTCCATGCTGCCAACGCTGGAAGTCGGCGATTTTATTCTGGTCAACAAGTATGCCTATGGCCTGCGTTTGCCGGTTGTCGGAACCAAGGTTCTTGATATTGGGGATCCGGCCCGGGGTGATGTGATGGTATTCCGCTATCCCAAGGACGGCGAAACCAACTACATCAAACGCGTGATTGGCCTTCCCGGGGACACAGTGCGCTATCGCAACAAGCAGCTTTTCATCAACGACCAGCAGATTGAAAGCGAGTTTGTTGTGCGCCTGCCACCGGTAGAAGTGCGCCGGGAAGATTTGGGCGCGGTTGAGCACGATATTTTCCTGACCATGGGGCGTCCGGGCACCGCCGGTGAAGGCGAGTGGCAGATACCGGAAGGGCATTATTTCATGATGGGTGATAACCGTGACAACAGTAACGACAGTCGTTACTGGGGTACGGTTCCGGATAAACTGATTGTGGGTAAGGCTTTTGGGATCTGGATGCACTGGGAATCCATCACCAGTCTGCCATCCTTCAAGCGTGTGGGCGGTATTGAGTAATTCTGACTATTCTGGAGTTCAGTTGTAATGAAGAAAAATAATCTTTCCGCCATGGGCCGCCAGGGTGGTGCCTCAGCGCTTGTTATTCTGATTATGGTGCTGTTTTTCGGCAGCCTGTTGTCCCTGCTCTTAAAGGTTGGGCCAGCTTACATGGATGATCTTACCATTCAGGAAGCTCTGGAAAGTCTGGATGGCACTGAGGGGTTGTCTCAGATGGGGCCGGCACAGCTCCGCACCCTTATGAACAAGCGCTTGAGCGTAAATAATGTCCGGGGCTTTGATGCCAAGGATATTTCGATTGAGAAAGACGGCGAACTTGTGGTGATCAATGTCGACTATGAAGTGCGCAACAACATTTTTCGCAATGTGGATACCGTTGTTCACTTTCAGCACAGATATGAGATGAAGGGCAAGTGAGTTCGCAGCCGGATCTGGATCAGTTACAGCGATGTCTTGGTTATCAGTTCAAGTCACCAGAGCGGCTGATGCTGGCGCTTACGCACCGGAGTTATGGCAACCAGAATAACGAACGACTGGAATTTCTCGGCGACTCGATTGTCAATATGGTTATCGCGGAGTATTTGTTCCTGAACTTCGAGAAAGCCCGGGAAGGCCAGTTGAGCCGTTTGCGGGCCAGAATGGTTAAAGGTGTAACCCTGGCCGAGATTGGCCGTGAATTCCAGTTGGGTAGTTATTTGCGCCTGGGTTCCGGTGAGCTGAAAAGCGGTGGCTTTCGTCGCGAATCCATTCTTGCCGATGCGGTGGAGTCAATTATCGGAGCCATCTATCTCGACAGTGATTTCCACACCTGCCGGGAGCAGATACTGCGCTGGTTTGAGCGCCGGCTGGAACAGCTCGACCTTCAGGATACACAGAAAGATCCCAAGACCCGTTTGCAGGAGTATCTTCAGTCCCGGCAGTTTCCTCTTCCCAGGTATGATGTTATTTCTGTGGACGGAGAAGCTCATAACCAGACATTTCATGTGTCCTGTGTGTTGTCTTCGCTGGACCGAACAACCAGCGGAATCGGCAACAGCCGCCGCGTGGCGGAGCAGGAAGCAGCCCGCAGCGCGCTGAAACAACTTGGCGTGGAGACACCCTGATGAACGATATTACCCGTCCGGAGAATCCCGATAGCCGTTGTGGTTTTGTGGCCATTGTTGGTCGCCCCAACGTAGGCAAGTCGACGCTGCTGAACCATATTCTGGGCCAGAAGCTGAGCATTACCTCCCGCAAACCACAAACCACTCGCCATAAGGTACTGGGAATCAAAACCGTGGGTCCGGTGCAGGCGATTTACGTAGATACACCCGGCATGCATGTGGAAGAGCCCAGGGCTATTAACCGGTACATGAACAAAGCGGCCACTTCTGCACTTTCTGGTGTGGATGTGGTGGTATTCGTGGTGGATCAGCTTGCCTGGACCACTGCTGACGAGATGGTACTGGAGAAACTGAGCAAGCTGGAATGCCCGGTTATTCTGGCGGTGAATAAAGTTGACCGGATTGAGAAGCGGGAAAACCTGTTGCCGCACTTGGACATGCTTTCCAGAAAGCGTGAGTTTGCCGAAATTATTCCTATGTCGGCGCTGAAGCAAACCAACCTGAAGCCGCTGGAAGAAGCGGTTGGTCGTTTCCTGCCTGAGAGCGTCCACTTCTACCCCGATGATCAGATAACCGACCGGAGCGAGCGTTTTCTGGCCTCGGAAATGGTGCGTGAAAAAATTACTCGCCAGCTCGGGGCCGAGCTACCTTATTCTGTTGCGGTAGAAATTGAAGAGTTCAAGCGTGACGGCAAGACGCTGCATATCTCTGCGCTGATTCTTGTGGAGCGCGAGGGCCAGAAAAAAATCATGATCGGCGATAAAGGTGACAGGTTGCGGAGCATCGGCCAGGACGCCAGAGCCGATATGGAGCGCATGTTTGACAGCAAGGTCATGCTGCGGCTTTGGGTGAAAGTGAAACGCGGCTGGGCAGACAGTGATCGCGCGCTGAAAAGTCTGGGCATGAACGACCTCTGAGGCCGCTATGCCCCTTGAGGCACTATGAAAAGAGACGCGCAGCAGCAAGAGCCCGCTTATGTGATGCACCGGCGACCCTGGCGGGAAACCAGCCTCCTGGTCGATCTGTTTACGCTCAATCACGGTCGTATGAGCGTGATTGCCCGAGGTGCCAGCAGCAGCAAGAGCCCGCTCAAAGCGCAGCTCCAACCCTTTCAGCCCCTCGTGTTGGGCTGGGTAGGGCGCGGTGACCTGAAAACCCTGACCCAGGTGGATGTGCGCGATGGCCCCATATTGCGTCGCACCGTATCCTTGTACAGCGGCTTGTATCTGAATGAACTGATGCAGCGGATATTACCCCAGGAAGACCCTCACCCAACTCTTTTTGCGGCTTACATTGAGGCGCTTGCGTTGCTCGCGGAAACGTCTGATGTAGAGCCGGTGTTACGGAAGTTCGAACAAGCGTTTGCTGCGGCTCTGGGTTACGATTTTGCCTGGGACCTGGCGACGGATACTGGTCACACCATCAGTGCAACACACTCCTATTGCTACGATCCCGAACAGGGTATTGTCGCTGCTGTCTCTGCCGGTGTCCGGTTGCAGAACTTGCCCGGAGATGCGCTGCTTGCGCTTGCAGACGGAGATTATGAGGCCGTCGCAAGCCGCCGGGTCTCAAAGCGGGTTATGCGCATACTGACAGATTACCTGCTGCAGGGGCGTCCGTTGAACAGTCGCAGTCTTTTCAGTCATCCCAGGGGAGAACGACATGAATCCTAGAGTATTGCTTGGTGTCAATATTGACCATATTGCCACTTTACGTGAGGCCCGGGGGACCCGTTACCCTGACCCGGTTCAGGCTGCCCTGTTGGCGGAGGAAGCTGGCGCAGACGGCATAACGATCCACCCCAGAGAAGACCGGCGCCATATCCAGGATCGCGATGTATTGCTGCTGAAACAAGTGCTTCAGACGAAAATGAATCTTGAGATGGCGGTCACTGACGCCATGCTGGATTTTGCAGAGCAAGTCCGGCCTGAATGCGTTTGCCTGGTTCCCGAAAAGCGGGAAGAGTTGACGACCGAAGGCGGGCTTGATGTGGAAGGCCAGGAGGGTCGTGTGGCCAGTGCCTGCGAACGACTGGCCAAACTGGGCGCAGAAGTTTCTCTCTTTATTGATCCGGATCGCGCGCAGATTGATGCAGCGGTGCGCTGTGGTGCTCCGGTTATCGAGCTCCATACCGGAGAGTATGCTGAGGCTGTGGGCGCAGAAGCGGAAGACGCGGCATTCAAGGTCCTGGTTGAAGCGGTTACTTACGCTCGCAAAAAGGGGCTGATTGTAAATGCAGGCCATGGCCTGCATTATCACAATACTGAGCGGGTTGCCGCTATTCCTGGTATTAATGAACTTAATATTGGCCACGCGATTATTGCCAGAGCGGTATTTTGCGGCCTTAAAGAAGCGGTCCGGGATATGAAGGCGATCCTTGATCGGGCGCGTGGAAGAGCCTGATCAGCCCTGGTGGTGATATACGGAACACCATCAGCTGGTCTCAGCCCGCTGATAGTGTTTCCGAAACAATTGCTGCCAGTCGGTTCGCTCGCTCCAGATCTGCAACCGCTCCATGGCGGAGGCTAACTGATTCTTCTGTAGCTCCGTGTCCGGCGCTGAACATTTGAGCGCTGTTTCCAGGCGATTTGCAGCTGAGCGCAGCTCCGGAACCCCGCAGTAACGTGTTGCACCGTGAAGTTTGTGCACGCATTCCAGCAGACTTACCAGGTCTTGCTTACCCCAGAACCGTTCAATCTGGTTCAGATCAGCAGGCAGTTGCTCCAGCAACATACTGAACAACTCTTCTGCCAGATCTGCCTTGCCAGCTGCCAGTTGGATGCTCTCAGCCACGCTCACACAGTCCCGCTGCATTTTGCGCGTGGAGGGTCTTAATGCACGTCTTGTATCGCGGATTTCCGGTACTGGAAATCGGTCAGCATGGCCGGCATTTCGGCAATCATACCCCGTGCACTCCCGTATGGTTTCTGCAAGCTGTCCGCTGCTGATGGGCTTGGGCAGATAGCCATCGAACCCCTGCCTGATCAGTCGCTCCTGCTCGTCGGCCAGTGCATGCGCCGTGAGGGCGATGATCATTGTTCTGTGGTTGCTGTTGTCCATCTCACGAAGGCGTGAGGTGGCTTCCACGCCGTCCATGCCCGGCATCTGAAGATCCATGAAAACCAGATCAAAAGACTTTTGCCGGGCTTTGCTCAAGGCCTCAAAGCCGCTTGATGCGCCTTCCGCGTCTATCCGGTAATCCTGCAGCAGGGTCATCACCAGTTTTAGATTGGCTTCGTTATCGTCCACGGCCAGTACTCTGGGCATATTGGCGGGAGCGGGTAGTAGGTGGGCCGGATGTTCCTGGCGCGACATACCTCGCCCGGAGGTGTTTATACCGTGTACCAGAAGAAGCAGTTCATCATAAAGTGCTTCACGACATACCGGCTTGGACAGGTGGCCGCTTACCAGCTCTGACAGAGGTGTGTCGTGGATTTCCAGGGTTGGTGTCAGCAACAGCGTTCGGCAGTCGCGTTCAATCTCCAGGATCCGCACCAGCCCGCAGTACTGGCTTGAGTTAAGCAAGTGCCGGGTAATTCCGATAATAGCTGCGGCATACCCTGACTGGTTCTTCTGGGCTTCCTCGATCTGCTCCTGCATGGCACCAGGGGATGCGGCGCGATGAACCGTCATCCCCCATTGCCGCAAAAGGTGCTCGACAGCAAGGCCACAGGTTTTCTGGTGCTCCAGATAAATAACCCGCTCACCTCGAAGAGCGTCCCGGGGCGCACTCGTCTCGCCGCTTGAGGAAAGTTCCGGTGTCAGGGTAAACCAGAAAGTGGAGCCTTTTCCCAGCTCACTCTGCAGTCCGATCTTGCCCCCCATTTCTTCAACCAGGCGCTTGGAAATGGCGAGGCCAAGGCCGGTACCGCCGTACTGCCTGGCCGTTGATGCATCAGCCTGACTGAATGCATTGAACAGCGATTGCTGCTGAACCCGGGACAGCCCCACACCGGAATCGGTAATACTCAGGCGAAGGGTAACCCGATTGTTTTCCTTGTCCTCATCTTCAAGGCTGACACGCAGTACCACCTCACCGGTCTGGGTAAACTTGATGGCATTGTTGACCAGATTGGTAATTACCTGTTTGACCCGTAGGGGGTCGCCCATGATGTTATCCGGAACGTCATTATAAACCAGAGGCACAAGATCAAGATTTTTACTGTGGGCGGCCGGGGCCAGCATGACCATGACCTCTTCTACAATATCCCTGAGCTGAAAAGGAACGCGATCGAGGATCAGTTTGCCGGCCTCAATCTTCGAGAAATCCAGAATATCGTTGATGATGGTCAGGAGAATCTCTGAGGACTTGCGTATCGTGCTCAGGTGGTCTTTTTGCTGGCGGGGCAGGGAGCTTTTGAGGAGTAATTCGGTAAAACCGATAATGCCATTGAGCGGAGTCCGGATTTCATGGGACATATTGGCCAGAAACTCGGATTTTATCCGGCTGGCCTCCAGAGCCTCCTTGCGGGCGAGATCCAGTTCGATGTTCTGGATCTCGATGGTCTCCAGGGTTTCGCGAAGGTCCTCGGTAGCCTGATCAATGTTCTGCTGCATTTCTGCCTGCGCTTTGCTCAGTTCCTCCGCCATGGCGTTGAGGCCGGATTCCAGCTGTTCAAATTCCGGGCCGGCTCCAGTGTTAACACGGGTTTCAAGCTTGCCTTCCTTGAGCTTTGCCACCGCTTCGTTCAGCTCGAATATCGGACCGGTGAAAGCCCGGCTTAAACGCAGCGCTATCAAGAGACTCAAAATAACGCCGCCGAGCACGAGCAAAAGCGAGATCAGCAGGGCCTTATAGGTCTCCTTTTCGGTGCGGATATGAGACATCTCCACAGCAACCCAGCCCAGGGGCGCTCTCTGTCGGGCAGCGGACTGGCGCGCATCCGGGTCGAGCATGTTCTGGATCATCAGGTCCTGAAGAAAAACCGGTGTGACGAATCGGGTACTGGCGTTGTGGGTAATACGGCTTGCCTGTGAGCTTGCCAGTTTTTCGATATCAAGATTGTCAGAGCTGCCCGGTCCAGTGTGCAGCAAGCGGGTGCGGTCACTATCAAAGAAGGTTATGGAGCGGACATCCTGTTCTTCCAGAAGCGCATTGGAAAGGCTGGTCAACAGGCCGCGATTGGCGGTAAACAGGCCGTATTCCGAGCCGGCGGCAAGCTGGCGTGAAAGCGACTCACCACGATCCCTCAGCAGGCTTTCAATATTGGTAACCCAGCTGTGGGTAAAAAACAGTCCCAGCATCAATGTGGTGATAAGGGTGGGAACCAGAGTTACCACCAGCACTTTTTTGCGAATGCCCCAACGTCGCATAGCAGATTCCTGGAAAATAGCTTAACACCGCTCGTTTAAGCGGGTTACGTCCTTGTAATAGTAGGTCATCCGGGCGCAGATAGCCTTCGAATCAGTGCCGGGCGAGCCAAAAAATACACGGGGTATATAGCCTTCAGTCATGGATTTAGCGAGAAGCTGTATTGGGCGACCGGGGCCATAACGCGTATCATGCCAACGCAAAAGTGTACCACAAGGTTCTCACTATGCATTTTCCCACAATTGAAGATTATGTCGGGCATACGCCCTTGGTTCGGTTGCAGCGCCTTCCAGGCAATACCAGCAATGTCATCTTGGCAAAGCTTGAGGGCAATAACCCGGCGGGATCTGTAAAGGATCGGCCAGCCATGGGGATGATTCAGGAAGCCGAGTGCCGCGGTGAAATCCGGCCAGGCGATACGCTGATTGAGGCAACCAGTGGCAATACCGGTATTGCTCTGGCCATGGCCGCGGCGATCAAGGGTTACCGCATGGTGCTCATCATGCCGGCAAACATGAGTGAAGAACGTCGGGCATCCATGAGAGCCTACGGCGCCGAGATTATTACGGTCAGCAGTGAAGAGGGCATGGAAGTGGCCCGGGACAGGGCTCTAAAAATGCAAGCTGACGGCAAGGGTACGGTACTTGATCAGTTCAGTAACCAGGATAACCCGTTGTCTCACTACCGAACCACGGGGCCGGAAATCTGGGCGCAGACCGAAGGCGGGGTCACCCACTTTGTCAGCTCCATGGGGACCACGGGCACTATTATGGGCGTTTCCCGGTACCTCAAGGAGCGCAACCCCGATATCAGCATCATTGGGCTGCAGCCAAAAGAAGGGGCGTCTATACCTGGTATCCGCCGCTGGCCGGAAGCCTACCTTCCCAGCATATACGATGCGACCCGCGTTGATCAGGTGCTTGACATCGGCCAGCAGGAAGCCGAGGACACCATGCGCGCGCTGGCAGTGCAGGAAGGAATCTTCTGCGGTGTATCATCCGGCGGATCTGTTGCAGCGGCGCTTCAGCTGTCACAGCAGGTTGAAAATGCCATTATCGTGGCTATCATCTGTGACCGCGGCGACCGCTACTTATCGACCGGCGTATTCCCCGGCGCCTGAACCTGACGACACCAAGAGAACAGACTATGAGCAGACGACGCAGGAAGGTACTTCCTACGGAACCCGTGCGCTGTGATGTGGAAACCCTTAGCCATGATGGCCGCGGCATAGCTCGTCAGGATGGCAAAATCCTTTTTGTGGATGGCGCATTGCCGGGCGAAAAGGTTATGGCCAAGGTGGTGTCCACCCGAAGTAAGTTTGATGAACTGCGCACGCTTGAGGTGCTGGAGGCCGCACCCGATCGACAGACGCCTCCCTGCGAGTTCGCAGATCTTTGTGGTGGCTGTAGCCTTCAGCACATGAGTAGCGATACTCAGGTCCGGTTCAAGGAAAACACGCTGCGCGAGCAGTTTGCTCATTTTGGTGGCATAGAGCCTGAAGAGTGGGTTGCGCCATTGCGCCCGAACAGCACTCTGGGATACCGCCGCAAGGCACGCATGGGCGTGCGCTATGTTAAGGCGCGGGAATCAGTGCTGGTAGGTTTCCGGGAGAAACGTAACAGTTTTCTCACGGATATCGACCGTTGTGTGGTGCTGGATCCAAGGATTGGTGAGCGCATTCTCCCGCTGCGAGATATGCTGCACGGCCTGGATGCCTATGCCAGTATCCCCCAAGTGGAAGTTGCCTGTGGCGATGATACTGCGGCGATGGTTTTCCGCAACATGGACGACCTGAGCAGTGGCGACCGGGAAAAGTTGATTGCCTTTGGCCAGGCCCACGATCTGCACATCTATCTGCAGCCCAAGGGCCCAGATACCGTTCACCGTATCTGGCCGGAATCAGCGGGCCGGGATGATGAACGCCTCAGTTACCGGCTTGATGCGTTCGATCTGACCATGAAATTTCATCCCATGGACTTTACCCAAGTCAATGCAGACATCAACAAGGTCATGGTAAACAGGGCCGTGGAATGGCTGGATGTGCAGCCTGGTGAGCGGGTCCTGGACCTGTTTTGCGGGCTGGGCAACTTTACACTGCCTCTTGCACGCAAGGGCGCTGAGGTCATTGGGGTGGAAGGCGATGATGCCATGGTCATCCGGGGCCGCGAGAATGCGAAACTGAACGGGCTTGGGAATGTGTCGTTCCATGGTGCGGACCTGCACGGTGATTTTACCGGCCAGAGCTGGGCGAAAGAGGGCTTTGATAAAATCCTTATCGACCCGCCGCGCTCCGGGGCGGAGGAAATCTGCAAATACCTGACTGCGTTCGGTGCCCGGAGCATCGTATATGTGTCCTGCAACCCCGCCACTCTGGCCCGGGATGCGGGTGTGATGGCCCGTAACGGGTACCGACTGGTGCGTGCTGGTGTGATGGATATGTTTCCTCACACCACGCATGTGGAGTCTATTGCGTTGTTTGAGCGGGACTCGTAGTGAATGTCGTTGTGCGCAGCAAGGGATTGCTGAGTGAACCATCAGGAATAAAAAGACAGATATGGTAAAAGTTCGCGAAGACTATGCAATGACCGGCGATGGCCAGGTTGATATCGAGGTCTGGGTAAAGCAGATTGCCTCGCAGACCTACCTGGATGATGTGGAACAGTTTCGCAGGGCCTGTGAAAAAGCCGCTGAAATCGATTTGCAGGCATTCCGGGAAGACCGCTTGTGGGCGTCGGGCTCCAGCAGTTTTCGTATTGGTATCGAAATGGCCCAGGTGCTGGCCGAGCTGCGCCTGGATCAGGCCAGCCTTGTGGCAGCCATCCTTTACCGCGCGGTGCGGGAGGAGCGGGTTGCTCTTGAGGTGATCCGTAAGGAATTTGGTGACGAGGTAGCTGGGCTGATTAATGGCGTGCAGCAGATGGCGGCCATTTCATCCATACATCACCCGCTCAAAGGCAATGTACTCGGGCAAAGCGAAGGCCAGCTGGACAACGTCCGCAAAATGCTGGTGACCATGATTGATGATGTCCGGGTCGCCCTGATCAAACTTGCAGAGCGAACCTGTGCCATCCGTGGAGTCAAAAACGCACCGGAAGAAAAGCGCATGCGGGTCGCTCGGGAGGTGTTCGATATATACGCGCCGCTTGCCCACCGCCTGGGTATTGGGTATATCAAATGGGAACTGGAAGACCTCTCGTTCCGCTATCTGCATGAGACGGCGTACAAAAAAATCGCCAAGCTTCTGGATGAAAAGCGCCTCGACAGGGATGGCTATATTCGCCGTGTGATTGCCACCCTGCAGGCGGAGCTGAAAGCCTCAGATATTGAAGCCTCGCTCTCCGGTCGTGCCAAGCATATCTACAGCATCTGGCGGAAAATGCGCAAAAAGGGCATTGACTTCTCCCAGGTGTACGACATAAGAGCGGTGCGGATCCTGGTTCCGGAAGTGCGGGACTGTTATGCCGCTCTTGGGATTGTGCATACTTTGTGGCGCCATATCCCCAACGAATTTGACGATTACGTTGCCAACCCCAAGGAAAATGGCTACCAGTCGCTGCATACGGCTGTGATCGGGCCTGATGGCAAAGTGATGGAGGTTCAGATCCGCACTCACGCGATGCACGAAGATGCGGAGTTAGGGGTTTGTGCTCACTGGTTATACAAAGGCACTGACAGAAGTAATAAATCCTCTGGCTATGATGCCAAAATTAACTGGCTCCGGCAGGTGCTGGAGTGGCAAGAAGAGCTGGGCGACCTCTCCGGCCTGGCGGATCACCTCAAATCCGATATCGTCTCGGACCGGATCTATATCTTTACGCCCGAAGGGCATGTTGTCGACCTGCCCCAGGGTGCTACACCCGTTGATTTCGCGTATCGGGTTCACACCGAGGTCGGCCATGCCTGCCGTGGTGCCCGGGTGAACAGCCGTATTGTTCCTCTGACATATCCTTTGAAGACCGGAGAGCAGGTGTTTGTTCTTACCTCCCGGAATAATGCTGCGCCCAGCAGGGACTGGCTGAACCCGAGCCTTGGTTATATTCAGACCTCCCGGGCCCGGGCCAAGGTAACGCACTGGTTCAAGCAACAGAATCGTGAGCGTAACGTAACGGATGGCCGCGCCATTATTGAAGACGAGTTCAGGCGCCTTTCGTTGCACGGTGTGGATCTGGGCGAGCTGGCCGTAAAAGTGAATTATCACAGTTCTGAAGACATGTTTGCCGCTATTGGTGCCGGTGACCTCCGCCCTGCGCACGTTGCCAACGTGGCCCAGCAAATGCTGGAACCAAAATCCGAACAGCTTGACCTGAAGCTGGCCGCCCAGCGGCGTAAACCTTACGAGACCGACTCCGATATCCACATTGTGGGTGTGGGCAAGCTGAAGACTCAGGTGGCGAAATGCTGCAAGCCCTTGCCGGGAGATGCTATCGGCGGATACATCACGGTCGGGCGGGGCGTGACAGTTCACCGCAAGGACTGCCTGACGTTTCTGAACCTGCAGGAGTTCGAGCCCAACCGGATTATTGAAGTGAGCTGGGGCGGCCAGCAGGCTTCCGTTTACCCCGTGGATATCGAAATTGAGGCTTATGACAGATCCGGCCTGCTGCGGGATATTACCCAGGTTCTATCATCTTCAAAGAGCGATGTACTGTCCCTACATACCGTGACGAACCGTGATGACAACACCGCAACCATGATTGTTACGGTGGAAATCCACAGCCTGGAGCAGTTGGCGCGGTTGCTGGCCCAGATCCGCAATCTTCCTAATATTATCGACGTCAGGCGCAAGCGCTCATGAGCTATTCTATTGCAGACCTGAAGGTGCTGATGGCCCGGTTGAGAGATCCTGAGACCGGCTGTCCCTGGGATGCCAGACAGACATTCAGAAGTATTGTGCCGCATACCCTGGAAGAGGCCCACGAGGTGGCAGATGCCATTGATCGGGAGGACTATGCGAACCTCAAAGACGAGTTGGGCGACCTGCTGTTTCAGGTGATTTTCTACTCTCAGATAGGGGCGGAGGAAGGTCACTTCAGTTTTGATGCCGTCGTCGATAATCTGGTACGCAAGCTTGTGCGTCGTCACCCCCATGTGTTTCCGGATGGTACGCTGGAAAGCCGTATTGATCCGGATAACCGCCCAGACGAAGCCTGGATCAAAGAGAGCTGGGAGCGCATCAAAGCCGAGGAGCGTGCTCAGGCGCAAGCGGAGGATGCATCACCGGCAATATTGCCAAGCCGCCTTGAGGGCATCGCCCGTGCCCTGCCCGCGATGGTGCGGGCGGAGAAGTTACAGAAACGGGCAGCGAGGCATGGGTTCGACTGGCCCGATATCGGCCAAGTGTTCGACAAGCTCCATGAAGAAATCGACGAGTTGAAGGAAGCCTGGCAGGCCGCCGAGTCGGGACAGGGTGATCACGACGCCGTTGAGGACGAACTGGGCGACCTGCTGTTCGTGTGCGTGAACCTGGCGCGCTTCATGAAGGTCAACCCGGAACAGGCGGTCGGGCGCACCAATCACAAGTTTGAGGCGCGCTTCCGCGCTATTGAGCAGGTTCTGGCGCGGGAAGGCCGCTCGTTTGATGCCGAAACTCTCGAAGCACTCGATGAGGTCTGGCAATCGGTTAAAGGCGTGGAAAAGAAAAGCAGACGGTAAGAATAGGTACAATCCGTTACCAATTTCCTGAGTTTGCAGCCCCGAGCTTCGTCTACACTTTCCCAAACGCGTGAATCTTTTTTTGCGCGCTATTTGTGGTCAACAGGAAGGAGGAGTCAGGCGCCATGAAAATCAAAGATCTGGTCGGTTACTGGGATAAGTACGCAAGAGGAAGGCTGACCCGGGACGCCTCTTTTATGGCTCTATCTGACCAGCACCATCAGCAGTTGGAAAAGCTGGCGGTCCGCTATCCTCTCAAATCTCCGCAGGATCTGATGCGCGACCTGGTGTCCGCCGCTCTGGATGAAATAGAAACTGGCTTCCCCTACGTGCAAGGAGCCAAAGTAGCGGCCTACGATGAGGATGGCTTCGAAATATACGAAGATAACGGGCTTACCCCGGAATTCGTGCGTTTGAGCCAGAAGCACATCGAACGTCTGAAAGCGCGCCAGCTAGAATCCATAGCGTGACCGAATACCCTGCGGGAGAGGGCCTTCAGTTAAGGCCCTTAACTGAAGGCCCTTAATTGGTTTTCTTACCAAGTTTTTCCTTTAGCAGCCCCTGGCTGGACAGGTCGTCCAAGGCCGCGGCAATCACATCATTGAGAATGTCACTTTCGCTGCGGCCGGGGTAAAGCTCTGCAAGCGCCGCGACTCTGGCAGCGTCTTCCAGAGGAAGCCTGAGATTGTAATCGTGGGTGCGTTCGACAGACTGTTTCTTTTGTTTCCAGTGCTTGGGCAGATCTGTAACTTTCATGGGTACTCCTCGTAAGTGTGGTCGTAGGTACGGCATCAAACGCCAATAGACTTTCCCGCCAATTCCTTAGTATCGTTAGTTTACTTTGTCTCCGTCAATTCAAAAGGAAGCCGATGTGACTGAGTTGCACCCTGATCTTCGTGAAAATGTCCGTATGCTGGGCGAACTGCTGGGGCAGAGTATCCTGCGCCATCCCGGCCGTGACTGTTTTGAACTTATTGAGGAAATCCGGGCTGCCGCCAAATCCGATCGCCGGCAGGAAAGCGGCTCCGGCCAGCGCCTGGTCAACCTTCTCGGCAAGTTAAGCGATGATGAGCTGTTGCCGGTCACCAGGGCGTTTAACCAGTTTCTTAACCTTGCGAACCTTGCCGAGCAATATCACGGTATTCGCCGCAAACGCGATCATCAATCTGACCTTATGGTGGAGCCGGTTGCAGGCGTTTTCGAACGTTTGAAAAACAGCGGTGTCAGCCCCGAAGCACTTCATAAATGCGTGGCGGATCTGCGTGTCGAGTTCGTACTGACAGCGCACCCTACGGAGGTTGCGCGTCGCACTCTGATCATGAAATACGATGAAATGTCGGAATGCCTTGCAGGTCTTGATCACGATGACCTGTCGACTGCTGAGAGAGATGGGATTGTAGGGCGTCTGTCCCGACTAGTGGCAGAGGCCTGGCACACGGATGAAATCCGGCATGAACGCCCCACCGCAGTTGATGAAGCCAAATGGGGGTTCGCAGTCATCGAAAACAGCCTTTGGCAGGCTCTGCCGCGGTTTCTTGAGAACCTTGATACATCGCTGCAGGAAGCAACAGGGAGAGGCTTGCCGTTGCAGGCATCACCCGTCCGGATTGCCTCTTGGATGGGTGGAGACCGGGATGGCAATCCCAATGTCACGCATCAGGTGACCCGCAAGGTTTTCGTGTTGGGTCGCTGGATGGCAGCGGATCTCTTTCTCCGGGATATCCAGTCGTTGCGGGCAGAGCTTTCCATGTGGCAGGCGAGTGATGAGCTGCGTGGTCTGGCGGGCGATTCGCGAGAGCCTTATCGGTATGTACTGGCCGAGCTCCGGGACCGGCTGATCAAAACGCGGGACTGGGCCGAGGCCAGCGTCAGCGGTGAATCTGCAGATACCAGCGGTATCCTTTTCGAAAACGAAGACCTGACGGCGCCGTTGGAGCTGTGTTATCGCTCAATGGTTGAGTGCGGGCTTGAGCACATTGCCAAAGGCGCGTTGCTGGACACTATTCGCCGGGCCCACACCTTTGGTCTGCCTCTGATTCGTCTGGATATTCGCCAGGAGGCGACGCGTCACGCCGAGGCCGTTGCCGAGATGGTGGAGTACCTTGGCCTGGGAGACTACTTGTCCTGGACTGAAAACGAACGTCAGGCATTTCTGGTGCGCGAGCTTCAGGGGCGTCGCCCGCTGGTTCCCCGGAACTGGGAGCCGTCCGCTCCGGTGCGAGAGGTGCTGGATACCTGTGAAGTGGTTGCGCAGCAAACACCTGAAGCTCTGGGCTCCTATGTTATCTCAATGGCCAGCAAGCCATCTGATGTGCTCAGCGTTATCCTGCTTCTCCGTGAGTCGGGCATTAAATTCCCTATGCGGGTAGTTCCTTTGTTTGAAACACTGGACGACCTACGCGGCGCACCCGACAGTATGGCGGCGCTGTACGAGGTGGAGTGGTACCGGGATTACTGTCAGGGCCGGCAGGAAGTCATGATTGGTTATTCGGATTCGTCCAAGGATGCCGGCCAGCTTATGGCGGCCTGGGCTCAGTATCAGGCACAGGAAAAACTCACCCAGGTCGCGAGTCAGTATGGCGTTCATCTGACCCTGTTTCACGGCCGAGGGGGAACCGTTGGTCGGGGCGGTGGACCTGCTAATCGAGCAATTCTGTCCCAGCCTCCCGGCTCGGTGAACGGCAGCTTTCGCATTACTGAACAAGGCGAAATGATCCGCTTCAAGTTTGGTTTGCCCCAGCTGGCCGTGCAAAGCCTGACGCTCTACACCACCGCGGTGATTGAAGCGACTCTGGCGCCGCCACCCGAGCCTGAAGACAAATGGCGTGACACCATGGACTGGCTGACGGAACGTTCCCTCAAGGCCTACCGAGAAGTGGTTCGGGAAAACCCGGATTTCGTACCTTATTTTCGTCAGGTGACCCCGGAGCAGGCGCTGGGAAAACTGGCATTGGGCAGTCGGCCAGCGCGGCGCAAGGCTTCTGGTGGTGTAGAAAGCCTGAGGGCAATACCCTGGATTTTCGCCTGGACGCAGATGCGGCTGATGCTGCCCAGCTGGCTTGGCAGTGATGTCGCGCTTGAAGACGCAGCCAGGGAAGGACGGCTCCCGGTTTTACGCGAGATGATGCAGGGCTGGCCATTTTTCCGGACTTATGTCGACATGCTTGAAATGGTATTGGCGAAAGCGGATTTGCGTATTGCGGATTATTACGAAAAGACCCTGCTGGACGACGATGGGCTGAAAGAGCTCGGGGCCAGTCTGCGCAAGCGTCTTGAGGGCTGCGTTCAGCGCCTTCTGGAGCTCAAGGAACAAAGTGAATTGCTGGAGGGTGAGCCGGCTTTCGCCCACTCAATGCGCGTACGCAACCCCTACACAGACCCCTTGCATTATCTTCAGGCGGAGCTGCTAAAGCGTGATCGTGAAAGCGAAGGCAAGGGCGAGGTGCCGGAGCTGGTAGAGCGCGCGCTTAAGGTTACAATGGCGGGAATTGCTGCCGGGATGCGTAACACCGGTTAAGATGACCGGGAACGGATGAGGGGCATAGCCCCTGCCATGGACAACAGGAGTATTCTTGTGGCTCTTGCAGTGCGACTGGAGCGGTTTTTTGATCAACAGGGCATAGCCCACAAAGAACGATCTATTGATCAGGCTCCAAGCCTGGATGCGGCGGTGTCCGCTTTGGAACAATCCCGGGAGGACGTTATCAGGGCAACGCTGCTGATTGATATCAGCGGCATTGTGATGGTCGTTCACAGATACGACAGTGCGCTTGATGCAGAGGCCCTCCGGCAAATGACGGGCCGTCATCTGCAGCCACTCACGGCGCACCAGACCATGCGGCTGTTCAGCGACTGTGATCCCGGGTTCATTCCGCCGATTGGCAATGCGTACGATCTGCCGGTGTTGCTGGATGAGGGTATTGCCCGGGCCGAGCGGGTTTTGTTTTCCAGTGGCACAGATCATTCTCTGGTTGAAATGGACGGTCGCTCCCTGCGCTTGGCGATGGCCGGCTCGCGGGAAGGGCATCTGGCGATCCGCGGCCCGGGCGATGATGGTGCCCGGGAAGCACTGACATTGGCGGAAGTGGCCAGCAAGCTGAAAAAGCTGTACCGGTTACCACCCATGCCGGCACTGGCGCTGCGCATTCTGCGACTGACTTCCAATACCGAGGCGACTGCCCGGGAGCTGTCGGAGCTCATAGAATTCGATCCAAGCCTGACCGCGCAGGTCATGCGTTATGCACGCTCGGCGCTGTTCCACTATCCGGGCCAGATTAATTCTGTCCAGGAGGCGGTAACCCGGGTTCTGGGCTTTGATCGTGTTGCACATGTTGCTCTGGGTATTGCCTCTGTGCGCGCGTTCGATGTACCCAGGGCCGGCATATTGGGCATGGATAATTTCTGGCGCCATTCACTATACTGTGCCTTCCTTTGCCAGCTTCTGGCTCCGCGCTGCGGTGGAGACAAAGGCCTTGCATACTTGTGTGGCTTGCTGCATAACTTTGGTTTGCTGCTGGTGGGCCATCTGTTTCCTGTCGAATTTAAAGAGCTTAACCGGCTGCGGGAAGCCAACCCCGACGCCAGCATGCAATCGCTTGAACAGCAGGTATTTGGCCAGGGCAGCGAGCAGGAAATTATTGCCGTTGGGCACGGTGCCATTGGTGGTATTCTGCACCGGTTATGGGAGTTGCCTGATCCTGTTGTCAAAGCAGCCGGTGTCCATCAGCAGCCGGGTTACCAGGGTGAGCATGAGAACTATGTGATGATGGTTCAGCTAGCCAATGCACTGTTAAAGGATCGGGGTATCGGCGATGAGTTTAACCCTGATGATGTTCCGGCACTGCTGCAAGGGTTAGAGCTGGAGCCGTCAGTCGTAGGTGAGCTGATGACTGAAATCGATCAGGTTGCCCCGGAACTGGATGCGCTTGCATCGTCACTGATCAACTGACCGCGACGTTCCCGGTTTCTGTTGCAAGTCCGTTTTCTGAAGATGATACGGAGGTCGACTTTCTCTGGGATGCCTGACTTCGTATAATGCGCCATTGCCGAATCCGGTTGACACCTGTTCCGAAGGGAGAGGTTGTCGCAAAGGCACAGGTTTTTGCCGCAACTTTTCAAACTATAATGACGAAAACGGGAGCACAGCGTTATGCGAATCATCATGTTAGGCGCACCAGGCGCGGGGAAGGGGACTCAGGCCCAGTTCATTACTGAACGTTTTGGCATTCCCCAGATTTCTACCGGTGACATGCTTCGGGCAGCGGTCAAGGCCGAATCCGAGCTTGGCAAACAGGTCAAGGAAGTTATGGCAACCGGTGGCTTGGTGTCTGACGGCATCATCATTGCGCTGATTGAAGAGCGGATTCAGCAGCCAGACTGTAAAAATGGCTTTCTGCTGGACGGTTTCCCGCGCACCATTCCCCAAGCTGAAGCCCTTAAAGATCAGGGTATTGTGATCGACTACGTTGTCGAGATTGCAGTGGATGATGAAGAGATCGTCAGTCGCTTGTCTGGTCGCCGCGTGCATGAAGGCAGTGGTCGCATCTATCACGTCAAATACGATCCGCCCAAAGTGGAAGGCAAGGACAACGAAACCGGCGAGCCGCTGATGCAACGTGCAGACGACAAAGAAGAAACCGTTCGCAAGCGCCTGAAGATCTATCACGACCAGACAGCACCTTTGATCGGCTATTATCAGGGCCTGGCTGAAAAACAGCCGGAAGTGGCACCTGAGTACGTGCGCGTTGAAGGCGTTGGCAGTCTGGACAGTATTCGCGATCAGATTCGCGCCAGCCTCAAGTAATCCACTGACGTTCTATCGAGGCCACTCACGCCTGTGAAACTTTTGGCACTGGACACCTCCTCAGAGGGTTGCTCTGTAGCCCTTTTTGTTGATGGAGAAGTTATCGAGAAGTTTGAGGTTGCTCCCAGAGGCCATACTCGCCTGCTGATGCCGATGATTCGGGAGTTGTTGGCGGAGCAAGACCTTAACCCATCAAATCTTGATGCACTGGCTTTTGCCTGTGGCCCCGGGTCATTTACCGGAGTTCGTATCGCCACGGGCGTGGTTCAGGGGCTGGCGTGGGGGCTTGATCTCCCGGTTGTTTCTGTTTCTTCTCTGGAGACGGTTGCTCTGGGGGCTATTGAAGCCTTGCAGGTAAACGAGGGGGATGGTGTTGCTGTCGCTTTTGATGCCCGTATGAGTGAGCTTTACTGGGGTTGTTTCCGCAATCGTTCTGGCCTGCCGGAGCTACTCGGCGAGGAGCGGGTTTGTCTGCCTTCCAGGGTTATTCTGGAGCCTGGTATTGCAAACTGGGCTGGTGCAGGTCAGGGCTGGGCTTTTCGTGACGGCATGCCTGACGCCGTATCAGGCCGAATTAACTCTGTGGATGAAGCTCTTATCCCGCGGGCAAGCTGGGTTGCGCGTCTGGCCGCTGTGAAGTTCAGCCAGGGCTGGGCTGTGTCGGCAGAGCAGGCGCAACCGGTATACATCCGGGATGAAGTTACCTGGAAGAAGCTACCGGGCCGCGAGTAGGTCTTTTAATCGGCGCGGACTTCTTCCATACTTCAACAAAGCATAATTATTTCTTTCCGAGCGAGTGGTACCCTGACGATGATTGGTGGTATTAATCCAGGTAGTACACTTTCCTATCAGTCGGGCTCTAACAGCCCCTTGCGGGAGCGTAGTGATGCTGCCCGTTCCCCTGCATCTGCTCCCGAAAAGACAGCCGAAACAGCCCGCCGTGATCTCGCAGACAGCCCACGCTCACCAGCGTCAGAGCGAAGCGTCAGTGACAGCCCGGAACGTCGTGTAGAGGCTCGCCGCGCGTCTGAGGATGCGCGCCTGGAGCGCTTTCGGGCAGATGAGGTTCCACTTCCTGCGGCCCGGGCATTGTCTACCTTTGCCAGCGTTGCTGCAGCGGGACAGGAATCTGGTGGCACAGTGCTCGCCGGAATCGATATTCTGGTCTGATGTCGCGCTCCAAAGCTTCGAACGCGTCCTCCACAAACGAAACCATTCCGCTGGCAATTGCCAGGAGTCCGCTTGGTGATGATCATCAGGCCCTGTCCCTCAGTATTGATCTTTCCTTGCCTTATCTGGGCGTTGTGCGCCCGAAAGACGTGCGAAATGCCAGTGCTTTGCTGTTTCTGGATGAAAGCGGCTTGTGCCTTCAGGTGGCTGGGAAAGGCGCTCCTGGTCCGGTGAGGGCAGAGTTTGTAACCGGCAAGATGGGATACCGTCGTGAGCATGGTGGTGGCTCAGGCCAGCTTGTAGCGCGTGCCGTAGGCTTGCAGAAAACAAAGGTCGGCCTGCATGTTCTGGATGCCACAGCAGGCCTCGGGCAGGATGCTTTTGTGCTTGCCAGTTTGGGGTGTCGGGTGAGCCTGTTTGAACGTAACCCGGTGATTCATGCGCTGCTCGCGGATGGGCTGGCGCGGGCAGCGCTGAATATGGATTGCGCTCCGATCATCGCCCGGATGACACTCCAGCCCGGTAGCAGTATTGATTGGCTGCGCAGTGCCGCTGAAAGCGCCATAGAGAGTGCCGCTGATGACGCGAGTTCCGACCAGCAAGCAGCGGCTGATGTGGTTTATCTCGACCCCATGTTCCCCCACAGGGAAAAATCGGCGCTGGTAAAGAAAGAAATGCAGGTGTTCCGAACCGTCGTAGGGGATGATGACGATTCAGAAGTGCTGCTGGAGGCTGCATTGGCTGCAGCCAGATACCGGGTTGTGGTGAAGCGCCCACGCAAGGCCCTGGCGATCAGCGGGCCGGAGCCAGGTACTCGGGTAGAGGGTAAGAGCAGCCGCTACGATATCTACCCAATCCGCGCACTGCCCTCTCGCCAGGCGTAAGTTTGCCGGGCTTCTACTCTCCTCAGACGCCTAACATGGTCACTTGCTGAATAGCTTGGCGCTTCTCCACGCTCAGCACCAGCCGGGCATCGTCCGCCACCTCATCCAGCCCTTCGCCATAACAGAGCAGCCCGTTGTCATCGGTGGTGATAACGCCGTTTTTCTGCATGTTGGCGATAAAGTTACGGAACAGGCTCTTGTCAAAAAACTCAGGCGCATTCAGCCCGAACAGTATGGACATGCGCTCGGCCAGCAGCGTGCTCTGTTCTTCCAGTTCCATTGCGGTGATCTTGGCGGGACCATACTTGCGCAGGATGCCCAAAACGATGTGGTAACGCTCTACGGTCTGGATGATGAATCGTGACAGTACCTTCAGGCGCAACATGGCTTCGGTACCTTCTTCCGGGTGTGCGATTCTTTCGTTGTCCAGGGTTACCAGCAGGCCCTGATCTACCAGAACATCAATCCACTGGTTGATCACAGCTTCCGCTTCGCCGGGCGGGTATTTCAGGAACAGCTCCGATTGCAAGTAGGGGTAGGCTACGCTGGCCAGATAAACGATCTTGTCCCGGGCCAGGGAGCTCTTGTTCTCAAACAGGCTGGCCACCAGCGACGGCAATGCGAAAAGATGCTGAATGTTGTTACGGTAGTAGGTTGCCAGAATGGCATTGCTGCCTTCCAGCCCGATAATGTCTCCCAGTTTCTGGGGCTGGCGCGAGATCAGCCCCATGGACTCACAGTAGGCAACCCAGTCTTTGCCAGTGCCTTCTGGCAAGGTTACGGTTTCGGCGTAAGGGTAGGCTTTCAGAAGATCCGCATATTGGTCAGCCAGGCGGATAAGCTGGCCCTCATCCATAGCCAGCCTTTCGGCGCCAAGCAGCACGGTTGCGATCATGCCTACGGGATTAACGGCAACAGCGGCGTTGATGTTGGAGGCGACACGCAGAGACAACTCGGAGACTGCGTTGTTAAGCCAGGCCGGGCGGTATTCAGAATCGTAGGCTTCATCCCGCCAGCTGCCATGAACATCGTCCAGAACTTCAGAAAGGTGTATGGCTTCACCAAAATTAACCGCAACCCGCCCAAAGGAATTGCTCAGTTTGCGAGCTGTTTTGGCAAGACCGAACACACTTTCCTTTTGTTTTTTCTTGCCTCTGAGTTCGCCGAGGTAAGAGCGCCCTTCCATGACTTTTTCATATCCGATGTATACAGGTACAAACACAATCGGTTTGTGATGATCACGCAGAAAACTGCGCACCGTCATGGAGAGCATGCCCGGGCGCGGCTGCAACATCCGCCCGGTGCGGCTGCGGCCGCCTTCTACAAAATACTCAACCGAGTAGCCACGGGAAAACATGACATGCAGGTATTCATTGAAAACCGTGGCGTACAGCGGGTTGTCGCGGAAGCTGCGACGCATGAAAAAAGCGCCGCACCGGCGCAGAATCGGCCCTACGATCGGCATGTTCAGGTTGATGCCGGCAGCTATATGCGGTGGCATCAGGCCGTTTTTGTAGAGCACGTAAGACAGCAGCAGGTAATCGATGTGGGAGCGGTGACACGGCACGTAAACCACAGCGTTATTCTGCGCGCTTTCCTTCACCACGCGGATGTTGTTAACGGTAATGCCTTTATAAATACGGTTCCATAGCCAGGCGAGCACCACCTCAAGAACGCGGATAGTGACGATGGACATATTGGCGGCAATTTCATCGGCGTATTTGTAGGCCCGGGCACGTACCTTCTCTGGCGCAATGTCTTCTTTGGCCGCGGCTGTGTTGATAGCATCTTTCACCGACTGGGTTCTCAGCAGGCCCTGTACGAGGGTTCTGCGGTGAGACAGGTCCGGGCCCAGAACGGCTTGCCGCACCTTGCGAAAATGGGTACGCAGAATACGTGCGAGTTTGCGGTTGGCGCGCTCTTCGCTATGGCGATACTCGTCGATAACCTGCTTCAGAGAGAGCGGCTTGTTGAACTGCACGTAGGTATTGCGGCCGTGTACCAGAATAATCAGAAATTTCTGCAGCCGGCCGGCAACAGACCAGGTGTCTGATAGAAGCAGTTTTACCAGAGACTTTTCTTTATCCGGCGAGCGCCCCCAGAACAGGGATACCGGAACAATCTGAACATCCTGCTCAGGATTCTCAAGGCCATAGCGCACCAGAGCCTGGAATTCGGCGGTAGGAACCGGTGGCTGGCGTTTACGGAACAGGCCGCCAATACGCTGATAGAGGAAAAAAAACGAATGTGAAGGGCCGTTCTTCACTGGAAGCGATGTGGTTGCGCCCGGCAGTTGCGCTCGTATCACTTCTTGTTCAAGCACCAGACGGCTCGATAGGGAGCTATACTGCAGCACGTAACAAACCGGCCTTTCAGACGACAGCCCCAGAGCATCGGCGCTGTTTCCGCTGACATCTGTCCGAACCCATAAAAACAGTATTTTCCGGAAAAAGGTCAGAATCAGGCTTCGAATACCCTGGTACAGGCGCATAAAATGTCTCTCCGATGAAAAACAGGCGCCAAGTTTACTTGGTTGCGTACGGGCCGGAAAGTCACTGCTGCACTCTTGGTGGTCCTGGCTCTGTGATACATTCCTGTTTGGCCCGTTTATCACGAAGGTGCGATGCAGATGGCGACATCAACGATTCAGTGGAGTCCCGGCTGGACCACGAAGGCTCCCGAGCGGGGCGATCTTGTGCTGGCGCTCTCGGGGTCCGGTGTCTTCAAACCGGAAGATGGCTGGCTGCAAGCGCTGGAAAACATTCCCGGCAATCCCGGAAACGCAGGTTTTGTATCGCTGGGAAGCGCCGACGGCCGCCCGGTTTTTGTGACGGAAGTGTCGGAATCTGTGGTCGCAGGCGGTGAAGTTGTTCCGTTGCGTGATGCGCTGATGATGATCAGCGATGCTCCGGCGGCTATGCTCAGTACCGGCTTTCAGGTGTGGCAGTGGTTTCAGGATCATCAATACTGTGGTCGCTGCGGTCGCGGAACCGGTTTTCATCCGCGGGAGCGGGCAAAGTGGTGCAGTAGCTGCAATATCCCGTGGTATCCGCGGCTTGCACCCTGCGTGATCGTGGTGATACGCAAGCAGGATCGTTATCTTCTGGCAAAGTCCTCCCGGGTAAAACGTCATTTCTACAGCCTGATCGCGGGCTTTGTGGAGCCCGGTGAGAGCCTGGAAGGCGCAGTTGCCCGGGAGGTGAAAGAGGAAACCGGCCTGGACGTAACCAATATTCGCTATCAAGCGTCCGAGCCCTGGCCATTTCCGCATCAGTTGATGGCAGGATTTTTTGCAGATTATGCCGGCGGCGAGCTGATTCTCCAGGAAGATGAACTGTCGGATGCTGGCTGGTTTTTGCCTGACAGCAGGCCCCCGGTGCCCCCGGAAACCACCATTTCCGGGCGCCTGATACGTGACATGGAAAGAATGATTTCCGAGGGAGGTGCCGGGTCTTGAGTGAGTGTGGAGTTCCCCGAATTCTGGTTTTTGACTCCGGTGTTGGCGGGCTCAGCGTTGCGGCCCGTGTTCATGAAAAACTTCCGCACGCATCGATTGTGTACCTGGCCGATAACGCTGCGTTCCCCTATGGAGGCCAATCGGAATCTGTGGTGATTGAGCGCTGTTGCAGGCTCATTGCCGGTGCGCTTGAACAATACCCTTGCGATGCCATCGTTGTTGCCTGTAACACCGCTAGCACATTGGTTCTGCCGCACTTGCGAGCCATAACAGAGGTGCCTGTGGTTGGGGTGGTGCCGGCGGTGAAGCCGGCGGCTGCACAAACCCTCAATCATCGCATAGGCCTTCTGGCGACTCCGGCAACGGTGCGCCGGCCCTATCTTGACCAGCTGGTTCGGGAATTTGCAGCTGATTGTCAGGTTGAGCGCGTGGGCCACCCGGAGCTTGTGCAGTGGGCGGAGGATCTGGTGCGGGGAGTGCCGGTGCCGCAGGCTGAACTGGATAGCGCGGTTGCAGAGCTGCGCGATACTGGAGTTGATACGGTGGTTCTCGGGTGCACCCACTATCCGCTTTTGCTGGATAGTCTCAAGCAGAGCCTGCCGGACGTGAAGTTCTGGGTGGATTCAGGAGACGCTATTGCCCGCCGGGTAGTCTGGCTGCTGGCGCAAGCCGGTAAATCCGTGGAAGCAAATAAAGGCGACAGCGCGATTTGTATGCCAGTGGCAGTGGCGCTTTTCTCAGGTAGTGCGCCGGAGGGCGTTTACGGCTTTATGGCAGGTCTGGGCCTGCAGCCGCGCGCAGTCAGGGGGAACTGGCCCGGAAAGTCATAGCAGCCGGGTCAGTTTGAACATGGCAAGAAACTCCAGAGCCGGAATGCTTCGCTTGTGGCAGCAGTAGGTTTTGAAGTTGTCGCCTCGGAACCGTGATTTGGTGAACTCCAGCCCCTTGAAGTTATAGAGGAAATTCCCCTTGTTGTAGAGGCCGTGCAGAAGCCGCTTCAGAAGCGGGCTTTCCTGGTATTCCATAGCGGAATGGAGAGACAGTGGTATAAGGCCCAGATCCAGGTAGGGAGCGCCCTCGGCTTTGAACGATTCTATGGCACGTGCCATAAGGGTGTAGAAAATTCCCTGCCGAAAGTCGGCGTTAGCACGGGAAATATTGGGCACGTAGCTGATAATTTCATTGTTGCGATAGATCGGGTCAAAGTAGATAAACCCCACAGCCTTATCATCCTGATACGCATAGAAATGACGCCCGTTCTCCCGGTAATCCATCTCCATGGGGCGAATAAGAAAGCGGATCTCATTGCTTTTGCATTTCCGGGTGCGAATCCAGGCTTCTGAAATTTCACGGGTGTGATCGTCGCTGAAGCGTTCCTGCACGCTAATTTCGCTCTTTTCGGCCTGGTTCAGTGCCGTGCGCAGAATCTGTTTTTTCTTGCCGCTGAGAGACCACTTGCTGAGGTCGATACGGGATTCACTGCCAAACTGCGTCCCATACAGGCCAAAACGCAGGTGCATGAATTCGACCACCGGATTGGAAACCTGAACATAAGAGGCGTTGGGGTATCGCTTGTGGAAGCGCTCAAGAATCGCACCGAAGTTTTCCGGGGCGCCGTATGTGTTCCAGGTAGTTGTAGATTTTATGGAAGGCATTGTTGGCAAACAGCCAGAACGTGAAAACGGCCATGTACCAGTACAGCTTCTTGAGCGTGCGTGAGAAAACGTTGCCTGTCGGGAAGCAGAAGTCCCCCACAACAACGCTGGCATCTGCCTTGCCAAGATGAATCAAGTGCTCCAGAACACGCACCATCATGGCTTCGTCAAATACATTGAGGAAGAAGTTGGCGACGACCATGTTGTACTGGCCGAACTCCTCCACCTTCATGATGTCGCTGTGAATGCGGCGAATGTTCAGGTGAGGGGCTTCACTCGTCTGGGCTTCTCCAAACTTCCGCAACATGGTTTCTGACAGGTCAACAACGGTAACGTCAGCTCCCAGTTCAGCTGCGCGTATGGCATCTCGGCCATGGCCGACACCGGCAAAGAGGATGCGGTCTCCGGGTTTTACCGTCTCTACATCCAGCATGGCAGTTTTACAGCGATGAATGTTTTTTCCGCTATAGAGATTACTCAGGAAATCGTATACGGGGCCAATATAACGGTACTTGTCGCGCATGATGACAGCTGCCTGTTCTTGTTCGCTGGGATATTGCCACCGTTATTGTGATTTTTGCCGTGACGAATTGTTTCGGGCGTTTCGGTGGCCAATGCCTTGTGAATCCGAGCTTAGAGAACGGGGTAGCGAAATTATGTGCAGCAATACGCATTTCCGGATACACAAATTAACGCAAGGCAATACTTTGCAAACAGGGTCAAGGTTTGTGTTAGGAATGTAGGACAATATACGACGTGAGGATGGCTTCGGAGTCAGCTGGATACGGCGGTGCGGACCGTTGCTTGTGTCAGTAGTTTGCTGATATCACTGGCCGGCTGTGCGGGGCCATAGAAAAAGCCCTGTACCTGCTGGCAACCAAGGTTGCGCAGGTACTCAAGCTGTTTGCCCGTCTCCACGCCCTCGGCTACGATTTCGAGTTTCAGCCCGTGGGCCATGGCAACAATAGCGTTAACAATGCAGGTATCATCCGCGCCACTGCGAATGGCTTGAACGAAAGACTGGTCTACCTTCAGCGTATGGATAGGTAACCTGTGCAGATAGTTGAGTGATGAATAGCCAGTGCCAAAGTCATCAATGGCGATGCGGACGCCCAGATCTGCCAGCTCACGGAGCTTCTGGCTGATCTGTTCCAGGTCATTCATGATCACGTTTTCGGTAATTTCGATTTCCAGATTACCTGGAGGGAACTGGGTGGCGTTAACCCGTTCCATCAGGGTTTCCACAAACCGGGGGTGCTCTACCTCAACAGGGGAGAGGTTGACGGCCAGGCGCAGATCCTGATGGCCGGAGCGGATCCACTGGCCGACATCCCGGCAGGCCTGGTCCAGAACCTGTTCGCTCAGCTGGCTGATCAGCTTGGTTTCTTCTGCCAGGTCCAGGAAATCCCGGGGGTAGAGTAAGCCACGCTCAGGGTGCTGCCAGCGCACCAGGGCTTCGAGCCCCAAAATCCGGTTCGTTTGTGCGCAAACCTGGGGTTGATAAAATACGCGCAGCTCACCCTTCTCAAGTGCCAGGCGCAGATCCCGCTCCAGGTTCAGGCGGTTCGTGCTGTCGATACTCATGCTCTCTGAGAAAAAGCGGTAGCTGTCTTTGCCCTTGGCTTTGACGTGGTACATGGCGATATCGGCGTTCTGGATAAGCTGATCCATGCTGTCGCCCGCCTCGGGATAGATCGCGATACCAATGCTGACGCCCACGAACACTTCATGTTCGCCTAGCAGAAATGGTGCTTTGAGCGTCTTGATCAGCTTGCTGGCAATCTGGCTGGCATCCTCATGGCTGTGAATAGACGGCAGCAGCAGCGTGAACTCGTCACCACCAAACCGTGACAGGGTGTCGCCCTTGCGCAGACAGCCATCGAGGCGATGGGTAACCGCTTGCAAAAGGCGATCGCCCATAGCATGGCCAAGGGTATCGTTAATAATCTTGAAGCGGTCGAGGTCGAGAAACATCACTGCCAGCTTCTGGCTCCCGCGGCGGGCATGGGTGATTGCCAATTCCAGACGATCTTTAAACAGGGCGCGGTTAGGTAGGCGTGTGAGCAGGTCGTGATAGGCCTGAAAGCTGATAAACGCTTCGGCTTCCTTGCGTTCTGTAACGTCCCGGGCAGTACCGTAGTAGCGGGCGTTCTGGCCACTGCCGCCGCCCCGGGTGTTACTATTGTGAGTCCATGTTTGGGGGTCGATGGGAAAGGCGGTTATCTCAAAATGTCGAGTGGCTCGTCTGCTGCCGCGAGTTTTAAGGCGGATTTCCAAGGTTCGGGGATTGTCTGCGCTGATATCCGGTGCATTGAGCGCGTATATACCCTTGGCAACATCCCGGTCATCCAGAATGTGCCGGAAATGCCGAGCACAGAGCTCAGCCGGCTTGTAACCCAGCAGGCTTTCAATCTTGCTGTTAACAAAACAGAAGCGGCCATCTGCGTCGAGCATGAAAACGATGTCGGGTGAACTGTTTACAATGTAACGGTGCAGGGCTTCAGATTTCTCAAGGCGCACCTGTATGTCTTCGTGGGCTTTTAGTAGCGATTGTTTGCCAACGACGCCTTCTATCGTAGAGAGTAATTCTTCCGGATCAAAGGGCTTGCGGACATAGTCCAGTGCGCCACGCCGGAGCGCACGGCTGACAGCCGTAAATGAGCTTTCTCCACTGATTACGATGCTGCCGCATTCGGGCTGCTGGTTCGCAAGGTGGGCCATAACGGCGAAACCGTCGACCTCTGGCATGCGCAAATCAAGCAGGGCAAGGTCGAAGCGTAGAGTGTCTATCAACTTACATGCGTGCTTTCCTCCCTGAGCTTCGGTGACATCATAACCGCTGCTGCGAAGCAGTGAGGCCAGTGCGGTTACCAGGCGTGGTTCGTCATCAACGACCAGAATGCGCGCTGTTGCCTCCTGCGAGAAGAGCCTGTTGGTCTGTTCAGGTGCCATCTGTGTGTATCCGTTTTTCTTCGTCAGTCGGATTTTGTTTTTTCCTGGCTGGCCGCCGGCAGTAAAATCCGGAAGGTCGTGCCTTCCTGCCCCGTGTGGCAAGCAATGATGCCCTCCATGTCATCAACAAGCTGCTTCACAATGCTCAGACCGAGACCGCTGTGGCCTTCTCCTTTTGTCGTTTTCCCCGGCGTAAACAGAGCTTCCTGGACTGCGTTGGGGATGCCTGTGCCGGTATCGGTAACTTCCATCTCTACCCAGTTACGGCGACCTTGCCACACCGGAGCTGATGTTTTTATCGTAACGGCACCACCGGCATCTGGCAGACTTTCTACGGCATTTCTGATCAGGTTAATCAGAATCTGGCGAATAGCTGACGGGCCGGCAATAACAAGCGTCGGACTACTGCACATTAGCACGTTAAAATGCAGGTTGCTGTCACTGAAGAGGCTGCCTTCAAGCACCCGGGCAAGGCTTCGTAATTCTGCATTAAGGTCGGACGTTTCTTCACTTGTGTTACCGGCGGTGTTGTTGCTCATCTGCAGCAGCAGGTTACCCGCGCGATCCAGCTCTTCCCGCACGACATCCAGATCTTCCCGGGCGTCAGGGTCATCAAGCCGGTTTCGTAGTTGGTGAAGATGCTGCCGTATTATGGTCAGAGGGTTGCTGATCTCATGCACCTGTTCGCGCAGTTTTTCGATGGCAATCTCGTGATCTATCCCGGCGCTTTCTGTTTCGTTCGCGAGGGCAATACTCTTTTCCTGAAGAACGGCGGATAGTTGGCGGATAAACAGGCGTATAAGTTCAGTGGTTGTATCGGGTGTGTTGCCGTCGGTACCCAGTACAAACACGCCGGTGCATCGGTCACCTGTGATTACCGGAATGGCTGTCAGCGAGGGAGTTCGCAGTAGAGATAAAAGCTGGCGGTCAAGCACTGTGGGCGCTTGCTCGTTGAGGCTGGCAGGCATTCGGGAGGCGAAGGCCTCTGTGAGCACGCTGCCGCCGGCCTGCGCGGTAACCGCTAGGTGTGGGTGCGGCCCGGCCGTGCCGGAAAGCAGAACAAGGCTGTCATCGTCGTATCCGAAACACAATGCAGGCAGCCCGGTAATCAGCGTCAGGCTGCTAACCGTTTCCGCAAGAATGGCGCCAGTCTTACCGGTAAGGTCGGCAAAACCAATGGCCTGCTGGGCGATGGCCTGGCGCAATACGATTTTACGGAGTTCTTGTGACGCCGGCTCGGCACTGTAGCTGCTGACCAGCTGTATTCCCAGGGAGTCGGCCATCGCGGATACGTCGTGGCTGATTCGCCGGTTGATTTCACGGGTCAGTTCCTCACTGAGCCCGAACATGGTGCCTGCCGCCGCGATGCCGGCCGAATCAGAAAGCGCCAGGCGGGTGGAAAGGCTGATTACCTTGACCAGATGCCCTGCATCCCGCAACTCTGAGGGCAGGGCCTGCTGATAACGCATAGCATCGGCTGCCAGAGGGCCCAGTCCCCAGGATGTAACCAGCTCCGCAGCGATATCTGATTGCCGATTCATATACTGCTGCCTGGTTTCCATATCCGGCGCTTTAATGGCAATCAGCTCCCCGATGTTATGGAGCATGCCCAGCATAAAGGCTTCGTCGGCTTCCGGGTAACGCGTCAGGGTTGCCAGAGCCCGGGCAGTCAGAGCAGTGGTCAGAGCATGTCTCCAGAAATCCCGTAACTGTTGCCATGCGTCGCCGCCCAGTTCGAACAGGATCTGGCGCAGTGCGGCGGTGAGTATCAATGTTTTAAAGCGCCTGGTCCCAAGACGCAGCAGAGCCTGATCTATTGAGCGAATGCCGGGAGTGGGGCCATACAGGGCAGAGTTGGCCAATGCCAGGATCCGAACCACAAGAGCCGTATCCGAGGCTACGATTTCGCTGATCTCGCGATAGTTTCCATCCTGATTACAGACTTCAAGCGCTCGCAGCGTGACCTCTGGAAGACTCGGGAGCTGAAGGTCGGGTACTGTATTCATAAGTATGCTTGCCGCGCTCTGGGATCAGTTTCTGAAAGTTTATTCATTTTTGCCTTCAAAGATGGAGCTTAGACAATAACGTGCTGATTTAAAACAATCGCTGTTCTTTTTTTGATCAGCGTATTCACCGCAACGCGATATGTGTACAATTTTTACAGACTATAGCGCCTTTTGTTGTTGTTTCAAGGATGTAAAATCGCCCGTCATGAGTGTTCAGGAACCTCGCAAACACAAGATGAGCCCACCCAGGACTATTGCGGTAACTGGTGGTAAAGGGGGTGTCGGTAAAACATCGGTAGCCCTTAACCTGGCGCTTACTCTGGCTCGTCAGGAAAAGCGCGTGCTGTTGCTGGACGGCGACACCGACCTTGCCAACGTCAGCATTATGCTGGGCCTCTATCCAGAGCGAACGCTTGCAAATGTGGTTGCCGGTGAGTGTCGTCTCGAGGATATTCTGCTGGAGGCGGATTTCGGCCTGCACATTGTTCCCGGTGCTTCCGGTGTCCAGGAATGCATGGACATGGAGCCCGAAGACAGTTTTCGGATCCTGCGTGCCCTCTCGAAACTTGAAAGCCGGTACGATTACGTCATAACGGACACTGCAGCCGGCCTTCAGCCCGCTGCTTTGCACATGATTGCCGCGGCTGAGTTGGCTTGTGTTGTTGTTACTCCTGATCCCGCCTCGATAACGGATGCGTTTTCCCTGATCAAAGTGCTGAAACGCCGTGGTTACCGGAGAACGCCCAGTGTACTGATCAATATGGCGCAGGGTGCCAGCCAGGCCCGTTCGGTGTTCCAGCGCCTCGATTCGGCGGCCCGGCGCCATCTGCAATGCTCTCTTCATTACATGGGCGGTATCTGGCGCGACGAGACCCTGCGCCAGTCGGTGCTGAATCAGAGGCCCGTTGCACTGTTGCCGGTTTCCGATCCGTCTTGTCGCCAATTCAGCACGCTGGCAGACATGCTGGATGTGCGTTTATCGCAATCGCCCGCTCGTAAAGCCGGCATCGCGGCCTACTGGCATTCCGTCTCGAAGCGGCAACCGGCGCGCAAGCAAAAGGCTGATACGGCTGCGCCCGCAGTGGCCAGCCCCCGCGAACGCTGCCTGCAGGCAGTTGGCGAACTGGAAGCTGTATTCGGGCAGGCACCGGAGAGTGCACTGCTGCGCTACGATGCGTTCACCCGCTTGTTCGCGCTGCTAGGCCGGACGCCAGACAGTGATACCGTTGAAATTATCCAGGCAGGGCTTGGTGCCATCGACTGGGAACCCCTGGTTCCTGAGCAGCGTGAGCATCTGGCAGCTCATCTGAGACATCTTGCGGATGAGATCTGGGTATCTTCTGACGCCAGCGAGAGCGAGCAGGAATCCTCGCAGCCTGTGCTTCCCGAGCCCTTTTACGACCGCATCAGTTTTGGTGATCAGGACAAGCTTGTCAGGGTTTTGAAAGAACAACCCTCCGATATTTCTTTGAATAACTTCCTTCGGTCACTGGCTGGCAAGGAAAATAACGACGGCTGAGGGGTCACGATCAAATACTGCTGTACAGACATGCCGGTTAATCCGTCATTTCATCAGTGTTGTTTGTGGCGTAGCGTTCTGGTGATAGCCATGCAGTTGGTCACGGCACTGTCATAGAGATTGTGCAACGATCAATTACTGCAGGGATCCGGGAAAAGGAGTTTTCACATGGTAAGGCAGCAAAAGGGGGCGGGAGTGTCTTCGTCAAAGGTGCTCGAGCAACTTCGAGGCAAGCATGTCCTGATTACGGGCACCACGGGCTTTCTTGGAAAAGTCGTTCTGGAAAAACTGATTCGTGCTGTGCCGGACATTGGGGGCGTGCATCTGCTGATACGAGGCAATGCTCGTCACCCTGACGCACACAGTCGTTTTCTTGCTGAAATTGCGACCTCGTCAGTATTTGATCGCCTGCGACAGGAGAACGGCCAGGCTTTCGAGGTTTTTCTGGAAGAGCGCCTTCACTGTGTCACAGGAGAAGCAACACAGCCCGGTTTTGGTCTGCAGCCTGAAGCGTTCCGAAAACTGGCGGACAGTATTGATGCCGTTATTAACTCCGCCGCCAGCGTCAATTTCCGAGAGGAACTGGACAAAGCTCTGTCTATCAACACCTTGTGCCTGGAAAATATTGCAGAGTTGGCGCGCCAGAACCCGTCGCTTGCAGTTATTCAGGTGTCGACCTGCTACGTAAACGGCATGAATTCGGGACAGATTACCGAGTCGGTTATAAAGCCTGCGGGCGAAGGGATCCCCCGCAGCCGTGCTGGCTATTATGAAATTGAAGAGCTGGTTCGGCTACTTAAAGACAGCATTGCGGACGTGCGCTCGCGCTACTCGGGCAAAATGCTGGAGCGCAAACTCGTGGATCTGGGTATCCGTGAGGCAAACCGCTACGGCTGGAGCGATACCTATACCTTGACCAAATGGCTGGGTGAGCAGTTGTTGATGAAGGGTCTGGAAGGTCGGGCCCTTACAATTGTGCGCCCATCCATTATCGAGAGCGCTCTGGAAGAGCCTGTACCAGGCTGGATTGAGGGCGTGAAAGTGGCTGATGCCATCATTCTTGCCTACGCCAGAGAAAAAGTAACGGTATTCCCCGGTAAACGCTCCGGGATTATTGATGTCATCCCCGTCGACCTTGTGGCGAACTCTATTATCCTGGCAGTCGCGGAGGCTCTTGGTGAGCCTTCCCGGCAGTGGGTCTATCAGTGCTGCAGTGGCAGCTCCAATCCGGTGTCTCTGGGTGAGTTTATTGATCACCTGATGGCGGAAGCCAAAACCAATTACGCAGCCTATGAGCGGCTTTTCTATCGCCAGCCGGTCAAGCCCTTCTTTGCGGTGAACCGGGCCTTGTTCGATGCCCTGGTGGGTGGTGCGCGCATTCCGCTCAGCATGACCCGTCGCATGATGCGTCTGCTGGGGCAGGATCGTGAACTCAAAGTATTGCGAAACCTTGATACTACCCGCTCACTGGCAACCATTTTTGGTTTCTACACCGCGCCGGATTATATATTCCGCAACGATGATCTGCTGGCGCTGGCATCGCGCATGGGCGAGATAGACAAGGCTCTGTTTCCGGTGGATGCTCGCCAGATCGACTGGGCGGTGTATCTGCGCAAGATCCATCTCGCAGGTCTGAATCGTTATGCGCTCAAGGCAAAAAGTAAGCCTCGCCCGCGTTCCTCAAGGGCCCGCAAGCAAGCGGCCTGACCATGCTGCGCTAAAAATTCAAGTGTGTTAGGACGTTAGTCTAATTCATTGTTTGGTGGCACACATGGTGAACTACAGCTATGTGTCCGCAGGGCCGGTGTGCCCTATCGCTCTGAATTAATAAAACCGACAATGACAACAGACTCTGATCAAGGGGGAACACAATGACTGATAAACACCTTTATCCGGTAAGCCCGGAAGTGGCCGAGCGGGCTTTGCTGAACCGTGAGCAGTATGACGAAATGTATCGTCAGTCAGTCGAAGATCCAGATACCTTTTGGGGCGAACATGGCAAGCGCCTGGAATGGATCAAGCCGTATTCTAAGGTCAAAAACACCACTTTTGATTACAACAACCTTTCCATTAAATGGTTTGAAGATGGGGAGCTGAATGCTTCTGCTAACTGTCTTGACCGTCACCTCGCTGCACGAGGTGACCAGACGGCTATTATTTTCGAAGGCGATGACCCAGCCGATTCCCGTCACGTTACCTACCGCGAACTGCACGAAGAAACCAGTAAGTTTGCCAACGTTCTGAAAGGCCTGGGCGTGAAGAAAGGTGACGTGGTCACTATCTATATGCCAATGATTGTTGAAACAGCCGTGGCCATGCTTGCCTGTGCGCGTATTGGCGCTATCCACTCTGTCGTCTTCGGTGGCTTCTCGCCCGAAGCGTTGGGTGCGCGGGTAGCCAACGGCAATTCCCGCTATGTAATCACCTCCGATGAAGGTCTTCGCGGTGGCCGTAAGATTCCTCTGAAAAAGAACGTGGATGCGGCTCTTAATAACCAAGAAGGTGCGAAGGTCGAGAAAGTTATCGTTGTCAGCCGCACCGGTAACAAAGACGTGCCCTGGAACGAAGGGCGCGATGAGCGCTATGAGGATCTGATGGAGTCTGCCTCTGCAGATTGCCCACCAGAGCCCATGAACGCAGAAGACCCTTTGTTCATGCTTTACACCTCGGGTTCGACCGGCGCGCCCAAAGGCGTCCTGCATACGACTGGCGGTTACATGGTATACGCATCCATGACCCACGAGTACGTATTCGATTACCACGACGGTGATGTTTACTGGTGTACGGCAGACTTTGGCTGGGTAACCGGCCACAGCTATATTTTGTATGGCCCGCTGTGTAACGGTGCGATCTCCGTGCTGTTCGAAGGTGTGCCAAACTACCCTGACAGCTCTCGCATGGGTCAGATTGTCGATAAGCATCAGGTGAACATTCTGTATACAGCGCCGACCGCAATCCGGGCCCTGATGGCCGAAGGCGAAGCGTGCATGAACGGCACAACCCGTAAGAGTCTGAAGTTGCTTGGCTCAGTAGGTGAACCGATCAACCCGGAAGCCTGGGAATGGTACCATCGTGTTATCGGCAACAGCCAATGCCCCATTGTGGATACCTGGTGGCAAACAGAAACTGGCGGCATTCTGATTTCACCATTGCCCGGTGCGGTGGACCTGAAGCCCGGCTCTGCGACATTGCCGTTCTTCGGCGTGCTGCCTGGCTTGGTCGATAGCGAAGGTAATTTGCTGGAAGGCAAGACCGATGGCAATCTCGTGATTCTGGACAGCTGGCCTGGGCAGATGCGCACGATTTATGGCGATCACGAGCGTTTTATTCAGACGTATTTCAGCGCTTATAAAGGTATGTACTTTACCGGCGATGGTGCTCGTCGTGATGAAGACGGTTATTACTGGATTACCGGCCGCGTTGATGACGTGCTCAACGTATCCGGGCACCGCCTGGGTACTGCTGAGGTTGAAAGCGCTCTGGTAGCTCACGACAAGGTTGCCGAAGCCGCTGTTGTTGGCTTTCCCCACGACATCAAGGGGCAGGGTATCTATGTCTATGTGACCCTTATGCAGGGCGAAGAGCCTTCAGATGAGCTCAAAAAGGAACTGGTACAGTGGGTTCGCAAGGAAATCGGCCCGATTGCGTCTCCGGATGTGATTCAGTGGGCACCGGGCTTGCCTAAAACACGATCAGGCAAGATTATGCGCCGGATTTTGCGTAAGATTGCAGCTAATGAACACGACCAGCTGGGTGATACTTCTACCTTGGCAGATCCTGGTGTGGTGGATGAGCTCATCGGCAGTCGCGAGTTCAAATAAGGTCTGAAAGCAGGCCGCAAACCTGTGAGGAATCGGTTTAATGACACAAACAATTATCGTCGCTGATGATCATCCGCTGTTTCGGGCTGCCCTGAAGCAGGCGGTCAATCAAGCGGTACCTGATGCACAGACCGTAGAAGTTGATAGCATCAAGGCACTTCAGGCGTCGGTAGATTCGCACCCGGATGCAGATCTGGTTCTGCTTGATCTCAACATGCCGGGTGCCCACGGTTTTTCCGGGCTGGTGTTCATGCGTGGACAGTATCCCGGGTTGCCGGTGGTGGTTGTGTCTGGCTCGGAAGAACTGCAGGTTATGCGGCGCTCGATTGATTACGGGGCGTCTGGCTTTATTCCAAAATCGGCGCCACTGCCCACCATTACGGAGGCAATCCGAGCCATTCTTGAAGGCGATGTCTGGTTGCCGGAAGGTGTGGCAGACAAGCTGGAGCGCATGCATCCGGATACCACCGACTTCTCCGAGAAGCTGGCATCATTGACCCCTCAGCAGTTCAGGGTTCTCGGTATGCTGGCAGAAGGGCTGCTGAACAAACAGATTGCTTATGATCTGGATGTGTCCGAGGCTACCATCAAGGCACATATTACGGCTGTATTTCGGAAGCTTGGGGTTCGTAACCGCACTCAGGCGGTTATCGCAATACAGCAGATGGAGATTGATCCTTCTGATCAGTCGTTGTCCGGAAGCTGAATCTCAGTTTTCGGGCTGAATAAAAAACGGGAACCCGCGGGTTCCCGTTTTTTTGGCCGACTGCTCGCCCTGGAGGGTCATTTACTCCCGGCGTAACCCAGTTCTTTGTTGACTAGATTGAACAGCTCTCCGTCCTTGTGCCAGCGGTCAAAGTTCTCAAGAAACTGATCGGTAAGGGCTCGCTTCCAGCCGATAAAGTCACCGGCCATGTGCGCCGTCATCGTAACGTTTTCCATGTCCCACAGAGGATGATCCCCGGGTAATGGCTCCTCCTCAAACACATCAAGCCCTGCGCCGGCGATCTCACCGCTCTCGAGCGCAGCAATCAGATCGTCGGTTTTTACAATCGGCCCGCGCCCGATATTGATCAGGCGCGCCGTATTTTTCATTGCTTTGAATGCCTTCTCGTCAAACAGACCCTCTGTTTGCGGTGTAAGCGGTGCGGCGATAACGACATAATCAGCATGGCCCAGCTGTTCATACAGATCGTCATTGCCGTGCACCGCAACAAAGTCGGGGTCGTCTGTGCGGGCTGTTCTGGCAATGCCGTGTGGTCTCAAGCCAGCAGCTGCAACAAGACGCCCGATCTGGCGACCGATGGAGCCCGCACCTACAACCAGAACCTGTTTGCCTTCGGCTCTTTCAGTGTCCCGGTGTTTCCACTGGTGCTTCAGTTGCAAACGGATAGAGCCCGGGAAATCCTTGGCGAACATCAGAATGGTGCACAACACATATTCGGCGATAGTCCGGTCGAATATGCCTCTGGCATTGGTGACCACCACATTGCCTTTGGTGAGGGCAGGGAACATCAGAGCATCCACCCCGGCACTGGTCGCGTGGATCCATTTCAGCTTGTCAGCGCAGCCCCAGGCGGCCTCAAGGGCCTCGGTGCGAAAATCCGTCACCATCATTACATCGGTGCCTGGCAGGCTGCTACGCAGAGTTTTCTCGTCACTGGCGAAACGCACTTCTGCGCGTGCCCTGAGTGAATCCATGCCCGGTGGCTCTTGTTCTCCGGGCGCGGTGAGAACGGTTACCACGGGCTTGCTGCGCTGAGTCATTGAACCTCCGCCTGATCAGATCGCTGATTGTCGTATGTGTTTTTCCTGAGGCTTGTCATTCCCGCTGTCAGGCATTCGACACAGTTTGGTCGGCAGACGCCGTTGGGTCAACCTCGGCGCGGTTCAGTTGTTCCTGTGAAAGCTATTCTGGCACGTGCATATACTTACGCGATGTTTGTCTGCTTTTGTCTTGTATGCCTTGGCCTTACTGGCTAACCTGCAGGGGTAGTTCTTTTTTGCTCCCGTTCCCGTTGCAAGAGGTTGTTATGGCAGACGCTACCAACAGAGACACCGGCCAAGACTCACCGCGGAAAGTGAAGTATCGGAAGACCAAGGCCAGTTGGAATCCTGCCATGCAGGCAGTCCCTGTGCCGGGTATTCGGCGCATGGTCAATATGGCGGCCACCATGAAGGATGTTATCCATCTTTCCATCGGCCAGCCGGATCTGCCGACGCCACGGCATATTATTGATGCCTACATAGATGCCCTGAACGCGGGACAGACCGGTTACACCATGGACGCCGGTTTACCCGAATTGCTGGTAGCGCTGAGGGACTATTACGGTAAGCGTTACAACCGTAAGCTCACCAGAGACAACATCCTGGTCACCAGTGGTGCCACCGAGGCCATGTATCTCGCAATTTCAGCGACAGCAGCGCCAGGGCGACAGTTCATTGTGACGGATCCCTCCTTCCTGCTATATGCGCCGCTGATTCGCATGAACGGTGGCGAGGTCAAGTTCGTACCAACCCAGGCGGCGAACAATCATCAGCTTGATCCTGATGAGGTGATACGTGCCATGGGGCCACGCACCTTTGCGCTGATACTCAATAACCCGAATAACCCAACCGGAGCCGTGTACCCTCGCAGCACCGTGGAAACCATTCTGGAAGAGTGTGCATACCGGGGCATACAGGTTTACGCCGATGAGGTGTATGACCATCTGATTTTTGATGACGATGATTTTGCCAGTGTCCTGAACTGTTCCATGGATCTGGACAACATCATGTGCATCAGCAGTTTTTCGAAAACCTACAGTATGGCGGGACTGCGTATAGGTTGGGTGATCTCCAGCCAGGCGGCGATCAAATCCTTGCGGCGCTACCACATGTTTACGACCTCGGTTGCGAATACGCCTTCCCAGTTCGCCGGTGTGGCGGCGCTGACGGGCGATCAGCAGTGTGTAAGGGACATGCTGGGTATCTATCGGGAGCGCCGGGATAAAGTCGTGGAACTGATTGACCAGACCCCATATATGACCGGGTACAAGCCAGGCGGCGCATTCTTCGCGTTCCCGGATTTGCCGCCCCATGTTGATGGTTCAGATCTGGCGCTGCGCATGCTCAAGGAAACAGGCGTATGCATGGTGCCGGGGGATGCCTTTGGCGAAGGCTGTACCAATGCCGTTCGTATCAGTTTCTCCACGACCTGTGAGAGGCTTGATGCTGCGTTTGATCGCATCATTCCGTGGATGGCTAAACAACAGTTCTGAGGAGTGCATATGTCGGCTCTGGATTCTGTACTTATCCAGTGCCCCTACTGTTGGGAGGCGCTGGATATCAGCGTCGATCCGTCAGTGGCGGAGCAGGAATACGTGGAAGACTGCCAGGTATGCTGCCAGCCCATTCTATTACGGGTTGTTTTCGACGATAATCTCACTCCTCACGTAGAAGCCCGGGCCGAGAACGAGTAAGCGGTCGCTCAATCCATGGAGAGTAAATGATGAACAAACTGCACCTGAGTGGCCTTTGGGGCATGGTGTTTCTGGCGCTTGCCTTGTTCAGTGGCTGTGCCAGCATTTCACCCTATGCAATCTCGGAAGGAGAGCTGGAGCGTCACCTGCAGGATGTGGTTCGTGATTACGATCGCACGCAGCTTAAGAACGGTTCTCCACTAAGCCTGAGCCTTGATAGCGCCGACGTTACCCTGGGACCGGATGGTCGTGATGTGGCAGTGATTGATGTCAGAGGGCAGGTCGCACTGAACGCGTTTCTGGCCAAACTTCCGGTTGATATTGCTTTGAAAATTGAAGGTGCGCCGGTTTACGACAGCAAGGAAAAAGCCATCTATATTCGCAGAATAAAACTGCTTGAAAGCAGTATTGATTCTGGTTTCTTCAAGGGCGATCTTGCGCCGGTCACTGACAGTGTGATGCGGGTTGTGGCTCAAATGCTGGAAACCATGCCGGTTTACCGCCTGGATGACACTAATCTCGCCCAGCGCATGTTCGGAATGGTACCTTTGGATATCCGTGTGGTACCAGGTCGTCTCGAATTTGTGATGGCTGATAAATAAGCGTCTACGAATAAAGCAGGGCCAGTAAACGTTTTCTGGCCCTGCTTATTCTGCCTCTCAGGCTGACAGCCTTTGACAGATCGCTTCGCCGATCTCATTTGTACGCCGCCGCGCGCCGGCATTTTCTGCCAAATCCGCAGCTACAGCATCAAACAGTTCCTTGCCTGCTGCCGCCATAACGGGGTCTTTCCGCCCCAGCCATTCCAGCATGCGAGCTGTGGTAAATAGCATGGCTGTGGGGTCCGCCAGGCCCTGACCGGCTATGTCCGGGGCACTGCCATGGGTGGGCTCGAACATGGAAGGCATATCCGGGTCTGTCGGGTTCAGGTTGCAAGAAGGGGCAACGCCCATACCGCCAGATAGCACGGCGGCAAGATCCGTAAGAATATCCCCCTGCAGGTTGCTGGCAACCACCACATCGAATGCCCACGGGCTTTGGACGAACTTCATACAGGCCGCGTCCACCAGCTCGTGGTGAGTGGCTACATCCGGAAATTCCTTACTGATTTCCTCAAAAGCTTCGGTGTACATATCACCCCAGTAGCGCAGGGCATTGCGCTTGGTGATCAGGCAGACCTGACTTTCGCAGGTGCGACCATCCCGAGTGCCATCAAGAGCATGGAAGGTTCTGGTGCGGCTTTCTCTAACACGATCCGCAGCTCTGATGCGAGCCTGCTCGAAACCGTAGCGAATAATGCGATTGGTCGCCTTGCGGGTAAACACTTCCATCTGAGTGGCAATCTCATCCTCGGTTCCCTTGCGCAGGCGCCCACCTTGGCTCACATACTCACCCTCAGAGTTTTCCCGGATTACCAGCATATCTATGTCTTTCGCGCGTTCATCAGCAAGATATTGGCGCGCACCGGGTAGCAGGCGGGCGGGGCGTTCGCACACCCACTGGTCAAAGCCTTTACGCATATCGAGCAAAGGTGCCAGTGAGACACTGTCGGTTAATAAATAGCGGTCCGGATCGTCAGCTGGGCCCGGATCACCCAAAGCACCGAGTAATATGGCGTCGTAAGCTTTGAGCTGGGCCAGGGCATCATCGGGCATGGACTCGCCGTGCTCCTGGTGCCAGGCGTGGGAAGGCCAGGGGAAACGGGTCCATTCAAGCGCCAGGCTATGCTTGGCGCGCAGCGTTTCCAGACATCGTATGGCTTCCCCCACGACTTCCGGGCCAATGCCATCGCCCGGGGTCACTGCGATGCGGGTTGTTTGGGCCATTATGGAGACTCCTTTAGTTGAAAGGCTCGTACGAGTGCTAAAGCCCAGTGTAGTTGTGTGACTGGCGGATGCCAGCGTTTGACAGACTTTTACCATAAGCCGTTTTACCAGCAAGCTGTTCGCGGCTATAGTGGCTCGCCAATACTCTATTACTGACCCGGTCAACATGTCCGGTTCAAAACACCGGAGTTAACGTGATAAAACCAGAAACTCTGTTTGATGAGTCCCACTGTGCACAGTGCGCTTGCGGGGAAGGGCTGGACTTCTCTTTTACCTTTGCTTTTCAGCCTATCGTCGACGTTATCAACAAAACTGTATACGCCTATGAGGCCTTGGTCAGGGGTCCCGATGGTGAGGGTGCCCTGAGCATACTCGGCAGAGTAAACGAACAAAACCGCTATGCCTTTGACCAGGTTTGCAGAGTCAAGGCCGTTAAGCTGGCGTCGCGGCTTGGCATGAAAACGCGGCTCAGCATCAATTTCATGCCTAATGCGGTCTACCAGGCAGAATATTGCATCCGGACGACGCTGGCGGCTGCTAAAACCTACAATTTCGATACCAGCAAGATCATCTTTGAACTGACGGAAGGCGAGGATCTGACATCGGTGGACCACCTTGTCTCGATTATAGAAGCCTATCAGGAGATGGGGTTCAGTACTGCGATCGATGACTTTGGCGCGGGCTACTCCCGTTACAATATTATGATGGCCAGTCCGCCCGACCTGCTTAAACTGGATATGGGGCTGGTACGTAACGTTCATCAGGAGCCTAATAAACAGGCTGTCGTGTCTGGCATTATCACCATGATGTCGCAGTTGGGCGGTAAGATCGTAGCTGAAGGCGTGGAAACCGCCGAAGAGTATTTCTGGCTGCGTTCCCAGGGCATTAGTCTGTATCAGGGTTATCTGTTTGCGAGGCCCGGTTTCGAGTGTTTGCCAGAGCCGTATTACCCGGCCTGACGTTTTCCCTAACTGACAGGAAGCCTGATCGTGCTTTACCGAGTTCTTACTATTATTGGTGGGCTTGTATTTGTTGTCGCGCTCTTTGCGCTGTTGTGGTTCTTCTGCAAGAAGTTCCTTGAGCACCATGGCGTTACCGACCAGCTGTCAGACCGCACCACTGCGCTTGCCACCTGGACATTTGCCGGTATCAGCGTCGGGCTTGTCTTTGCGGTGGTAGGCGCATTTGTGCTTGGTCCCTGGGCGTTTTATCGCACCCTGCGCGGCCACGGAGTCGCTATTTCAGATGGCGCAGCCGTCTGGTGGGGGTTTGGTATTGTGGCAGCCTCGCTTGGTATCACGGCTGCCGGATTTTTCGGCTTCCTTGCCATTGTAGGCGCTTACTGAATCGCGTTTAGCTGTTCCCGAAACCAGATCAGTGCTGGCTCCTGACCATAGGCCTTGTGCCAGTAAAGATGCACATCGAGTGAGGGCAGGTCTGCCGGTGGGTTCATGATGGTGATGCTTGCCCGTTCCGAAATAATTTTGGCGTAGGTTTCCGGCATGGTCAGCAAAAGGTCGGTGGCTTCCACGACACGGCAGGCTGCATAGTAATGTTGGCAGCGCAGGCGGATGCTGCGCTGAACCCCAAGCCTTGAAAGTTCGAAATCCTCGATTCCCGGCCCTTCCGTGCGTGACGAAACCAGCACGTGACGCGCTGAAAGATACCCCTTCATATCCAGTGTCTGTGATGCCAGCGGGTGACCATCCCGGGCCAGAACCACAAGCCTGTCCTGCCTTAGAAGTTCATGAGACGTCTGGCTACTGACCGGTAGCAGAACATCAACAGCGAAGTCCAGCTTGCCGGCCGCGAGTTGTGTTTCCATATCCCGTCGGGGGATGCGTTTGCTGACAATTTCCAGCTTCGGGTAGGGATTCAGCCGTTGCATAAGCTGGGGCAGAAAGGTTGATTCCAGAACATCCCGCAGGCCCAGCGAATAGGTTTTGCGATGATTGGCGGGATCAAATGCATGAAACTGGTTAACCGCGCCCTGGATCTGTGTAAGCCCGGGTTTCATGGATTCAAGGAAACGGCGAGCCAGAGGGGTTGGTACCATCTGATTGCCCTGACGCGTGAACAGCGGGTCGTCAAAATGATCCCGCATACGCGACAGGGAGTGGCTGACAGCCGGCTGGGTCAAATGTAATGCCTTTGCTGCGCGGGTGAGACTGCCTTCCCGGTATATGGTGTCAAAAACATGCAGGAGGTTGAGATCCAGGCGAGTCCCGGCCATAGTCAGTAAGCTCTCATTGAATAAGCAGCGTTAATAGTAAACGATAAGAATAATTCAGTCGCGTAATAGTTGGTGCAACCTTAGACTGACTCCATTGTGCTTATATTTATCGCACCATTTAGTTATTAGTAGTTCAATTTCTGTGAGGGTTCAGCAATGGATTTCAGTATCTCCGAGAAAGGTCAGGATTATCTTGAGCGTGTAAAGGCGTTTATGGCGGAAGAGATTTTCCCGGTTGAAGCTCAGTATCATAAGGAGCTGGCGTCTCTTGAAAATCGCTGGGTTGTGCTGCCAATCATCAAAGAGTTGAAGGAAAAGGCCAAGGCTCAGGGGCTCTGGAACATGTTTTTCCCGGATGAGAAGCATGGTTGTGGCCTCCTTAACTCCGATTACGCTTTAATTGCTGAAGAGACGGGCCGCAGTTTTATTGCGCCTGAGATCTTTAACTGCAATGCGCCGGATACCGGCAATATGGAAGTGCTTATCCACTACGGTTCTGAGGAACAGAAGGCTGAATGGCTCCCACGTTTGCTCAGTGGCGAAATCCGTTCTGCGTTCTGCATGACCGAGCCTGCAGTAGCCTCATCTGATGCAACCACTATGGAAGCAACCGCGATCGTTGAAGGTGACGAAGTGGTGCTGAATGGTCGCAAATGGTGGAGCACCGGTATTGGTCACCCTGATTGCAAGGTCGGCATCTTTATGGGGCTGTCTGATCCGGATGCCCATAAACATCGTCGCCATTCTATGGTTCTGGTTCCACTCGATGCACCGGGTGTGAAGATTGAACGTATGCTTCCGGTGTTTGGGGAGTATGACGAGCCTTACGGACATGGCGAAGTCTTGTTTGATAACGTGCGCCTACCCAAGAGTGCCTTTATTGCTGGCCCGGGTCGCGGTTTCGAGATCGCTCAGGGTCGTCTCGGGCCTGGCCGCGTGCACCACTGCATGCGTGCCATCGGGGCCGCCGAGCGTACGCTTGAGCTTTTGATCAAGCGGGCGACAAGCCGAGAGGCGTTTGGTCGCCCGCTGGCAAAGCTTGGTGGCAACCCGGATATCATTGCAAATGCGCGTATGTCGATTGAGCAGGCGCGTCTGCTGACTCTCAAGTGTGCCTGGGCTCTGGATACCAAGGGTATTGCGGGTGCAATCCAGGAGGTCTCCATGATCAAGGCAGTTGTTCCTTCGATGCTGCAAACCATTGTTGATCAGGCGATTCAGATTCACGGCGGTGCCGGTGTGAGTGACGATGACTTCCCGCTGACCCAGTTGTTTGCCTATGCTCGCGTACTGCGGCTGGCGGATGGGCCGGATGAAGTGCATCGGGCTACGGTGGCTCGCATCGAGTTGCGCAAATACAAAAACTGATGGAAAACACTATGACACAAAGAGTATTCGTAACAGGCGGCGCAAGCGGCCTTGGCCGGGCCATTGCATTGCGCTATGCCAGAGAGGGCGCAAAGGTCTGTATCGGTGACATTAATCCGGAGCAGGGTGTTGGCGTCGAGCAAGAGATCAATAATGCCGGTGGTGAAGGCTACTTTGTGGAGTGCGATGTCCGGCGGCTGACGGATCTGGAAAAGATCTGTGCTGATCTCACGCAGAAGTGGGGCGGTATTGATGTGGTGGTGAATAACGCCGGTGTGGCTTCTGCCGGCTCGATTGAAGACACCACCATGGCGGACTGGGAGTGGATTATCGATATCAACGTGCTGGGAGTCGTGCGGGGCTGCAAGGCGTTCACACCACAGTTCAAGAAGCAGGGCTCCGGTACGTTTGTGAACATTGCTTCCATGGCGGGCCTTATGTTGGCGCCGCTTATGGATAGCTACAATGTGTCCAAGGCCGGGGTAATCGCTTTGTCGGAAACCTTGAGTCAGGAATTACGGGGCGACGGTATTCATGTCAGCTGCGTGTGCCCGGCGTTTTTCCAGACCAATCTCACCAACAGCATGCGTTCGGACATTCCCGGTATTCAGCAGAATGTGAACAAGCTGATGAAGCGCTCCAATATTTCTGCAGATCATGTCGCAGAAGACATTGTGCGTTCGGTGAAGAACAAGGATTTCTGGGTGTTGCCCCATGTAAAAGAGCGCCGCATGTGGATGCTCAAGCGCTACGCGCCTTGGGCTTTTGACAAGCTTATGTACGAAGAGAGCAAGCGCTGGATGAAAAAGATGGGCGGTAAGGCCAAGGCCTGATCGGAACACGAGAACAAAAGGAGATCCATGAATGACCCAGATTGATCAGGCCGCAGATATCCGCGAAGGCGAGGAGCTGGATCTGTCAGCAGTCGACCGGTTTATGAAAGATGCTATGCCGGATCTGACCGGTGAGCCGGTGATCCGTCAGTATCCAGGCGGCGCTTCCAACTTGACGTATCAGGTGGACTATGGCGATCGATCGTATGTCTTGCGCCGCCCGCCTTTCGGCAAGATCGCAAAGTCTGCCCACGATATGCTGCGTGAAGCGAAGGTGATGCAGGCGCTTAAGCCGGAGTATCCCTATGTGCCGGATATTATCGCTATTTGCGACGATCACGACGTGCTGGGGTGCGATTTCTACGTGATGGAGCGAATGAATGGCATCATCTTGCGTCAGGATTTTCCCAAGGATCTGGAGCTGAATGAAGCCGATACACGCAAGCTGTGCCTGAATGTGATCGACAAGTTGGTGGAGCTCCACCGAGTCAATGCCACAGCGGCGGGATTGGACAGGCTGGGCAAGGGCGAAGGTTATGTTCAGCGCCAGATTGGCGGCTGGAGCGATCGTTTCCGCAAGGCCCACACGGATGATGTTGGTGATTTTGAGGCAGTTATGTCCTGGCTTAACGACAAGATGCCAAATGACATTGCCCAGGTTGTTATCCATAACGACTTCCGCTTTGACAACGTCGTGCTGAACCCGGATAACCCCTTTGAAGTGATCGGTGTGCTGGATTGGGAAATGGCGACGATTGGTGACCCTCTGATGGATCTGGGTAACAGCCTTGCCTACTGGATTGAGGCAGACGACGAAGGCCCGTTCCAGATGCTGCGCCGTCAGCCCACGCATCGCCCCGGCATGCTGACGCGTAATGAAGTGGTGGAGTACTACATGGAGAAATCCGGCTTCCGGGCTGACAACTTCGATTTCTATGAGATCTATGGGCTATTCCGGTTGGCGGTGATTGTTCAGCAGATCTATTACCGCTTCTACCATGGCCAGACCAGTGACAAACGTTTTGCCGCATTCGGCCATGCTGCCAACTATCTTGAGAAGCGCTGTCAACGCCTGATCTCAGAGAGCTCCCTGTAATGGCCACGGTGTATCTTGTGCGCCACGGTCAGGCCAGTTTCGGTAAGGAAAATTACGATCAGCTATCGCCTCGAGGCTGGCATCAGGGCAAGGTTCTGGGCCGCTGGATGGTCGATAAAATAAAACCTGCCGCGATCTTTGGCGGCGATCTGCAGCGCCACCGGGAAACGGTTGAAGCCGTTGCAACGGGCTACGGTGCGCAGTTGCCGGATATGCAAGTAGCGCCCGGCTTCAACGAATTCGATCATATCTCCGTTGTTAACCGTTATCGCCCCGAATGGAGCGATCGGCAGGTTATGGCGAGAGATCTTGCGGCGTTTCCGAAACCTGCGGCAGCCTTTCAGCAAGCCTTTGTCAGCGCGGTTCGCCGCTGGGCATCCGGAGACTATGACGCGGAATATGACGAGACCTGGACGGATTTCAAGACCCGGGTTCTTGCGGCTTTTGATGAAATGATCGAGTACGCAGACGGCGGTGATGTGCTGGTGTCCACGTCTGGCGGCCCTATTGCGGTTATTTGCCAGCACCTTCTGGGCCTTGAAGACGAGAGGGCACTGGCACTGAACGAGGTCATCGCCAATACCAGCGTCACACGGGTGCTCTATTCCTCCGGCCGTCGCAGTTTGTCTGTTTTCAATAACTACAGCCACCTGGAAGCGGAAGACCCCGCCCTGGTGACGTTCCGATAACGAATTGAGGTGAACGAATGAGCAAGAAAGATCTGTTTGATCTAACCGGCAAGATCGCCCTGATTACTGGTGCCAGCCGTGGCATCGGCGAGAGCATTGCACGCATGCTGGCGGACTATGGCGCTCACGTGATTGTTACCAGTCGCAAAATTGACGGCTGTGAAGCCGTGGCTAGCAGCATCCGTGATGCCGGTGGCAGCGCCGAGGCCTATGCCTGCCACATTGGCGAAATGGAGCAGATCGAAGCTATCTGGGCTCATATTGAAAAAGAGCACGGCAAGCTGGATATTCTGGTGAACAACGCGGCGGCAAACCCGTACTTTGGCCCGGTTGAAGATACGGACCTGGGTGCCTTCAACAAGACTGTTGATGTGAATATCCGTGGTTATTTCTTCATGTGTTCCCGCGGTGCGCAACTGATGAAGAAGAACGGCGGAGGTTCGATCGTGAACGTTGCTTCAGTGAATGGTGTCAATCCGGGGCACTTCCAGGGCATCTATTCTGTGACCAAGGCGGCGGTTATTTCCATGACCAAGTCCTTTGCCATGGAGCTCGGCCAGCAAAAGATCCGTGTAAATGCGTTATTGCCGGGCCTGACCGACACCAAGTTTGCCAGTGCGCTGACCAGCAATGAGGCCATTAAAAAGCAGGCTATGGCTCATATCCCGATGAAACGGGTAGCAGATCCCAGCGAGATGGCAGGTACCGTTCTTTACCTGGTCTCAGAAGCCTCAAGTTACACCACGGGAGCCTGTATCAATGCCGACGGTGGTTACCTGACCATCTGATTCCCCGTTGAAGCTGCAACTTCGGGAGCTGGTGAGCAGGTCAGTGTCTCGAAGTCGCTGTTCAATTCTGCGGTACGATTACTCAGGTGGGCGAGGTGCGTTGTATCGCTCGCCTGAATCAGATCGACCATCAGGGTTTTCATGGCGGTGCTGCTCTCCGCCATCATCGCCCGGTATTCTTCACCCTGCGCCTCATCAGGCTCTTTTATCAGATGTTCAATCCCATTGGCGAAACCTTCTTCGCTTCGCCTTTCCAGAGCGCTCAATAAGGCCTGTTGCCAGTTGCGTCGTCCCTGCAGCCAAATCTCTGTTTGCCGGCCACGCTGTTCCGACCAGGTTTGAACGATCGCCCTTTGATCAACGTTCAGATCGCCCAGCCAGCGCTCCACACGCCCCCGCGTTCGCTCTGCTCGGGCTGTTGCGCTCGCTTCCGGGTTGTCAGTCATGAACTCTTCTTCGAACTCTTGCTGCTTTTGCTCTATGTTTTCGGCGAGTTCCCGCACCTGGGCGTCGCTGAGGCTGGCAAGCAGATTGGTCGCAATGGGGGTCACTTTTGAAAGTAAAGGCGGGAAGAACCCAAACAACTGTTCCTGATGAAAGGCGACCGCAGTCATGTCAAGCGTGCCTTGGCCGATGTCAGATTCAAGCCCGCTCAACCAGCTCTGGTAGCGGGGCAGCTCCGATGAACAATGCCATTGCCGGAAGTCATTAATGTCGACATTGAGTTGTTGCTTCTGGGCATAGTTGAGCGTCACATAATCCTCGACCCACCAGACAATCCCCCAGTCTGCGTACCGATAGGCCATTTTCGTTGAACTGCACGCCGAGATGAGTACTGCACATAATACGAGCAGCGCAGCGGTGCAACTTTTCAAAACTCGATTTCCGATCAGGACAGTCATGTCGCCCCCGGAGTAGTAGTAAGACTTATCGCTAAAAAAGCGCAAGCTCATTATCATGTTGTCCTTTCTCTGTCTTATATTACGACAATCCGTCTTTTTCAGATGTTACCGATGCGAATCGCGCTGCCTGAACAGGAGATATTATGAGCCGAATTAAGCCTGCACGTTTACGTCAACTCGTCTTCGGATTCTACATGTCTGGAATGATGTCGCTGCTGATGTCCGGGGTGATTACCTTTATTAATACCGGCATAGACAGCGAGTTCGTTTATCGCTGGCTACCCGCCTTTCTGGTTGCGTGGGCTGTGGCTTTCCCGTTGGTGACCTTCATAGCCCCCATCGCGGTGAAGCTCACCGAAATGACAGTGGGACGGCTTGGCAAAGAAGATAAGCGTACATCTGTAAACTGAACTGCAAAATACTGTGAATCCGTTTTTGTTGTCTCCTCGTAAGTTGTTTCGACGCATAGTTCAGGAGCTGAACTTGTGCAGAAGCGAACCACTTAATCCCGGTAGTTAACCTTGGAATAGAGGGTAAGAGACAATGAAAACAAAATTTGCACTAACTATGGCCCTGGCCGGCAGCGTCATGCTGGTGGGCTGTAGTGACGATGATCCGGTAGCACAGGATCCCACTTCGAAGGTCAGGGTGTTACATGCGGTTTCTGATGCGCCCGCGGTCAATGTTTTGGTAGACGGGCAAGCGGCCATTTCAGGTGCTGATTATAAGCAGGCGGCCGTCATTTCTCCCACAGTGGGAAGTTATTCACTGACGGTTGAGGGTATTCTTCCAGGTGGCTCTACAACACCCGTTATTGGCCCTGCCGACGTTACGCTTGAGGAAGGCTTCAACTACGACGTAATCGCAGTAGGAAATTTGGCAACTATTGAGCCCCTCATTCTGGCTGACGATGGCGCATTAACTGATGCGAATAACGTTCGCTTGCGAGTTGCTCATTTGTCTCCAGCGGCTCAGGCTGCCGTGAATGGGCCTGTTGAAGTCTACGTGTCTGTTCCGGATGCAGAACTTAGTGACGACGGCGTTCTTTCGTTCAGCTTTGAGTTCAAGGGAGTGCAGGATCCGATTGAAGTCCCTGCTGGTGATTACAGAATTCGCGTCGCAATTCCTGGAGAGACTCCAACCGTGGTCTATAACAGCGGTGCGGTCTCGCTCGCTGCGGGATCGGATCTGTTGGTTGGTGCCGTCGATAATACCAGTCCAGCAACAACGGATGGCGCGGCTAATAGCCCGATCAGCTTGATTGCTGTCACCAGCGCAGGCCAGGTTCTGGAACTTTATGATGAGAACCAGAAAGCCGGTGTGAGAGTTGTTCATAACTCCGCAGATGCTCCGGCAGTTGCCATTCTTGTGGACGACAGCGTTGCAATACCGAGCTTGGCGTTCCCTAACGTCGCACCGGGCGCAGCCATTAACAGTTATGCAGTTATTCCCCACGGAACCCGCAATCTCAAGGTTTCCCCTGCGAGCAGTGCAGTTCCGGAATCGGCTGTCATTGATGCTGATGTTGAATTCGGTCGGGCTTCTGCCAAGACCGTAGTTGCGGTGAATGTTCTGGCTGATATTGAACCATTGGTATTGGAAGACAGTGTCCGTAGTATCGCCACACAGGCTTCTTTGCGAATTGTGCACGGTGCTGTTGAAGCTGGAACTGTAGACGTATTTCTGGTTCCAACGGCTGAAGGCGGTGCGGCTGCCACGGTTTTGAATACTGAGGTAAATGACCCGACCTTGAATGACTTTGAATTCAAGAGTAACACCGGATACCTCGCGGTGCCTGAGGGAAACTATGTTGTATTCATTACAGATCAGAGTGGTAATGTATTGTTAAAAACCGGTAGTGTTTCTCTTTCCAGTGGTGGCGTATACACAGCTATTGCGCGCCTTGCACCTGAAGATAATGACAATACTGCAGGTTTGACCTTACTTGATGACTTTGCCGGCCCAGTGTGAAATGAATTAATCAGCATTAGGAAAGTTAAAGCCCCGGTCTTCCGGGGCTTTTTTATTGAACAGAAGTACGGGGCTGACCTGAATCCACACGAGAAAGCGCCGTTCCCGTAGGCGGTCGGAAATGCAGAGAATAAAGAATCCGGTCCAGCACAGCTTGACCATTCCAGGCCGGATCATTATTCACCATGCCTACGACCGCCCAAGTGGTGTTGTTTTCATCCCGCGTAAAGCCGGCGATAGAGCGTACGTTTTCCAGGTATCCGGTCTTAATGCGCCCCTCGCCATCCATGCCGGTGTTGCGCAGGCGCCGGGCCATGGTTCCATCCATGGCGATGATAGGCATGGAGGTCATAAGATCTGAAGCGTAGGGGCTGTTCCAGGCGTGCTGCAGGATTTTTGTGCCCTGTCGGGCGGTGATCCTGCCGTGTCGGGTCAGGCCAGCCCCGTTGTCGATAACCATCCCGGAGGTATCGACTCCCTTCTTCTCCAGCCATTCATAAATAACGCGTATGCCGGCAACCCGGTCGTCGTTCTCGTCGTCCAGCCGGTTTTGTGCGCCAATGGTCAGCAATAGCTGCCGTGCCATCACGTTACTGCTCCACTTGTTTATGTCCCGCACCATGGTAACCAGATCTGGCGATGTGGTTTTCATAACAAGCCGCGCATTTTCCGGAGTAGGTCCGTTCAGGTTGCCACCGGATACGATGATGCCCATCTCTCCAAACAGGGAGCGTATCATTGAGGCGCTATATTGCTCCTGGGGTAGCAGGGAGAGGTAGGTGGTCGTGCGACACCCTTGTGGCAGTTCGCCGGTTACCCGCACGGTTACTCTTCCGCCTTCCTGAAATACCGGCTCCCAGTCGAAACTGCGGCGCGACGGACAAGATCCCTCGGCAACGGCGGTTACCCGGTTGTCGATAACAATCTCGCTCAGAGCTGGCGTGCTCCAGGCCTGGGTGCCGCGCTCATCGGCACGAATCTGGAAATGCATGAGGTTGAGGTTGGTCAGGTAGGCCGACGGCTCAACCAGAAACGGTGCGTATGGGTTGTCGCCGTTATCTTCAAAGGCAGGGAAACCACCGTCAATTTCAAAGTAGCTGCCATCGAGCACCAGATTGCCATCGATGCGGGTGATCCCCATGTCGCGGAGTTCACGCAGGGTTGTCCAGAGTCTTTCGAAGGTGAGTTTCGGGTCGCCACCAAAGCGCACATAAAGATTGCCTTTGAGCGTATCACCAACCATTTCGCCATCAGTCAGAAAATCCGTATCCCAGTGATGGGTGGGGCCGAGAATTTCCAGTGCTGCGTAGGTGGTGATCACCTTCATTATGGAGCCGGGACTCATGGGCACATCGGCATTGATGTTTTGATCAAGCCCCGGGCCGTTCAGGGGCACCGCAGCCATGCTCAGTGCTTCTTCACTTTTTAGGGATTTCGTGGCGTAGTCTCGCATCTCGCTGGCCCAGAGGCGATTGCTACTGTAGCCCACGCTGTCGCCGTCGGCGGCCAGTGCCGATGGCAGGTTTGCCAGAGCAGGTGCCAGGGCCAGGGCAGCGGCGAAAGCCAACGCTGGGCGCCTTTGTCGAAGACTGAGTTTTCCTGCGCTGTTTGAATGTGGCATACCCGGAATCACCATGATGGCTGCTCAATGAGATGTGCAGAGAAACTTCCTACATGAACAATAGCTCATCTTTTCGGCTTGTACTATGCAGAAAAGCTCTACATGACGTTAAAAAATGCCAGTAGCCTGCTTGTTTGTATTAGGATTTTGTGACTGAGTGTAAGTCAGCTTACGCGAAGCGATGAGGTATGTATCAACAGGATACCGACGGATGCACTGCTGCCAGCCCTTGCTGTGATCGTAAGCCAATGGAAAGTCGCTTTATTTGATGATAATGGTCGTGTTACCCATTGAGGATTTGATTATGTTTAATAGACTCGCTCATCACGCGAACGTGTTGGGTTCCGTCGCAACCTCATCGCTGACGGCGTGGCGTGGATGCCTCGTAGTAAACAGCGTGCCGCAGCCGGAGCAGCCCCTTGTGCTTTACGACATGGAAGGCTGCTCCTACTGCCGCCGGGTGCGCGAAGCGCTGACAGCTCTTAATCTGGATGTGGAGATTCGCCCGTGCCCCAAGGGTGGCCGGGTTTTCCGCGCGGAAGCAGAAACGATTGGCGGCAAACAGCAGTTTCCGTTGCTGGTGGATCAGAACGCCGGGACGGTGATGTATGAATCGGAAGACATCGTGAAGTATCTTTTCCATGAGTATGCTGGCCGATCCGTGCCGAAGTACTATCGCAGCAGATCCTGGCAGCCGGCTCTGGGCTCAATGGCGTCTGCGGCGAGCGCTTTGCGAGGGATGCGGGCCAGCGCAGGCAGGCAGCCTGAGCAGCCACTGCATTTGTGGAGTTTTGAGGGCAGCCCGTTCTCGCGACTGGTGCGGGAGAAACTTTGTGAGCTGGAAACTCCCTATACCTTGCATAATCTGGGCAAGGAGCACTGGACTGAAATCGGCCCTGCAAAGCAGCGGATCAAGCCCGGGCCTTACACGCCTGCACCCGGCGGAAAGCGCGATGCCTTCTTCAAGGCGCATGGCCGGGTTCAGGTGCCTTATCTTGAAGATCCGAATTCCGGGGAGGGTTTGTTCGAATCTGCCCGCATACTGGATTACCTGAATGCGGAGTATGGTTAAAAACAATCGGCGGTCACGCTGTTTCACGGGCACCTTGGCGGGTATCATAAGCGGCCATCGAGAAGATTCTGAACGCTCGGAAAACGATAATCAGGAAGCCTATGTATACCGGCCATTGCCTGTGTGGCGATATTACCTTCGAATACGAAGGCCCCCTGGGACCGATCTCTCTGTGCCATTGCAGCCAGTGCCGCCGCGCCCACGGCAGCGCATTTTCTGCCAGTTCTCCGGTGCAGAAAGTGTGCTTCCGGTTCTTGTCCGGGCAAGAAAAGCTGTCTGAATATGAGTCGCGCCCGGGTAAATACCGGGCCTTCTGTAGCCGCTGCGGAAGTCATCTGTACAGTCGCGTGGATGCGATTCCCGGTATTCTCCGCCTGCGAGTGGGTGTAATTAACGAATCCCTGGGGAAAGGGCCGGCGCAGCATGTCTACACCGGCTCAAAGTCAGACTGGTTTGAAATAACGGACGCTCTGCCCCAGTACGAGAAAACCGAGCGCACCGGCGATCCTCACTGAACCGGCACAATCCGGTAGACTTTCCCTTGTGGTGAATCCGTCAGTAGCCACAAACTGCCGCCTGGGCCGGTCCTGACGTCTCGAATACGTTCTCCCAAGGTGGTGAGTAGATCTTCTTCCCCGGTTACTTGCCCATTCTCTATGTTCAGACGAACCAGTTTGCGCATTTTGAGGGCTCCTACAAACAGACTGCCTTGCCATCGGGGAAACTCGGACCCGCTGTAAAACGCCATGCCGGAAGGCGCAATAGACGGATCCCAGTAGTGCAGGGGCTGTGCCATGCCTTCCTTTTCGGTTTCCAGAGTAATCGGAATCCCTGAGTAATCAATGCCGTAGGTTATTTCAGGCCATCCGTAGTTAGTGCCGGCTCTTAAAATATTTATTTCGTCGCCACCTCGGGGGCCGTGTTCATGGGTCCAGATATCTCCAGTTACGGGATGAACAGTCATGCCCTGAATATTGCGATTTCCCCAAGTAAACAGGGTGTTATTAATGCCTGGGTCATCAACCCCCGGGTTGCCCGGTGCCGGCTCGCCATTAACGGTAATGCGGTGGACGCCGCCCGCATCGTCTCCGGTGTTCTGTGCCCGATCCATTTCTCCGCGATCACCAACCGATATATAAAGATAGTCAGACCCATCGAATGCCATCCGTCCGCCGAAGTGTCGTGTTGTGCCGGAGCGGGGAAGCGCTTCGAATATGACGGTTACGTCTTTTAATCTATTCTTATCAAGAATTGCCCGGGCTACCCTCGTGGTCATTCCTGCGCCGGAGCGGTGAGCGTAACTCAGGAACAGCGTCTGGTTTTTTTCAAAATCAGGATGCAGGGCTATATCGAGTAGACCTCCCTGGCCGGACACAGCTGGTGCCGGAAGCCCAAGAACAGGTTGAGGTTCCAGCTCTCCATTTCGAATTGCACGTAGTCGGCCAGCTCTCTCTGTAACCAGCATGGAACCATCTGGGAGAAATGCCAGGCTCCAGGGATGCTCAAGGCCATCAGCAACAGTTTCCAGTCTGAAACTCGCTTCTTGGGATATGAACACTTGGCTTGTTGCTAAAAGAGGTAGGCTAGTTAGAAGTAAACCACTTAGCATTATCAGTTGTTGAAAAGAGCGCATTTTAATCTCCTTTTTAATTGAAAATGATAATCAGTTTCATTAATGTGGTTCATGCTCCTGCCAGCCTTTCGGGAGGTAGGAGTACTTCATAGGGTCTGTTTACATCATATACCAAGGGAGATACAGCCATGACCGCGGAACAGGAAATGATCGAAGGCCTCAAAATTGCGGCTGGGGCCGGTCTTTTTATTGCATTGGTTGTTATCGGGTTAATGATTACGCTGTAACCAACGGTCCAGCTTGTTTGCAAATTGTTTTCGATCGGTCTGACTGAACGGGGCCTGGCCGCCTGTAACCTGCCCGGCATTTCGCATCTCTTCCATGAAATTCCTCATCGCCAGGCGCTGGCGGATGTTTTCCTTCGTGAAAGCCTGGCCTCTTGGGTTGAATACATCAGCGCCTTTTTCGATGGCCTCGGCCGCTAAGGGGATATCCTGAGTAATGACGAGGTCGCCGGCGTTGAGTTGATCCATGATTTCGTTGTCCGCCACATCGAAACCTTGCATGACCTGCCTTGCCTTGATGTGAGGGCTTGGCGGTAGTTTGATCACATGGTTGGCAATAAACGTGGTCTGGACCCGCCAGTGGGTTGCAGCGCGGCAGAGTATTTCCCGTATGGGCACGGGGCAGGCGTCGGCGTCGACCCAGATTGGCATGGCTGATTCCTTAATTGGTTCGGTTCTTTTGGGGATTCTACCTGTCATTGTTGTGAGCCTGGTAGCTCGCTTGTGCGTATTCGTTGATGTGCTTTCTGGTTTGCCAGATGGGCGTAATTAAAGGAGTACGTGTTATGGCACTGAGATTTGTGGTTTCAGGAATACTCACGCTCGTTATGTCTCTTTCAGCGCTTGCAGCTGATCGCAATGCCGGAGCCTGGAAAGCGCTTCGCGAGGGTGACGCGGTTTTGATGATGCGCCATGCACTGGCACCGGGAACCGGCGACCCGGTAAGTTTCAAGTTGGGTGATTGCAGTACTCAAAGAAACCTTAACGACGTTGGCCGGCAACAGGCGCGGGCCTGGAAGCCGTTTTTGGCGGAACGCGGGATAACCGATGCCCGGGTTTTCTCCAGCCAGTGGTGCCGGTGTATGGATACCGCGATGGAGATGAGTGTTGGTGAAGTGTCGGAGTGGCCGTCACTGAATTCGTTTTTCCAGGATCGGGGCAATCGATCCGGTCAGACCCTGGAACTCATAGCGGGCGTGAACGCTATACCGGCGGGTCCGCCGGTAATTCTGGTTTCCCACCAGGTTAATACAACCGCGCTGACCGGGATCTTTCCGTCGTCCAATGAGGGCGTTATTATCGCGTTGCCATTGTCTGGCTCGCCAGAGGTTCTTGCCAGAGTTTCGCCGGGACGTTGATGGTATAATCCTGTGTAAATTCAACTACCAGGAAAATCCGATGTCCCAACTTCCACCTTGCCCCCAGTGTGGTTCTGAATATACCTATGAAGATGGTGTCCAGCTTGTTTGCCCTGAGTGTGCTCACGAGTGGACGGAAGCAGAGGCAGCTTCGGAAGAAGCGGGCAAAGCGGTGCGAGATGCCAACGGAAACGAACTTCAGGATGGCGATACTGTCACGGTGATCAAAGATCTGAAGGTAAAAGGTTCCAGCTCTGTCGTTAAGGTTGGTACCAAAGTAAAGAGTATTCGACTGGTGGAAGGTGATCACGATATCGATTGCAAGATTGATGGCATTGGTGCCATGAAGCTTAAATCCGAATTTGTAAAAAAAGTCTGATACTGGCGGTATTGGTCTTTTAATAAAGTTCCGCAGGAGTTCTATGCCAGATAAAGAGCGTGAAGCGGCCCCGGTTCAGTCAAAGGCTGAAAAAAAACACGAACTGCACCAAGAGCTTCCTACGGACTTTCCCGACCCGTTGTTTCGCGGGTTGCACCTGATCATAAGGTTTGCTATCCGTGTTCTGGCGGTTCTTATGGTGGCGGTGATCTTGTGGGGAGTAGGGGATGTTATTTATATCATCTACGATCGACTGGTAACGCCTCCTTTCTTGCTTCTGGATATTAATGATATTTTCTATACGTTTGGCGCATTCATGGCGGTGCTTATTGCGGTAGAAATTTTTATCAATATTCGGCTTTATCTCGGCACGAATGTATTTCCGGTTCAGCTGGTGGTCGCTACGGCATTGATGGCAATTGCCCGGAAAGTCATTGTGCTGGATTTCGACACGCTCACTCCTATGTATCTGATTGGTATTGCAGCCACAACGGTAGCACTCGGCATTACCTACTGGCTTCTCCGGCAAGGTAATCAACACCATGAGTGGGACGATTGATGGGGGGCCTCCCCTGATTTCAGGCTGCGACTATTCGACGCACCCAGCTGCTTGCGTTGAGCGGGTCTCAACGCAACACTGTACGCATTACAGCTTCCAGGCGTGACGTAAGTCATTATCAGTTCAACAGTAGCGACGCGAGACACCATGAAAAAACTAATCACACTGCTGTTTGCCAGTAGCGCACTGATCGCATCGGTCTTTGTCACTGTTGTGACGGCCAATGAGCATGCCCACGGCAACATTGTTATTGAGAATCCGTGGAGTCGGCCGACGCCGCCAGGCACTCCCATGGGTGTAGGATATATGGTTATAAGAAATCATAGCGACAGGGATATCACACTGGTTAGTGCGAGTTCGCCCAGAGCGGATCATGTTTCAATTCATGAAACGATGATGAAAGATGGGGTTATGCGCATGCAGCCGCTTCAGAACGGTCTTGCTGTGCCGGCGGGAGGTTCTGTAGAGCTCAAGCCCCGCAGTTATCACTTAATGCTGGAAAAGCTTGTAAAACCACTGAAAGAGGGAGAGAGCATCCCCCTGACTCTGGAGTTTGAAGGCGCAGAAGCTATTGCCGTTGAGTTAAGCGTACAGTCGCTGGACGCTGATATGAACAAGCCGGAAATGGATCACTCTGAGCACCAGATGGATCATTGATCCTTTCCGGTTTTAACGGCCAGTGGCGTTTCCACAGTGCATAATATATCGTGGAAGCGTCACTGGTAACTTCTTAAATAACTGCATCATAAGAAATTTTCTGTTTGGTTCACATTAAGATCTATTTTAAATGACCCTTATTGCATATTTAATGGGTAGTCAACGGATATTTTCACTGTTTAGGTAGGCGGTATGGATGACCGGCGGGAGCTTTCCGAAAAAGATTCCGGATTGTGCTTTCGTGCTAGAGTCATCGGCCGATATACTTATTGCCCGGGTGTGCTACGTCTTTTTGCTCTGGGTTTCCGTGACAATATTTGAGGCCGCGCAGACCGTTCTGCAGTAGGGGATTTTGCAGTATATGGATAACCACAAAAGTACTGTGAATCCTGCGTCTCGACGTGAGCGTGGATCGCAATTCTGGCAGGTTGCCCGACGGGCATGTCAGCTTGCAGCGGCTGTCGATATTTCCTTTTTCTTCCTGTTTCATATGCTCGGGTCGCCCATCCTTGCGTGGATAAACGTTGGCAGTGTCGCGATCTATGCGGCCGCTTATCATGCTCTTGAGCGTAGGCAAAATCGCCTGGCTATCGCGCTGATCTGGCTAGAGGTAATTGTTCACTCGGCGCTCGGGACCATAATGATCGGATGGGGCAGCGGCTTTCACTACTATCTGCTGCTGTTTATCCCGGCACTGTGCGTCAGTTCGGTGCGTCGCGGAGCGATTCTGTCTTTGGTAGTGGGGCTATGGGGCTATTACATAGCCCTTGATATTCTCATGTGGTTTATCGAGCCTGTTCAACCGATCTCGTCCCAAGCCTTGCTCGGCGTTCATCTGTTCAACCTGAGCATCGTATTTGCAATGTTCAGCTACCTGTCATTCTTTTATGTGAATATGGTGCTTTCGGCGCAACGCAAGCTTCGAAGATTGGCTACCGTCGATTCGCTGACAGGACTGTTTAATCGCCGCCATGGCAGCGATCTGGCTGAAAATGAAATCGCACGTTTTCGCAGGGCCGGGCATCCTGTTGCCTTCATGTTGCTGGATGTTGATCATTTCAAATCAATTAATGACCACCATGGTCATGAAATGGGTGACAGAATCCTGACGGAGATTGGGCAGCTAATCCCGGCACAGCTGCGAGCCCAGGATGTTGTTGTGCGTTGGGGCGGGGAGGAGTTTCTGGTTATTCTTCCGGACACCGGGATCGAGAGTGCGCTGGCAAGTGCAGAGAGAGTCCGGAATGCATTTCGTAGTCATGACTGGGAAGCCGCTGCAGGAGAGGCGATTGCCGTCACCATCAGCGTTGGTGTGAGCGAGATTCGTGACAACGATGATCGAGGTTCTGTCATCAGTCGTGCAGACAGAGCTCTATATCGCGGTAAGGCCGGAGGTAGAAATCGGGTGGAGCGGGAAGAGGTTGTTCTTGGGTGACAAAATGCGGGCAATAAAAAAGGCAGCTTAAGCTGCCTTTTTTAGCGTTGTCTGTTAATTAAACAGCAACGACGTTCTCAGCCTGAGGACCTTTCTGGCCCTGAGTCACGGTGAAATCAACCTGCTGGCCTTCTGCCAGAGTCTTGAAACCGCCACCTTGAATAGCGCTGTAGTGAACAAATACGTCCGGGCCGCCTTCACGAGTGATAAAGCCAAAGCCTTTTGCTTCGTTGAAGAACTTAACAGTACCGGTAACAGTTGACATAATAATTAATCCTGAATTCAATCTTTTAAGTGCCGCCAGGTCATCATGTTGATGGCTGGTCAGCGATATGCGGAAACAAAAAACTGGCGTGATCAAAAACAGGACGATGCACAACGTACGGGTACAAAAATGCGTCTTATTGATGAAGTGCTTTGCTAAATCTTTCCAACGGAGATCACTGTACCCGCTGCCAGCTGAAAAGCAAAGCACTTTCTTATAGGCATAAACCCGACATTTTCAGCAACATGAGGTATGTTTGCCTCAGTATTCCGGAATTCGTGTGAATTAATATTAAGGAGCCTTGCCTTGTCTGAGCTATCCACTTACGAAAGTTTTTCTGTCAGCGTTGAAAACAAAATTGCCCATGTGCAGTTCAGCCGCCCGGAAGCGTTGAATACCATGACCAAGGCCTTCTGGCTTGAGTTGCCTAAGTGCATGCAAGAAATTGAATCAAATACAGATGCGCGGGTGATTGTAGTGTCATCCACGGGTAAGCATTTCTCTGCGGGCATGGATCTTGGTGTCTTCACCGACCCCAAAGCGGTGCCCATGAGCGGTGATCCTGGCCGTATGGCGGAAAACCTCCGGCGGGTTGTATTGCAGCTTCAGGATACTCTCACATCTCTGGAGAACATTCGCCTGCCGATACTGGCGGCTATCCACGGAGGCTGCATCGGTGGTGCCTTGGACCTGGTGTGTGCGGCCGATAGCCGTTACTGCACTGAAGACGCGTACTTCACGATCAAGGAAACCGAGCTCGGCATGACAGCAGATGTGGGGACTCTGCAGCGTTTGCCCAAGCTGATGCCGGAAGGCGTTGTGCGTGAGTTGGCGTATACCGGCCGTAAATTTTCTGCGCAGGAGGCGAAAGGCCTTGGTTTTGTGAATGCTCTCTTCGCAGATCAGGATGCCCTGATTGCAGGTGTTATGGAAATTGCCGTTCAGATAGCCGCCAATTCACCGCTTGCGGTCACGGGCTGCAAAGAGATGCTGAACTATAGCCGCGACCACAGCGTGGCCGACAGCCTGAAATACATGGCAACCTGGCAGGCTGGCATGTTCCGCCCCACGGATATGATGAAAACCTTCCAGGCCAAGGCACAGAAACAGGCGCCCAAGTATGATGACCTGTTCGCCGTGAAAGGCCTTTTTGAACAGTAAATGACGGTGAGCAACCGGAATAGATCGAAAGTTTCTCCGATTACTGCCCTGGTATTCCAGGGTGGGATTGGGGTGGTTGGGCTCCTGGTGATTCTGGTCGCGGATATTCCTGTACAGGTCTCCGGCGCCGGGCTTTTGCCAAGTGTGTTCTATGGTCTTCTGGGTGCGATGTGCACCTATGGTGCCCTTTTATTGCTCTCCCGGATTCCTGGTTTGTTCCCGGACAACCTTGATCGGCAAATGCGCGGCCTTTACAGGTTTGCATCCGGTTATTCCTGGTCTGTGCTTCTTCTGCTCTCAGTCTTCGCCGGAGTAGGCGAAGAACTCCTGTTCCGGGGAGCAGTGCAGGGGTGGTTCGCAGTGCACACGGATACCACTACCGCTGTGTTGGCCGCATCAGTGCTTTTCGGTCTTGTGCACTACGCTTCTTTTACTTACTTTGTTGTCGCTACAGGCCTTGGGCTGGTGCTTGGGCTGGCTTATGCGATAACCGATAGCATCCTTCTGGTCATGATCTGGCACGGCGTTTACGACATGATAGCGCTGTTCTGCCTGCTTCGATTTCCTGAGTGGTTTGGTATAAAAAACGGAGCTTAGATCAGTGCTTGAAAGTTACCTGACGGGTTTGATTGTCTGCGGCGGAATTATCGTTGCTATTGGAGCGCAGAATGCCTACGTGCTGAGCCAGGCGATCCGCCGTGAGCACCATTGGTGGGCGGCCGGTTTGTGTATGGCGGCGGACATTACTCTTTTCACGCTTGGTATGTTCGGGGTCAGTGCTGCTCTGATGGCCATGCCGCAGGCGCTGGAAATTCTGCGCTGGCTCGGGGTGGTTTTCCTTGGATGGTTGGCTATCCAGGCGTTTGTGCGGGCCAGTCGGGGTAGGGCTGCACTGGAAACCGGTGAGGCATCGCGCCGCAGCCTTAAAGGCGTTCTTTTTACCACGCTCGCGGTTACCTTGCTGAACCCTCAGGTGTATCTGGATACCCTGCTGCTGATTCCGGCGGTGGGCGCACAACAGGAAAACGCAACGACGTTTGTGGCGGGGGCGAGCAGCGCATCGGTTCTGTGGTTTGGTTTACTGGCCTGGAGTGGGTCTGCACTGGCGCCTGTGCTTTCACGCCCGCTGGCTTGGCGGGTTATCGATGGCACTATTGGTTTGATGATGGCTGCCATCGCATTTCACCTTGCGTTCAACGGCAGCCTGTAGTGTTAATAAAGAGCGTTAATCGAACCGTCTCGCGCCGGAGAAGCGATTTTTCCAGTAGTAACCGTTAAGTTCTGACATGATAACGCCAGACGATGTTGATGCGTGGATAAAGCGGTTGTCGCCCATATAAATGCCGGCGTGCTGGTCTTTTCCTGCGATTCTGAAAAATACGATATCACCGGGTTTAACGTTTCCCGGCTGAACCACGTCACCATAACGCAGCATTTGCGAGGTTGTGCGTGGCAGTTTTTGCCCCAGACCTTCACGATAGGCCGTAGTGATAAAGCCCGAGCAGTCGAAACCACGGGCTGTCGTGCCGCCGTATTGATAAGGCGTACCTTCATAGCGCTCAAAGGCTTGCCACAATTTTTCAGCCTTCTCAGAACCTGGTGCGGACTTAGCCGGTGAGTATTGGAGTGAGACCCTGCCGGACTGTAAGTTTTGATTACTGGCGCAGCCACTCATCAAAAGGGATGAGAAAATTAGAATGAAGGCATACCTGAAAGTCTGAGCCATGCAAAATCCTCAGCCGCTGCTCTTTGACTCCACTGTATTATCGAATTGTCAGGATGTCAGGTTACGGTTTGCGGGATTTGTTATCCTTGATCCATGCTGAAAATATCCAATGCTGTTGAAATCGCTGAATGGGAACTGGAAATCACCCAGATCCGAGCCCAGGGCGCCGGTGGCCAGAACGTAAACAAGGTGGCCTCGGCCGTGCACCTGCGTTTCGATGTGCTGAATTCTGCCCTGCCTCCCTTCTATAAGGAGCGTCTTATGGCGCTCCAGGATCAGCGCATAAGCAAGGAAGGCGTTATTGTGATCAAGGCCCAGTCGTTTCGTACGCTGGAGCTGAACAAGGAAGATGCTCTTGAGCGTCTGAAGGAATTGATACAGGAGGCGGTCAAAGTTCAGAAGGCGCGTCGCGCTACTCGCCCCTCAAAATCCGCTCGGCGAAAACGGGTCGACCGCAAGACCCAGAAAGGTAAAACCAAATCCCTGCGTGGCAAGGTTCAGGTCTGAGCCTCCTCTGGTTGGCGCTTGCCGGCCTCTATTTCGCGAATAAACCCTTCTATGTCAGCGAACGCCTCCTCGGCTTCGGGCAATATCGGAGTGAAAATCTGCCAGACGTGAACCATTCCAGGCCAGGTGTGCAGCTCTACTCGCGAGCCTTCGGCCTTTGCCTTGGCTGCGTATCTTCGAGCGTTATCCAGAAGCATCTCGGAATCACTGGCCTGGATCAGCGTCGGGGGCAGGTTGACAAGGCTACCCCGAAGCGGTGATGCGACAGGGCTGGTTGGAGAAATACGGAAGGCTGCAAGCGTTGCCCACCAGATGACCGGTCGGGGTATTTTCGACAGACCGCCAAACATCGGTCCCAGCATAGGGTCCGTAGCGATATTGCTGCGGTTGCTCGGCGCGGTAAGCGTGAGGTCGGTGGAGGGTGAAAACGCGACGGCGCCATCAGCCTGGCGCAGGCCGCTTTCGCGTATCCAGGCCAGTAGGCCAAGGGCGTGGCTGCCACCGGCAGAATCTCCCGCCACCAGAATAAACGTGGCTTCAATTGTGCTGTCCGGGCCATTGGCTGTCAGCCAGGTATAGGCTTTACGGCAATCACGCACGCCGTCCATAAACCGGTGCTCCGGCATAAGGCGGTAGTCCACAGCAAACACGGCTGCACTGGCAATGTGAGACAGGCGATCCGTAATGGCGCGATGGCTGCGCGGGCTGCCGGCTGCCCAGGCGCCGCCGTGGATATAGAGAATCCGCCGCCGAGTGTCTGCACCCGGTGCGATTACCCATTCACCATTCGGGCTGTCGCAGTGTCGGAACTCTGATTGCAGATCCAGGCCGTCACTCAGGCCGTCCATGTGCTTTCGCATCGCCATCAGCCTCGCTTTGCCACGAAGACCTTTTCCGGCTTTGCCCATTTCCCGGATGCGCTCCAGAACTTTCAGATTCTCTTCACTGGGGGTTGCCTCCCTCACGGAATACTCTGCCTCGTCCAGATGAGACAAATCCTCAGTGCGAAACAGAAGCAGAGTCAATGCGATAATGAATAGAACAACGGCAGCGATAATCCAGAACATGAGTCTTCCGTATCTTGAGAGTTGGCCCCGGTAGCGGAGGCACACTATGCTTTGGATACAAAGCATCGCAGATTTTTGCGATTTCTGCCCTCAAATGTCACAAAAGGAGAAGGGCGTTGCAAATTGCCTACAGGGCCAAGGACATCACTGAAGCGCATATTGTTGCCGGGTTACTGAAAGCCAACGGTATTGAAACTTACGTGGGTGGTCATTATCTACAGGGTGCAATGGGCGAAATTGGCGCAGCCGGGTTCAGTAATATTCACGTAGAGGATGAGGATCTTTACCCGGCCCGGCAGCTGGTTGCAGAGTATGAAGCGAGTAGCCGTGTTACCCCGGCCGAGGAAAGTAGCGATGACAAACCAGATTCTTATGCCCGCTGGTTTTTGCTGGTTATGGCGGTGTTGGCATTGATCTGGCTGAATCTTTGATAAGCGCAAAGACATGAAATTTAGCTGATAAACGGAGCGTAAAACTTATGGCAGATAGCCCCTCAAAAAAACCCGTTATGTTGATTACCGGCGCATCTTCCGGCATTGGAGTTGCAACCGCCCGGGCGGCGGCCAAAGAAGGCTATCGCCTGGTTCTCGCAGCCCGCTCTGCAGACAAGCTGCAAGCCCTGCAGGCGGAACTCGGTGGTGACAGCGAAGTGTTGATTGTCGAATGCGATGTGCAAAACGGTGACGATCAAAGAGCGATGGTTGAACAGGCACTGAAAACCTTCGGCCGCTTGGACAGCGTGTTTGCCAATGCTGGTCGGGGAGGGGAGCCGGGTGGTTTCAGCGAAGCCGATCCGGCTGTCTGGAAGGATATGATCCTTACCAATATATACGGAGTTGGCCTGACTATTCAGCACTGTCTGCCGGCTCTTCGGGAAAGCAAGGGGCACTTGTTGCTGACAGGTTCTGCGGCAGGCAGGGTGACCATTCCCGGCTCGATGTACAGTGCGACCAAGTGGGCTGTTTCCGCGATTGGCTATGGCGTGCGGGAAGAGTTACGTGGTTCCGGGGTGAGGGTAACCTTGATAGAGCCCGGTATGGTTGATACGCCGTTTTTCGATAAACCACCGGCTCATGCATTGATGCCAGAAGATATCGCCCGCGCTGTAATTTACGCGGTATCCCAGCCTTCCCATGTGGATGTAAATGAAATTCTGGTGCGGCCAACGCCGGCGGAATAACAGAAACAGCCCGGCCCGTTCAGCTTTGCCTATCGTTTGACGCTGCGCTGCCTTGGCTTTCCGGCCTTGGGGCGCTTTGACGATTTGGGCTTTTTGCCGGCGGCGGGCCGGGCTCCAGGCGTTTTAGGCCCCGCCTTGCGCCCGCCTCTTTGCTCGACACTGGGCGGTCGCGGTGAGCGTTTGGGTTTGCTGGCGGGCTTCTTTCCTGGAGCCGCAGCTTTGTCTGGGGCCGCATCGGAAGATGAATCACGAATCGCATCAAACAGGCCCGCCAGTTCTTTCTCCGTAAGATCCCGCCATTGGCCTGTACCCAGACCCTTCAGGTTGACGTTCATAATGCGGACGCGCTCAAGCCGGGTTACTTCAAACCCGAAATGCTCGCTCATTCTGCGAATCTGGCGGTTCAGACCCTGTACCAGCGTGATGCGGAACACAAAACGGCTTTCCTGTATCACTGTGCACTTTCTGGTCATGGTGCCGAGGATGGGCACGCCTCCGGCCATGCCTTGAATAAAAGATTTGGTAACGGGCTTGTCGACCGTTACAACGTACTCTTTTTCATGATTGTTGCCGGCACGCAGAATTTTATTGACCAGGTCGCCGTTGCTGGTCATGAAAATCAGCCCCTGTGAATCCTTGTCCAGGCGCCCGATCGGAAAAATGCGCGCGCTGTGGCCAACAAAGCGCTGAATGTTGTATTTTTCCGCATCATCGGTGGTGCTGACGATGCCCACCGGTTTGTTCAGGGCGATAAACACCAGATCTTCTTCCGCGCGGGGCTCGATAACCTGGCCGTTTACCTTGACGATATCTGTGGTTAAAACCTGATCGCCTACACTGGCCCGTTTGCCATTGATATAGACATTGCCCTGCTCAATGTAACGATCTGCCTCCCGGCGGGAACACATGCCGCTTTCGCTGATGTATTTGTTAAGACGGGTGGAGTGATTGATGGTCATCGATTGTCCGGTTGCTTATCTGGGTGCGGGCATCATAACAGGCGACTGATACTCTCGCAGCCCGTCTGTTGGCGCTTTGGTGTCGAGTCTGCCATTATTTTTCAACGCAATTGTCCGTTTTAAGGTCGTCGTGAACCATGAATCTTCCTCGTTTTCCTTACCCGGTGTGGTCGGCGGCTTTTCGCAAAGCCTGTGCCGGTCTGTTTCTTCTGTTTGCACTGCCTGTTTCGGCACAGACGCTGCAGCTGGTGACTGAGGAGTGGCCCGGGTTGATTAACGATACACCGCAAGGGCCTAGTGGTGTGCTCTGGGAAATATCAAGAGACGTGATCGAGAGCATGGGGTATGACTTAACACTGGAGTTTGTACCCTGGAAGCGGGCTCAGCGCCTGGTGCTCATGAATGAGCGTGACGGTATCATTGGCATAGGCCTTACCGCTAAACGAGAGACAATGTTTCGTTTTCCGGGGGAAGCTCTTTTGGTTAGCGAAACAGCTGTATACACAACACAGGAGCAGACCTTTGAGTATGAAGATCTGGACTCTCTGAAAGGTATGAGAGTCGGCGTCTCTCCCGGCTACACCTATTCATCCGAAATCAAGGCTGCAACCCATTTCAAGCAGGTAGATATGCCATCTATTGATTCGGGGTTGCAAATGCTATTGCTCGGGCGGATCGATGCGATGCTGGCAAACCGATACGTTGTCGGGATTCAGGCTGAACGATTGGGCGTTGCAGATCGCATCAAAGCTTCTGAGAAGCCAGTCAGTGGCGGCCCTGTTTATCTGGCCTTCAGCCCGGAAACGTCCGAAGAGTTTCTGGAGGCATTCTCCAGTGCCCTGGAGCGCTATAAAAACGCTGAAAATTAAAGGTTCAGGAATGCCGGTAGTAACAGAGATCAGCGTTTATGAAGGCGCCGCCTGCAATGTTTGCGAGCAGGGTGCGCTGGCCTGCTTTCGGGTAGTGAAGGGACGGGAATACCTGCGTTGCACGCACTGCGAGGCAACGATTATGGCGCAGGCAAGCTGGCTTGCTCCGGATGAGGAACGGGCGGTTTACGATCTTCATAATAATGATCCGGGCGACCCGGGTTATCGGGTTTTTCTTGAGAAGCTTGTCTTGCCCTTGCTTGACTGTATTCAGCCGGGCGCTCTGGGGCTGGATTTCGGCTGTGGCCCCGGCCCGGCGCTCGCAGTAATGCTGAGTGAAGCGGGAATGGAGATGGTGCTTTACGATCCCTTTTTCTATCCGGCGCAGTCAGCGCTGAACCATCAGTATGATTTCATTACCTGTACAGAGGTGTTGGAGCATCTGCATCACCCGGCAGAGGTGTTCAGTCAACTGGATGATTTACTGAAGCCCGGAGGGTGGGTTGGCATAATGACGTGCTTTCAGACCTGCGATGACCTGTTTGACAATTGGCATTACCGGCGGGACCCCACACACGTTGTGTTCTATCGCGAGGTGACGCTGGCCCTTATTGCTAACCGCCTGGGCTGGACAATGTATGTGCCACGAAAGGATGTGGCGATTTTTTATAAGCCTGTAATCCCTCACCGCACTGATAGCTCTTAGCTGGTATTGTTCTCAGTGAATGTGATCAAGGGCGGTGCAGTCATCAGGCTGAGTTCAGAATGTCGAAAGCCCGGTTGCTTCCATTAAGCGGTAACGCCAGTAGCGCAGCATCGAGTCGTCGGCCCAGTGTTCATAGGGAAGGCTCATAACAGGGTCGCTGCCGGGGCCAGACTGCCACTGCTGTTCAAAGAAACCAACCGCTTTTGTGGCCACTACAGAGTCTGATGGAACTGAAATCCAGACGTTGGTTTCCAGGTTAAGATCATCGAGATTGCGCCGTGTGAAGTTGGCTGAGCCCAACAACAGCTCGGCTTGGCTGTTCAGCTGGCGCAGGATTAACAACTTGCTGTGGCACTGCTCGCCGTTGGTGTTGCACCAACGCACAGGAATGCCGGCTTTGTGAAGTTCCAGGGCAACCTGTCGGTTGGGTATGCCACTTTTCTGGTGGCCGAAGGCCTCGTTGTTGGCGTCGAGAAGCACGCGTATGTTCGCGCCGCGTTCATGAGCGTCGAGCAAGGCTGCAACAATCTCCCGGTGCGAGAGATAGAAAAACGCAAGATCCAGCCCGCTTCCGCTCTGCGCTTTTGCGATCATCTGAAGTGCCGAATCCAGAATGGCCGATTCTGTTTTTACCGCAATCATACCGGCGGTATGCTGACCCGTTGTCTGACTGTTATTCGCCTCGCTGATCAGCCTGTCTAGCCTCGGGTTAGACTGGCCAGACATGATCAGAACCGCTTGCTCGCTTTTCAGAACATCGGCGACCGCCGGGCCGGAAAAGCTGATGGCTGTATTGCTGTGCCGGCTGCTGCCATCGTGAGGGTTCGCGGAGGTTACAAGTGCGCGCAGTTTTTCCCCTTCATCTGCCACCAGAATTTTACGATGGTTTGCCTTGAAGTTGGGTAGCGCAAGGTAGCTGCGTATGGTGACAGGTTGCGATCCCAGAGCGTTCGGCAACCAGCCGCCCTCGGGATTATTGCCGAGCCACTGACAGCAGAGCCGCCAGATTGCCGACCAGGCCGGGTTGCTGTCACGAAGTGGCAGCAAGTTGCTCTCTGTTACTGAAATTCCTGCTTGGCGGAGCGCCTGAAACCAGGGCGAAACCGAGCCTCCATAGAAAGTGTTCAACGGATCAGAGATAACAACAATCTCCAGCCCAGGCTGCTCAGCTTTTCGATTAATCAGTGCCTCGGTAAGCTGTTCCGAGAGATGTCGGTGCTCCACGCCTTCAGGGCGGCTGCTGTTGAAGAGGAACATGTCGACAAGAACGAAGGATCTGGCCTGGCTGATGAGACGCAGTATTTCGTCGAAGATTTCATGGTCGCGGGTTTCTGATCCATCGTTATGATGATAGGTCGCATCCACCAGCAATGCCGCGTCGTTCAGGGGGAGTGCGTCACCGCTGTGGCTGATGCCAGGAGGCAGAGGTTTGTAGGTATGGTAAAAGCCTACGCTGACCAGAGTCAGAACAATGAGTGCAAGCAATAACTTCAGAGTCATAAGCGGCCCAGTACCGTTTCAGCCCTTTTTGTTTTCTGTTACCAGAGCCGAAAAGCGCTCAAGCAACCTGGATGCTTCAGGAGTATCGGTAACCGAGTCCATCATTGTTTGCGAGTCAAACCCTTCGCGTTCCAGATCCGGTGCCTGCACGCCCAGGTAGGCTCTCATGATGGCTTCAGAGAACTCGGGATGGAATTGCACGCCCCAAGCGCACTTGCCTACTCTGAATGCCTGGTGTGGTTCAAATTCGTTGCGGCCAAGCAGAACAGCGTCCAAGGGCAGGCGTAATACGGACTGCCTGTGGGTGAGCTGTGCGCTGAAGCTGCCTGGCATGCCGCAGAGTAGTGGGTCATTCTGGGCATTGGCCAGCAGTTCGACGCGCCTTGTTCCACTCTCCCGGCCGCCCGGGTGATAGCCGACCTCGCCGCCCAGTGCGTGTGCCAGAAGCTGGTGTCCGTAGCACACGCCGAGTAATGGAACGGCCTTTTCCACAGCCTGTGCCAGCCATGCTGCTGCCTTTTCGCTCCAGGGCTCGCGATCACTGACCATGGCGGCGGAGCCTGTCATGACAATTCCGTCCCAGTCTGCCGGGTCTCCGGGCAACTCTCCGGCTGCCGTATTGAGCACAGTAATGTCGAGCCCGGGTGACAGCCCACGCACGAACCATTCATCGAAATCACCGAACTGCTCTTTGATGTCCGGGTAGGTGCTGCCTGTTTTAAGGATCACCACTTTTGGGCTCGGCTGGCTCACTGCTCTGGCAGTTCCGCGTTGTGGAAGATGTTCTGCACATCGTCCAGCTCGTTCAGCATGTCGCAAAACTTCTCGAACATCGGAATGTCATCGCCTTCCACAGGGGTTGTGGTTTTTGGCAGGAACTGGATGTCGTCGACATCGAAGTCAATGTCGGCAAAAGCGTCTGTCAGTGCCTTATGGGCTTTGGCATATTCCGTGTTTGGCGTAAACACCGTTATCTGGCCGCCTTCGCTCTCGATATCGGTAACGTCAACGTCGGCCTCCATCAGGGCTTCAAGTACGGCTTCGTCGTCTTCACCCTTGAACACAAAAATAGCGCTGTGATCAAACATGTGTGCAACGGTGCCCGGTGTGCCAATCTTGCTTTTGGTTTTGGTGAAGGCCTGGCGAACATCGCCGAAGGTGCGGTTGGGGTTGTCGGTAAGGCAGTCCACGATCACCATGCAGTTGCCCGGACCATAGCCTTCGTAACGGGCGGCCGAGTAGTCTTCGCCGGCGCCACCGCGGGCTTTTTCTATGGCTTTTTCAATAACGTGAGTGGGCACCTGATCTTTTTTAGCGCGCTCAATCAGACCGCGCAGTGACAGGTTGCCATCCGGGTCTGTTCCGCCGGACTTGGCGCTCATATAGATTTCGCGCCCGTACTTGCTGTAGACCTTGGTTTTGGCCTCCGCTGTCTTGGCCATGGATTGTTTGCGGTTCTGGTAGGCTCTGCCCATTTTTGCGCTGCCTCATGATTGCGGGAGAAAAGGCCGGATTTTACGCAAGAATAGCGGTTTGGGACAGGCCTATTTGACGGGCTGCCCCTCGGCGTTCAGATGTAATCGACCGGAACGCGGTAATTGTCTTGAGCCATCAGGTCGATACCACACTCTATATTGCTGACCCAGTTCAGAAACCGATCTACCATCGCCGGGCCTTCGAAGCGCTTTCCGTGCTGCGGCACAATCATCTGAACATCCATATCCCGGATCATGTTGGCCCACAGCCGGCATACCTTGTTTGACGCAATGTAGCGTCGGTGGAAACCCATCATATTAGGGATGTGCCGGTCAAAATCCTTTACTGGCAGGTGGTCGTCTTCAGCGCCCATGGACGCGCCGAGATCCCCGGAGAACAGGATTTTTGATGCCGGATCGTAGAACTGCAGGTTGCCTACTGAGTGCATGAAGTGAGCAGGCAGGCACTGGAGATAGGAGTCCCCGAACCTTACATTGGCGCCTGCATCCGGAATGCTGATAATACGGTCGTAGACGCTGCCGCTGAGCTGGTTGGTGACATAGCTGGACACCAGATGAGGGAGAAACCTGGCCCACAGCTTTGATGTTACGATTTTCGCACTGGTATGCACGATCCATCGGTCAATGGCGCCGATGATGTCAGGGTCCTGGTGCGACGCAAATACAAACTCCATATCCCGGATATTCATGTATTTGGAGGCAGCCACAGCAAGTGGAGTGTAGGTAAGGTCGCCGCCCGGATCGATCAGCGCTTCGTGCTTACCGTCAACGACGAGAAACTGGTTGGACTGGACACCCTCGCCGGTGACCAGGGAATCGAACATCAGGCATTTATGATGCCCGTTATCAAACAGGACAATTGGCTCGTTTGCCATTTAAATCTCCGCAGGATGAGGGCCGGCTGGGGTGGCCGGATATTGCAAGTTGCGCGGAGATTACAAAATTGATGGATAACAGCAATTGCCTCAGGTCAATTATCTGATATCCATAAAGTAATGTTTTGTTTCGCCCGGCAGCCCGGGTTATGCCAGCTTTGGTACCTGCCCGATGCCACGGCGAATGGCCTTCTCCAGGCCGGCGCTGAGCAGTTTGCCGGTAAACGGCACAATATCGTCAAATGAAATGCGGTAGCGCACGCGGGTGTGCCCCTCAGGAGTATCCTCAAAGCGAATGCGGCCCCGGTGATTTCTGATCGGGCTCAAGCTGGTGATGGTGTACTCGATCAGCAAGTCTGGCTCGAAGCTGGTTATGGTTTCTTCCAGCCCGATGGGGCCGATGCCAAGCCTGCGTACCGAGCCGAGACCATTGGGGTCAGCCTGATTGCTGTCCTTTATCCGCTTAACGGGCGCCCCGAGGAGTTTTCCGAAGCTTCGATGGTCGGCAAACAGAGCAAAAACTTTGTTGCGAGGTACGTCGAAAGTTTCGTCAATCTCAAAGTGATATGTAGCCATCAGGATGCTCTTGTTGTTGTCTTTCCCGTCAAGACTAACGGTTTAGTCTTTACAACAAAAGTCGCAGTTAGCGGCAGGTTAACGACTGGCCCGTTGTACCAGGCCAGTGCCGGGCTAGTGCCTTGGAGTATGCCGGTAGTCCCTCGGTGCCTGTCCCATCACTTTTTTGAACAGTCGGGAGAAATAATAGGCGTCGTCATAGCCAAGGCGATGGCTTATTTCTGTAAAGCTCAGGCTCGTAGCATCCAGCATCTGACAGGCTCTTTCTATTTTCAGATGAAGGAAGTGCTGGATGGGAGAGGTGCCGGTCTGTTCTCTATAGCGGGTAGCAAAGTGGGCAGGGGAAAGCCCGGCAAGATCAGCAAGCTGTTCCAGAGTAATGCGCTCATCGAGGTGTTCACGCATATAGTTGTTGATCGTGTCCAGTTCGGCCTGCCGTTCGTGACTGGTTTCATCGACGCTGATCGGAACGGCTGCCAGCAGTTGTCGCAGGCGATTGGCAGCGTGAATCAGGCCGCGGGCGCGGAAGCCGGTCTGGCGCACGGAAAGCAGGCCATTAAAGTCTACCAGTAGCCTGGGTTGCCGTCCCAGATGGCGGATCGGCGTGGAATCATCGAAACCCATGTAATTGCGAAATTCGTCCGCCAACGGCCCGGTGTAATGCACCCAGTGAATAGTCCAGGGGTTCTCCGGGTCAGCCGTGTAACGGTGGCTGGCGCCCGCCGGTAACAACAAGAGATCCCCCGCTTCCATTGTGTGAGGTTCGCCATTCACATTCAGAAAGGCCCTTCCCTCGGTGCAGTAAATCAAAAGATTGTCGCGATGGTGTTCCCGGTGCATATGATGGCCGGTCGCCCGGCGGTAATGGCCGAAAGCCAGCGGGTAAAGGTCGCGGGTAAGGGGGTGCTCAGACAAAAGCCTGATGATTGGGGCTGGTACCACGTAACGAATGCTGTTCTTGGGCACTGGCCACTGGGAGGTCTGTGTCATGTTTTCCGAGGCCGTAGATTTTTGTCGATCGAAAGATAGTCCATCAAGTGCGAAATTTAGTCAATCTTCAAGTGCCGGTGCGCGTGCTATGGTCTTACCATACATTGCTAAAGCCCTTGGCATACATTTTTAAAGCCACGGAGTTTTGGCCCGCCTCTCGCACAACAACAAACAGGGATATCGAGATGAAAAACGTTCCACTGTACATAGCAGGTGAATTCGTTCAGAGCCAGACCAGCGAATGGATTGATGTTACCAATCCTGCTACCAACGAAGTGATTGCTCGCGCGCCAGCAACTACGGACGCTGAGATGCGAAAAGCCATTGATACCGCCGGTGAGGTTTTCAAAACCTGGAAAGAAGTCCCGGTTTCTGAGCGTGCGCGCGTGATGCTGCGTTATCAGGCGCTGCTGAAAGAGCACCACGACGACATTGCTGAAATCCTGTCCCAGGAAACCGGCAAAACGTTTGACGATGCCAAAGGTGACGTGTGGCGTGGTATTGAGGTTGTTGAGCATGCGGCCAACGTAGCTTCTATGATGATGGGTGAAACCGTTGAGAACGTAGCGCGGGAGGTGGATACCCACTCCTGGATTCAGCCGTTGGGTGTGTGTACCGGTATTACGCCGTTCAACTTCCCCGCTATGATTCCGCTTTGGATGTTCCCCATGGCGATTGCCTGCGGTAACACGTTTATTCTCAAGCCGTCCGAGCAGGATCCACTCACCCCAATGTATCTTGCCGAACTGTTTGGGAAAGCCGGCGCCCCCAAAGGTGTGTTGCAGGTAGTGCACGGTGGCAAGGCACAGGTCGATGTGCTGCTCACCGATCCTGCCATCAAGGCTGTGTCCTTCGTAGGCTCCGTGCCGGTTGGCCGTTATATCTACGAGACCGGTACCCGCAATATGAAGCGTGTTCAGAGCTTTGCCGGTGCCAAAAACCACATGGTTATCTTGCCGGATGCCGATAAGCAGCAGGTAATCAATGCGCTTGTAGGTGCGTCTGTAGGTGCCGCTGGCCAGCGTTGCATGGCGATTTCCGTCGCTGTGTTTGTAGGTGAGGCCCAGGCCTGGATTCCGGAATTGAAAGAAGCCATGGCGAAAGTTCGCCCGGGTGCCTGGAACGATTCCGGCGCCAGCTATGGCCCGGTGATCTCGCCCAAAGCCAAGGCCCGTGTTGAATCCCTTATTGCCACCGGCGAAGCCCAGGGCGCTAATCTGCTTCTGGACGGCCGCGGTTGCACGGTTGAAGGACTGCCTGATGGGAATTGGGTTGGCCCGACTTTGTTCTCGGGTGTGACCACCGAGATGGACATCTACAACGAAGAAATCTTTGGCCCTGTGCTGACCTGTATGGAAGAGGACAGTCTTGCTGACGCCATCGCGCTGATCAACAAGAGCCCTTATGGCAACGGTGTCTCGATCTTTACCAGCTCCGGCGGTGCTGCCCGTCGCTTCCAGCATGAGATCGACGTAGGTCAGGTTGGGGTGAATATTCCCATTCCTGTACCCCTGCCATTCTTCTCATTCACCGGCTGGAAGGGTTCCTTCTACGGTGATCAGCACGCTTACGGTAAACAGGCGGTGCGTTTTTATACTGAGACCAAAACGGTTACTTCACGCTGGTTCTCCAGTGAGGCGACTGCGGAAGCAAACTTCTCTATCCAGTTGCGTTAATTGCGTTGACGGTGGGTACATTTGGGCCGGAACCTGTTTCCGGCCCCTTTTTAAACCTGCGTGACCCAAGACTCTTTGAGCTGGAGCGTAACTGTTCTGGAGAGAAACGATGGACTTTAACCTCACTGAAGACCAATTGGCGTTTCGTGAAGCTGCCCGTGCCTTTGCTGAGAAATCCATGGAGCCCCATGCGGCAAAGTGGGATAACGAGCATATTTTTCCGGTAGATGTTTTGAAAGAAGCTGGCGAAATGGGCTTTATGGGGATCTATACCCCGGAAGCACTCGGAGGCATGGGGCTTTCTCGGCTGGACACATCTGTGATTGTGGAAGAGCTGGCAGCGGCCTGCCCCTCAACGGCGGCGTTTATAACCATTCACAATATGGCAACCTGGATGGTCGCGAGCTTTGCGCCCGATGACCTCAAACAGGAAGTTGTGCCCAAGCTGGCCAGTGGTGAATGGCTTGCCTCTTACTGTCTGACGGAACCCGGCGCGGGTTCGGATGCTGCCAGTCTGAGAACCAAAGCGGTTCTTGATGGCGACAGCTATGTCATCAACGGCAGCAAGGTCTTTATCTCCGGTGCCGGTGATACCGATATCCTCGTGCTGATGGCGCGCACGGGTGCGGCGGACTCCGGCTCTAAAGGTATTTCCACGTTCGTGATTCCTGCGGATGCCGAAGGCATCTCCTACGGCAAGAACGAAGAGAAAATGGGCTGGCACAGCCAACCTACTCGTACGATTAACCTTGAGAATGTCCGTGTTCCCATAACCAGCCGGGTGGGCGAAGAAGGTGACGGCTTTGCCATTGCCATGAAAGGCCTTGATGGCGGTCGTCTCAATATTGCCACATGTTCTCTGGGCGGAGCACAAGCCGCGTTGTTGAGAGCTCGCAATTATATGCACGAGCGTGAACAATTCGGTAAACCGCTAGCTGCTTTTCAGGCCTTGCAATTCAAGCTGGCGGATATGGCGACCAATCTGGTGGCGGCCCGGCAGATGGTTCGTCTTGGAGCTTTCAAGCTGGATAGTGGTGACACAGAAGCCACACTGCACTGCGCCATGGCCAAACGCTTCGCAACCGATGCCTGTTTTGATGTGGTGAATGACGCCCTGCAGCTGCACGGTGGCTATGGTTATATCCGGGAATATCCTCTGGAGCGCTATTTGCGCGATCTGCGCGTGCACCAGATTCTGGAAGGTACCAACGAAATCATGCGCCTGATTATTGCCCGTCGCATGCTGGATAACGGTGTGGCCGAGGCCATTCAATAATCCGCAAAAAATTACAGGAGAAAGATGATGAGCGATCTGATTCAGCTCGAAAAACGCGGACACATTGCAGTACTGACCATCAATAATCCGCCGGCCAATACCTGGACAGCGGATTCCCTGCTGAAGTTGACCAAAACCGTTCGTGAACTCAACGAAGACACGAATATTTTTGCGCTGGTTCTGACCGGCCAGGGCGAGAAATTCTTTTCCGCAGGCGCCGATCTTAAAACCTTTGCCGATGGCGACAAGGCCCGGGCCAACTACATGGCTCAGCTCTTCGGTGAAGCTTTTGCCGCATTGACAGCGTTCCGTGGCGTATCCATTGCCGCGATAAACGGTTACGCGATGGGCGGAGGCCTTGAGTGTGCGTTGGCCTGTGATATCCGTATTGCCGAAGAGCATGCACAGATGGCATTACCGGAAGCGTCTGTTGGCCTCCTGCCCTGTGCGGGTGGCACCCAGAATCTGCCTTGGATAGTGGGTGAGGGCTGGGCCAAGCGCATGATTCTGTGTGGCGAGCGGGTCAAGGCCGATAAGGCGTTGCAGATTGGCCTGGTTGAAGAAGTTGTTGCCAGCGGTAAGGCGCTGGAGAAGGCGCTGGAGTTGGCGGAAATGGCGTGCAAGCAAAGCCCGTCTTCGGTCGCCCGTTGCAAGACTCTGGTGATGAGTTCCCGTGATGGTCGCAGCCACTCCGATAGCTGGCGCATGGAGCGTGAGCTATTCGTTGAGCTGTTCTCAACTGAAGATCAGAAAGAAGGCGTGAATGCCTTCCTGGATAAACGTAAACCGGAATGGAAAAACCGCTGAAACCCTGGGGCACATCGGTTCAAGGATTTGTTATATGAGTCATCAACCTGTAAAGAGCCATCAACCGATTGTTTTTGAAGAGTTGAAAACCGCTGACGGCGCTCTGATTGCCGTAGCCCGGCTGAACACGCCCAAAGCGCTCAACTCACTCTCTCTCGAAATGATTCGGCTGCTGACACCTCAACTAAAGCGCTGGGCCGAAGACGACAGAATTCGTGCCGTCTGGATCGAGGCGGAAGGTGACAAAGCATTTTGTGCCGGCGGCGATATTATAGCGCTTTACCGCAGCATGACCGAACCACAGCGTGGGGCCGGCGCGAGTGAAGGTGCAGCCTTTTTCACCGAAGAATACGAGATGGACTATCTGATTCACTCGTTTCCAAAGCCGGTGGTGTGCTGGGGGCACGGCATTGTGATGGGTGGCGGTATTGGCATCATGGCCGGCGCCTCTCACCGGGTGGTTACCGAGGCGTCCAAACTGGCTATGCCGGAGAGCAGTATCGGGCTATATCCGGACGTTGCCGCTGGCTGGTTTCTGAACCGCACACCCGGGCGCACGGGGCTGTTTCTTGGTTTGACCGGTGCTCGTATGAATGCCGCCGACGCACTGTTCATTGGTCTTGCCGATCGATTCATCAAACACGAACTGAAAACTGCCGTGGTCGCTGACCTGATCGCCCAAAACTGGAAGGGTGAAGATGCTTTCGCCATGGTTGGCAGCGTGCTCAGGCAGCACGAAAATCAAAGCGCGGATGCGTTACCCGAGTCTCCGGTGCGGGCTCATTTCGATGAGATCAACCGGGTGACTGATGCCGACAGCCTGACCGTCATGGTCGCGCAGATGATGGAACTTGCGAGTGGCGATGGCTGGCTTGCCAAGGCGACCCGGCCTCTGGAAGCCGCCTCGCCAACGTCGCTGGCACTGTGCTGGCAGCATCTTCGGAACTGCCGCCAGGACAGCCTCAGCGAGGTGCTCGCCAAAGAGATCATGCTCTCCCGGAATTGTTTGAGCAAAGGGGAGTTCGCCGAAGGTGTGCGCGCGCTCCTGATCGACAAGGACAAACAGCCCCGCTGGCGCTACGCCTCGTTGGCGGAAATGGACAGTGAGTGGATTGACAGCTTTTTCAAAAACTAGCCAAAAAGGCCGCCCGAGCGGGCGGCCTACTCAACCGAATACAAAAACAAGGGGATGATTATGGCAACGATTACCTTTATTGGTCTGGGCAACATGGGCGGCCCTATGGCCAGCAACCTTGTAAAAGCCGGGCACGACGTAACCGTTTTTGACCTGTCAAAAGATGCGGTAGCTGCGCTGGTCTCAGAGGGCGCGAAATCTGCAGCCACGGCTCATGAAGCCGCCAAGGGGGCAGAGTGTGTAATCACCATGCTGCCTGCGGGCCAGCACGTTGAGGCTGTGTATCTGGGTGATGATGGCCTGCTGGCCAAGTTGCCTGCGGGCACTCTGGTCATTGATTCATCCACTATTGCACCGGAAACCGCTCGCGGAGTGGCGGAAGAGGCCGAGGCCAGAAATATTCCATTCCTTGATGCGCCGGTCTCCGGCGGTGTGGGTGGTGCCAAAGCCGGTACACTGACCTTCATCTGTGGCGGCGCTGAGGATACCTTCAATAAGGCGAAGCCAATTCTGGAAACCATGGGTAAGAACATCTTCCATGCCGGCGAGCACGGCGCCGGTCAGGTTGCCAAAATCTGCAACAACATGCTGTTGGCTATCCTGATGGCAGGCACCAGTGAAGCCTTGGCTCTGGGTGTGAAAAACGGGCTGGACCCTGCGGTTCTTTCGGAGGTTATGAAGCAGAGCTCCGGCGGTAACTGGGCGTTGAATGTATACAATCCCTGGCCTGGAGTCATGGATGCGGCGCCCGCTTCACGGGGTTATGAAGGTGGCTTCCTGGTCAACCTGATGAACAAGGATCTTGGTCTGGCTTTTGATAATGCCGTCAAGAATCATGCGGCGATTCCTATGGGATCTCTCGCCCGTAACCTGTTTGAGCTCCATGCCGGGCAGGGCAATGGAACACTGGATTTTTCCAGTATCCAGCGTCTTTACAAGCCTGAGTAAGATATTCCGGGGCAGGGTCTTCCTTGCCCCGGAAGCTTTCTTTGCAATTAATATTTCCCGCCTTTTATATCCCTGCCAGTCGTCGTAAAACTGTTGAGCAAGATAACTATAAGGAGGAGAATGAATCTTCTCAATGTTGGATCGGTAGCGAGTATAACGTAGCCGGTTTTTGATCACGGTTGCAGGTCTCTCTAGCTATGCTGACGAATACCTTTGTACTTTACTTATCGACGGTGTTGATCTGGGGGTCGACGTTTATTGCGATACCCCTGCAGTTGGGCGAAGTGCCCGGTGATGTGTCTATCGCCTATCGGTTTGGGTTGGCCGCGCTGGTGCTGATGGTTTGGTGCCACGTGACCCGTCGGAATATGAAATTCGGCGTTCGTCAGCATCTCTGGATGGCGGGCCAGGGCCTGATGTTATTCGGGTTCAACTACATGCTGGTTTATCAGGCCGCAGCCGACATAACCAGTGGATTGATCGCGGTGGTGTTTTCTACCATTATCGTAATGAACATCGTTAACGGTGCCCTGTTTTTTGGTAACCGCGTATCGCGTACCGTTATTGTCGGAGCCGCTTTTGGGCTGGTGGGTATCTGTCTGGTGTTCCTGCCGGAAATCCGCGCTCTGGACGCAGACGGTGCTACCTTACGCGCAATTATCCTGAGTTTGGTGGGAACGTTTATCACCTCGTTCGGTAACATGCTCTCCGTCCGAAATCAGTCTTCGAAACTACCCATCATGCAGAGCAACGCCTACGGTATGGCTTATGGCGCCCTTGTATTGGCGCTCATTGCCTGGGGTCGGGGTGAACTGTTTGTTTTCGAAGCAAGCTGGACTTACACGGGGTCTCTGATCTACCTCGCTCTGGTCGGTTCGGTGCTGGGGTTCGGGAGTTTTCTCACGCTGCTTGGGCGAATAGGGCCGGAGCGTGCGGCCTACTGCATGGTGCTCTTCCCGGTGGTGGCGCTTGCGCTCTCAACCGTATTCGAGAACTATCACTGGACTGGCGAGGCGGTTGCGGGCGTGTCGCTGGTACTTGCCGGTAACCTGCTGGTGATAATGCCCAAAGAGCAGCTGCAGCGGGTATTGCGGATCGTTCGCCCGGCCCTGAGTCGCACAATAGAGAGTGCGCCGCGCGACGATGGTCAGTGAACAACACGAGGTACGCGTGATGCGGTGTTAAGTCTATAATGGCCGCAACGCGTGGCAGCAGCGCGCCAAATTCTACAAATCGGTACCCTCGCAATGGAAATCAACGTTAACTTTCTCGACAACCTCCGAATTGAAGCCAGGTTTGACGACTTCACGGTTATTGCCGACCAACCCATACGTTACAAAGGCGACGGTTCAGCGCCCGGTCCTTTCGACTACTTTTTGGCATCCTCTGCGTTGTGTGCTGCCTATTTTGTTCGGGTATATTGCATAGCTCGCAACATTCCGACCGACAATATCCGCCTGTCGCAGAACAACATCGTTGATCCTGAAAACCGCTATAACCAGATTTTCAAGATTCAGGTTGAGTTGCCAGAGGACATCTCTGACAAAGACCGCCAGGGCATTGTGCGTTCAATCGACCGTTGTACGGTCAAAAAGGTGGTGCAAACCGGCCCTGATTTCCAGATTGAAGTCGTAGACAGTCTCGATGAAGACGCCCAGGCGCTTCTGATGACCAAGCCCGAGGGTGACGCCAGCACTTACATTGTGGGTAAAGACCTGCCGGTGGAGCAAACCATCGCTAACATGACCGCAATTCTGGCAGACCTTGGCATGAAGATTGAAATCGCGTCCTGGCGCAATATAGTGCCTCATGTGTGGTCACTGCATATTCGCGATGCTGCCTCGCCCATGTGTTTCACCAATGGTAAGGGCTCCACGAAAGAAAGCGCCCTGTGTTCGGCGCTGGGGGAGTTTATTGAGCGTCTGAACTGCAACTTCTTCTACAATGATCAGTTTTTTGGTGAAGACATCGCCAACAGTGAGTTTGTTCATTATCCGATGGAACGCTGGTTCAAACCGGGGCCAGATGACGAATTGCCGCAGGGCATTCTGGACGACCACTGCCTGGCCATCTATAACCCGGACGATGAACTGTGCGGTTCCAACCTGATCGACACCAACTCTGGCAATGTCGAGCGCGGAATCTGCTCCTTGCCGTTTGTGCGCCATTCAGACAGCGAGGTGGTGTACTTCCCCTCGAATCTGATCGAGAACCTGTTCCTGAGCAATGGCATGAGTGCTGGCAACACATTGTATGAAGCGCAAGTACAATGCCTGTCAGAAATCTTTGAGCGGGCAGTGAAAAAGCAGATCATTCAGGAAGAAATTGTACTACCCGATGTGCCTCTGCACGTGCTGGAAAAATACCCCGATATTCTGGAGGGCATTCGCGCGCTGGAAGCGCAGGGTTATCCGGTGTTGGTCAAAGACGCCTCCCTCGGCGGCCAGTTCCCGGTAGCTTGTGTCACCCTGATGAACCCGAAAACCTCCGGCGTTTTTGCCTCCTTCGGAGCGCACCCGATGCTGGAAGTGGCACTGGAGCGCAGCCTTACCGAATTGATGCAAGGCCGCAGCTTTGAAGGCCTGAATGATATGCCGCCGCCGACCTTCAACAGCCTCGCGGTTTCTGAGCCTAATAACTATGTGGAACACTTCATTGATTCCAGTGGCGTCGTTTCCTGGCGTTTCTTCAGTGCCAAAGAGGATTACGAGTTTAGCGAATGGGATTTCTCGGGCACCAACGAAGAGGAAGCGGCCTGCCTGTTCAATATCCTCAAAGACATGGGCAAAGAAGTATACACAGCGGTTTATGATGACCTGGGCGCCCCAGTCTGCCGCATGCTGGTGCCTGGCTATTCCGAGGTATACGAGGTAGAGGATCTGATCTGGGACAACACCAACAGGGCGCTGGACTACCGTGAAGATATCCTCAACCTGCACTCCCTGAGTGATGAGCAATTGGCCGCTCTGGTGGAGCGTCTGGAAGACAGCCAAATCGACGATTACACGGATATCATTACCCTGATCGGTATTGAGTTCGATGAAAACACGGTTTGGGGGCAGCTCACCATTCTAGAGCTTAAGCTGTTGATCAACCTTGCTCTGCAGAGGCATGAAGAAGCCCTTGAGCAGGTCGAAATGTTCATGCAGTTCAATGACAACACTGTTGAGCGCGGATTGTTTTACCGGGCAATGAATGCGCTACTGGAAATTACTCTCGATGATGAACTTGAACTGAGTGATTATCTGGTGAACCTCCGACGCATGTTTGGCGATCAGACCATGGATGCTGTGGTGGGCTCGGTGAATGGCAGTGTGCGCTTCTACGGGCTTACCCCAACCAATATGCAGCTGGAAGGCCTGGAAAAACACCTGCGCCTGATCGAAAGTTATAAGAAACTGCATGCAGCGCGTGCCGCGAGAGCTGGACACGGATAGAGCTAGTCTGAACCCCTGACTGAGTGCTAAAACGGTATGAACTTTCCTCTTGTTACAACGGACTGGTTGGCAGATAACCTGACCAGGAAGGACCTCGTGCTTCTCGATGCCAGCATGGTGACTGTGATCGGCAGAGAGCCCATTGTGTATGACCGGCCGGTGTTTATCCCGGGAGCCAGAAAGTTCGATCTGGAGGGAGATTTTTGTGACCTCAGCTCCCCGATGGTTCATGCTTTTCCAACGGAAGAACAGTTCACGCGGGAAGCTCGGAAGCTTGGGATAAACGCCGACAGCACCGTCATTATCTATGACAATCAGGGCGTCTATTCCTCACCAAGGGCCTGGTGGATGTTTCAGGCGATGGGGCATGAAAACACCTTTGTTGTGGACGGTGGCTTGCCCAAGTGGCTTGCGGAAAAAAGAGAGACGGTTTCCAGCCTTGTGCAGGAGCAGGCCGAGTCAGGAAACATCAGAGGCGTGTTTCACTCAGGCATGGTGTGTGATTCCAGCTGCCTTCTGAAAGAGTTGGAAGCAGTGAGGGTAGCTGCCGTTGATGCACGCTCCTCCGAGCGTTTTTTCGGAACAGCACCAGAGCCAAGAGAAGGGGTTCGCAGTGGGCATATTCCAGGGTCACGGAACCTGCCGTTCTCCCAGGTTTTGGATGAGCACACGTTCAAAAGTGCAGAGCAGTTAAAGGCGGTCTTTGCGCGAACCTTGCCAGTAGACAGTGAGCGAACCGTGTTTTCCTGCGGCTCGGGTATAACCGCCTGCATTATATTGATGGCTGCCGTTATTGCAGGCTACAAAAACAATGTGCTGTACGATGGTTCCTGGGCTGACTGGGGGAGTAATCCGTCGTTGCCAGTTACCACATCAGAGTGACCTGGCTTTACAGTACTTTTCTGAAAAGCGCGTTTGAAAAAGTGTGCAGAAGCGAATGATGATAGATGCGATAACCGTCCCAGACCCCAGCATTAGCTGCACAAGTTGCCAGGCGTGCTGCTGCCGCCTGGAAGTGATGCTGATCACCGAGACGGGTGTGCCTGAGCGGTTTGTTGAGACCGATCAGTGGGGCGGCCTAACCATGGCGCGATTAGAAGATGGCTGGTGCGCAGCGCTGGACCGCAACACCATGTCATGTTCAATCTATGAGAAGCGACCGTTGATCTGCCGGGAGTTTGAAATGGGCGGCTACGAGTGTAAAGCCGAACGCGCCGTCAACGCTCCGATAACGTAAAGTATCGGCTTTTCTTGGCCGGTTACTGCTCTTTGTCCTGGGCGAACTTCACTCGTATTTTGTTTTTACTGATACGGGCGTCGTTCAAACGCGCCTTGGCCATCTTGGCCTCCTTTGGATCCGGCATTTCCACGAAGCCAAAACCCTTTGATGTGCCAGTTTCTTTATCTAAAACCAGTGTGCACTCAGTGACAGTGCCGTGAGCCGAAAACAGCTCCTGGATTTCCTGTTCTGTTGTTGTGCGTGCGAGGTTGCGGACTAATAGTTTCATGATGGGCCATATAAAAAGGTAATTATGAACCCAATTGTTTCAGTGTGGGTTAGTAAGAACAAGCTGTTTTGTCTGCGTGATGAGATCTAATGCGTCTTTGACGCAGTGAGAGTTTGATTAAACGCCGTTTTTGCTACAGAATCTTCTCCCGGACTCATACAGAACCATACCTTCAAGGATTGAAGATATGCCCCAGGCAAACGGACTGCAGTTTACCGCCCGTATTGGCGAACTCCCCTCTGATCTATTTTCCGTTGTTGGCTTTACGCTGACAGAACGGCTTTCCGAACTGTTCCACGGCTGCCTTGAACTGGCCAGTACCGATCCGGGCGTTGATGCGTCTGAGGTTCTGGAACAACCGGTGGATCTTCTGGTCTGGCAGGATGATGCGCTCCTGCGACGCTTTACAGGTGTGGTCAACGAGTTTGCCCGGGGTGACAGCGGTCACCGCCGTACCCGCTATGAACTCGTCATCCAGCCGCCTTTATGGCGTTTAGGGCTGATGCACAACAGCCGCATCTTTCAGACTCAGACCACAGACACCATCGTGCGCTCGCTGTTGGAAGAGCGGGGCATAGTGGATTCGGTGTTTGATCTCAAACGAGGTCCCCAAGAACGGGAATACGGCGTTCAGCACCGGGAAAGCGATCTGGCGTTCATTGAACGAATGGCCGCAGAGGAAGGCTGGCATTACCGTTACCAACACGGCAGTGTCGATGGAAACCAGCAACCTGGCCTGATCATGGCCGACCATCACGGCGATGCGCCCCGGCTGGGAACTGCTGAATATAACGGCAAAGCAGGCGGAAGTACCAGGCAGCCTTCGGTGTTCCGCTTCCGCTACGAAGAACGGGTTCGCGTCGCCGCCGTAGCCACGAAGGACTACACCTTCAAGAACCCTGCCTACGCCCTGATGCACGAACAGAGCGCCGCCACTCCCAGCCAGCGCCAAGACTATCAGCACTTCGACTACCCGGGCCGCTTCAAGGCCGATGCCAGCGGCCAGCCGTTTACCGAAGCGCGATTGGATGCTCTCAGAAACGACGCCAGCACCGCCCACGGCGAAAGCAATCGCGCAGACTTTACCTGCGGTGCCAAAGCCGAACTGACTGAGCACGACAACGAAAAACTGAACCGGGACTGGCTACTCACCGCCGTCACTCAC
>NZ_FRAQ01000004.1 GCF_900142385.1 Marinobacter antarcticus
CCCCAGATAGCCATCGTCACCGGCCCGGAAGGTGAAGAAATCCACTGTGACGAATTTGGCCGGGTAAAAGTACGGTTTCCCTGGGATCGGCGCCAGCAGCAAAGCAAGGTAGAGAGCACCGAGAACAACGAACACAGCAGCGCCTGGCTTCGAGTCAGCCAGGGTTGGGCCGGTGGTCAATATGGCTTTATGGCCCTGCCGAGAATCGGAAACGAAGTCATCGTCTCCTTTCTCGATGGCGACCCGGATCAGCCCATCATTACTGGCCGAACTTTCCACGCCACCAATACACCGCCTTACGCGCTGCCGGAACACAAAACCCGCACTACCCTGAAAACCCAGACCCACAAGGGCGAGGGCAGTAACGAGCTGCGTTTCGAAGATGAAGCCGGAAAAGAACAGATCTATATCCATGCTCAGAAAGACCTGGATCTGCTCACCGAAAACAACCGCACCGAAGTCATCAACAATGACAGCCACCTGACCGTTGAGAACGACCGCTTCAGCCACGTACAGGGCGATAGGCACCAAACCACCGACGGTGAAAAGCGCGAACAGATCGGCAAAGACCATAGCTTCAACGTAACCGGCACATTGCACCTGAAAGCCGGCACCGCGTGGCTCAGTGACTCTGGTACTGAACTACACATTAAGGCCGGACAAAAGGCTGTTATTGAAGCCGGTGCCGAAATTACCCTGAAGGCCGGCGGCAGCTTCGTAAAAGTCGACCCTGGCGGTGTCGCTATGGGTGGGGCTTCTATCAAAATGAACGCCGGTGGCTCGGCGGGCAAGGGGAGTGGACAGAAGGTGGTGGTGCCGGAAAAGCCTGGACGGGTAGAGAAGGCCGGGGTCGTCAGTCCTGCACCTGAACACTTACCAGAGGCACCTCAACGACCAATGGCCAAGCCAGATCAGATTCGCGCAATTAAAAATGCAGCCAATCAGGGCAAGGGAATATGTCAGGTCTGCTCACCAGAATCCCAAGGTGCGATTTGATGGGTAATCTGGCTGGATTTCCTGATATGGGGAAGACGTTCGTTCTCATTGACGGCGCAAAAGTGAATAACTTGTCCCAGTTCATATATCGAGAAGAAGAGTCCCCTCAGTGTGACGCGCTATACCGGGGAACCGAATTCGCCGATCTATCTGAAGTATCGCCGTGGCTGGTTGAAACAGGCTTTAATAGTATTCTGGCCCTGAAATGTTTCGATGAATGGAAGCACTTGGGTGCCGCCATCCTGATGCAGGCCGACTGTGATTTTGAGCAGGTCATGACCCACTTGCGTGGATTGCTTAAAGCCCGGCTAGTCAGCGGTGATGAGGTGATTTTTCGGTTTTACGACCCTGAAATCATGCGGGGTTTGTTGAAACAGGATTCGACAGGCGAGGATACGAGTCGCCTTATGGGTTCCTGCAGCATGTATGCCATTCAGGATCGCCGCACGGGTGAGTGGGAGTATTTTCACAATGCCCAGCCGTCGTATGAGCGGCAGAAGGAAGTGTTCAGTATTCGCGAGGAACATCAGGTTGCCATGGAAAAAGCGGCGGAGCGGACAGCTCTCCGAAAACTTGAGCTTCACACTGCAAAATACTTTCCCCATCTGCTGCAGCGGTCGGGTGGAAACGAGTGTAGCTGGGATGAAATATCTGCGTTGGTCGACGCAGCGAAAGAAAGAGGGCTGCACAGTGCGCGCGATATCGCTCTCTATATCAATATTATTGGCTGGCTTGGGCGTCAGGCGTTTGAGGACCGTGATGTCCAGAATCTGTGGAATAGGAATTCCGCAACACCCAGTAAGGCCATAACGCAAATCGCAGAATTGGCTGAGAACAAGTCAACGGAGGGACTGGCCCATGGGTAGCGCTAACAGCTCAGCATTTTTACAGGGCGCTGACGACATCGATTCCGCAGTGCAGGTATGCCCGCTACAACTTAAAACAGTTGCGTTGTATCCGGTTCGTTGGGCGATCAGCCAGGAAGAGACTGCTCTGCCCGCCAACTTTCACCCGCCAACCGTTTTACTTGAAAACACTCATTACTGTGTTCGCAAACTGACCCCGGGTTGGGTCTATATGTTCTCGGAGGTGTCCGGGACGTTTCATGAGTACAGAGTCAATGAGCAAGGTGTGATAACGGAAGTACAGCCGGGAGTGAATTCGGTTCTGCTCCCAGATGTTGATGCGGAAAGTGCTTTGCCCTGCATACACCACCCTGCGCAGGGGAAAGTGTTTTTGAAATTCGTTCATCATCGATGGACTGCTCGTTTGCAGGAACTTGCACGAACGGATGCAAAGATTCGTGAAGGGTACATGCAGGCATTCGATTTGCAGGAGTTGCCGGAGAAAGGTGAGGGCATCAATATTGGCGAAACCGAAGCTTTAAACGCTTTGGTTGAAGACTTTCGATCCGAGCTGCGGGATTTTAGCTGGAGTTTTACGGACTTCGCGCAAGGAATCAATGAAGCAGATCTGCAGGGCCAGTGTAAAAAAGAAACCGAGTTCTCGTATTGTGTTGCTCTTCAGGACGAGATTGGTATCGCCTCTGAGTTAGGGCAGCTGCATGCCCTGCATGTAAACCTGATTTTGAATCACGCCGAGGAAAATACTTACGCTTATACAACCTCGCAAATGGTGGATGCGCTTATAGCTCGAGAGGCTGGAAAAAAAGAAACGGAAGACAAACGAAACGAAGCAGCCGGAGAGTTGAAAAAGCGTATCCGCCTGGCAGACAAGGATGCCTTTTTAGAGGGCTATCATAAGCAGGCTCAAGAATACGACCAGGCACGCAGCTGCGTGTTTGATGATTGGAAACGATGGATTGATTCCGATCAGATGGCGAGGAAGCTGGAGCTCAACGACATCTACTGTGCAGATGGGTTTAAAGCGGTCGAAAAAGAGCTCGCGGATATTCTTGATGGGTACGTCGGAGCGGAGAAAGGCAAACAAGACGCAGAGAAGTGGATGGCGGCGGAAGAAGGCGATGCTGGCACCGTTGGAGGCTCACTAAAATGTGTGTTATTTCTGGCATCTGCAACCAACAAAATTACGCAACAGCTGAAAGATCTTCCCGGTTTTGACTATGGCAGTCTAAAAGTCGTGGGTCGTATTTTTGACATGCCCGCACATGTTCAGGTGAGTCTGGCTACGGACACCCTGATGCTGGAGTTTGCCGCACCCGCAGCAGCAATGGGGGCGTGGGCTAAAAACACGCAAACTCGTCCCCATTGGAAAAAGTGGATCAAGAATGTCTCGAAACGCTATGGCATCGAAATCCACGAGCACGGCATAGCGCTGGATACCGCGACGGAGTTGCTTCTGGAGGCCAACCGAAAATCACTCGAAGCGGCCTCGGGCCATTACTTCTCAGAGCTTTCAATGACTCCTTTGGCAGCTGGAATGGCAGATGTCCGAATCAGGAACTATCTGCAAACAACCCTGATCGAAGTGTTTCATCTGGATCCGAACTTCAAAGACAACCCGTTTGACTGGCTCCATACACGGCTTGATCCGGTGGTTGAGAGCATCAAAGAGAACTGCGGAAAGTTCATTGGAGCGGTGACTTTTTTTCAGGCGTTTAACATGGTGAGCCTGTTCTCGGGTTTGAGGGAAACACATCAGGATGTGATGTTAGGAGATCGCTCCATGGCTGATAAATGGTTGCCCTTTGTGGACAGTTTTTGGAGTGTCGCTGAGGGTATTGTCAACCTCAGTGGGCTTCTGATCCGATCAGAGTATGCCAAAGCCCTCGGAGTCGATCTTTCGGCAACTGGAGTAAGGGTGTCGGAAATTTTCAGGGGGGCGAGAGCAGTTCAGGCACTGACCAAGGGCACCACAATTATTACGAAGGTAGCCGTAAAATACCTTCCCCTTATTGGGCCGGTTCTGGCAATAATCCTGGAGGGAAAAGCTGTCCGCCAAGCCTGGCACACCGGTCAAAACGCGGCAGTGCTTCTGGCCGCTGTTCAGATCGGGCTGACTGTGAGTATAGGCTACCTGACCATTTTGGCTTTGGCAGGTGCGGCTACTATAGTGAGTGCGCCCATTGTGTTGATAGGTGCGATGTTGTTGGTGATCACCGTAGCTGTCAGTGCTATCCAGATGTACATCGCTCGCTCCCGGATGGAGGATTTCTTGTCACAATCCTTCTGGGGCGAAGCTCCTACTCTTCGCTATTGGGATAACCAATCTAGGCCTTCCAACGATGAACTACTTGACGCGGGAAGCTTCATCACTTCCCAAGATGAAGGTGTTGAAGTAAGGCAGTATTTCGAGGCGGAATTAAACGCGTTCCACTACATATTATTCTCTCCCTTTGTTCGGGTTACCGAGTATATGTCAAAGCATGCGGCAATTACTCGGCAAGGCGAGCACAAGATTCTGTCAGAATTCACGGGATTCGTAGTGTGTTTCCCTGGCTATGATCAGGCGTCTTGCACGGTTTCTATCAAGCTATTTGAGGCGGACCGAAATTGGTTTTTTGATGATCAGTGGGACGATATCACTGATTTATTTGAGCGTAGAATGGATGCCAGTTTTTCCTCCAATGAGGCTATGTATCGATTTACCCATTACAACCACAACAATCGGGAGCAGCTTGAACTGCTTATCGAGTATGTTAAAGACGGACGAAAAATTACAGGGGATGAGGGTCTGCGAATCATCCTGGATGGAAACGGCGTAGAGGAGTTGGGGGTTGATGAGCGACTCACCTTTGAACTGTGATTTCCCTGAGACGGATATTGAGCAGCAGCTAGAGAAGCGGCTGTACCGCACCCATGGAGAGCGGCTTGCTAGCCCTCCGGCCCGCAAAGTTGCGGGGATATCTGACTCTTCGGAAGAGATGGACTACGGTGTCGCTTACATCAGTGAACGATTCATGGACATACGGACGGCCTTTTTGATTTTTAGAAGATTTCAGTTGGTTGTCATAAACTTGTTTATGATAATTGCGCTGTCCGTCATGTGGATGATTGGCCAGTTTTACTATGGTGTGTTCTCAGCATCAGCGGCTCTGTTGTTACCTCTTTGGGTTGCAGTTTATCTGTTCGAGATATTCTTTCCGCTCACGTTGCCGGTTCGGATCGACCGGCAGAAACGTTTCGTATACGCGGGGCATCGGGGCACATTCTATCGTATTCCATGGGATGAGCTGGAGGTGAGCTTTTCCCACAACTTGCAGTACTTGGGTTCTGGTGTTGTTTGGGAACGGCAGTATTACTCCCATCTTTACCTGCGAGATAAGCACTATTTTTGCGGAAAAGCCCCCCGGAGGCCACTGCAGCGCAAAAAGCTCTCTTCGGGCTTTAAGGAAGAGGATATTTACAGGAAATGGAATTTCATTGTCAGGTATCACAATGAGGGGATTGTTGAGGGAGATGATGACAATCTTGCCACGGCCAATTATGACGCATATATAAAGCACGTTGGCTTTAAATCTTTAAGGGTTTCCCTTATTGATCACTTCTTCTTTATTTTTTTTATGCCTACTTTCATCTGGTGGAAATTTGCTCCTTTTAAGTTCAAATGGCCTAAAGAAATCGAAGATGTATTTGGCAAGTTTAATTGCTACTGATTTTTGGCGAACCTTGCCATTCGCTTTTGACGCAAGAAAGCCGAGCCTCCCGACTAACCCAATAAAATCTGAATGACTCACCGGCTAATATAGCCAAGTTTCTTAATAGTAAACTCCAGCATACAGGGATCAAAATCGATGAAAGGACTCCTTATCCCCCTCTTGTTATTAGTTACCCCCATCACCCAAGCCGGCGCCTACCGCTGGGTTGATGAAAACGGCCAGACTCACTTCGGTGATCGGCCACCCGCGAATGCAGTTGCTGACGAGGTACGCCTGGAAACAGCACCGCCGAACCTGGATGCGGCTGCCAGTGAGCGCAAACAGCGGGTTAGTGAATTCCTTGAGCAAAGCGAAAAAGAGCGTGCCGCCCGGGAAAAAAACCAAGCTGGACAGGAGGCCAGAGCGGCCAAGCTCAAAGCTCACTGCGAGGCCTTGGAGGCGCGCCTGAAACATCTGAAAAGCGTTTCGGGGATTTATCGGCTGAACAAGGAAGGCGAACGCGTTTTTGTTAATGATGAAGAAAACGAGCGTATTCGTAAGGAGTTTCGGGCGCGTGTCCAGAGTGAATGCGAAGTTTGAGTCTGGTTTGGTTTGCTGTCGCCCTCTCGGCTCAGGCAGCTCAATAATGCGGTAATGCCTCACCAAAGGTACACTGGCCTGCTTGCCAGCCGAAACTTCGGTGGCACACCAAATCAGGCCGGCAGCGACTTTAATCGCTGCCGGCCGACAGGCTATGGATTTTTTTATGGAAGACGAACAGCACTCAAGTGAACAGAGCAGCCCTGGAGTCGGAAAAACTCTGGCCGACCTTTCCACGCCTATCTACGGTCTCTTTACCCTGGGTATTCTTTACACCCTGTATCTTGCTCATCAGATCATTTTGCCGATGGTGTTGGCGCTGCTGACAAGCTTGCTGTTGTCGCCTCTGGCTTCGCGTATGTGTACCGGGCTGCGTCTTCCCAGAGTGGTCAGTTCGCTGATTCTGGTATTGCTGCTACTTGCCGCCATCGCGGGTGTGTCCATTGCTGTTGCCACGCCGGCGCTGGAGTGGGCGGGTAGGGCTCCTGAGGGTATTTCCCGCTTGCTGGTCGGAGAAAGTGAGTTGAAGCGGCAGATCAGTAAGGTCACGGAATCTGCACAGAAAGTGGAGGACTCTGTCAGTGAGTTCTCGGAGGGGGATGGCAAAAAGACCAGGCAGGAGCCAACCACGGTCGTTCTGCAGACCGAATCCTGGCGTGCCCAGCTTATGAACAAAGCCCGTGTAGGTATTGTGGGCCTTGCGCTTGCGATGGCACTGACATATTTCCTGTTGGTCAGTGGCGACAGGCTGGTGCTTAACTTTGTACGTCAGTTGCCGAGAGGTCACCGCAGAACTGTTTTGCGTATTACCCGGGATTCCCAGCACCAGATTGCCCAATATCTTGGCGTTCTGGGGTTCAGTAATACATCGGTTGGCGTGGCTACCGGTCTGATGGCCTGGGCTATCGGCCTTCCAGATCCGGCCGTATGGGGGCTGGTGGCGGGCCTGGCCCGCTTCATCCCTTATCTTGGCGTTATCCTCACCATTCTGTTGTTGGCAGTTGTTTCGGCGGTAAGTCTGGATACCGTCTGGATGATGGCCATTGCGCCGGCGGGCTATCTTGCCCTGACAACGATGGTGGGGTTCTTCATCGAGCCTTGGATACACGGTTTTCGCATGGCAATTAACCCGGTGATTATTTTCGTTTCCATTTTTTTCTGGGGTTGGCTGTGGGGTCCCGTTGGCGTGTTGCTTGCGGTGCCTCTGATGACCGTTATTCAGGTTGTTTTGAAGCAGATTCCCAAGCTGCGGCCTGTTTATAAGGTGATTGCCCGTTAGCCTGTAGCAGGCAATATCATGAATACCCGGCATAAGCCCTGACACCTGTGTGAATGTCACCTATCCTGAGGGGATACCTTACATTCCGCGGGCAGGGAAGATCATTTACTTATGATCCCGAATACCATGAAAGCCATGGTTCTTACCGACCACGGCGACATAGAAAAGCTTCAGTATCAAGAAGTGCCCACGCCGTCTCCGGCGCAGGGTGAGGTTCTGGTTCAGGTAACTGCTACCGCCAAGAACAATACAGATCGTAAGGCTCGGGAAGGGCTGTACCCCACCAAAAAAGGCGAAACCACTTCGTTTCAGATGGGTGGCAAGCCCACTTTGATTTTCCCTCGTATTCAAGGCGCAGACATTGCCGGCCGTGTCGTAGCCGTGGGTGACGGGGTTGATAGCAACCGTGTTGGCGAGAGAGGCCTGCTGGACTTCAATATCTATGCGGATAGCCGCCGGGACATCAATCTGACCCCGGATTATTTTGGCCATGGCGCAGATGGCGGTTATGCGGAATACGTGGCCGTTCCATCAGATCAGTTCCACGCTGTGCCGAATGAGGACCTGACCGATGCCCAGCTTGCCGCAATGGGAATGTGTTCATACCAGACAGCCATGCACATGCTCACGTCTGCCCATGTACAAGCCGGAGAGCGTGTTCTGGTTACCGGCGCAAGCGGCGGAGTTGGCACGGCTCTGATCCAGCTCTGCCGGATTATGGGTGCTATTCCTTACGCCCTGAGTACGTCGGATAAAGCCGCAGCTCTCGCGGAGTTAGGTGCAGAGTCGGTGCTTGATCGCTCTGATATGGACAGCTTCGTGGAGCGTGTAAAGGCGAAAACCGGCGGCAAACCCCTTGATGTGGTTATGGATCTGGTGGGCGGCGATATGACCGATCGCTTCATCGACGCCATGATCTTTGATATGAACGCCCGCGAGACCTATCCACGCCTGAGTATTGCCGGCGCCAGTGGCGGAAATGTCAGTGAAATTCTGTGGACTCGGATTTACCTGTATCAGGTGCAGATCTTTGGCGTCTCCCACGGCACCCGGGACGAAGCGGAACAGCTTGTGGCGTGGATTCGTAGCGGACAGCTCAAACCGGTGCTTCATGGTGCTTTCCGGCTTTCGGAGCTGCATCAGGCAGAGCGCTATTTCATGAATCGTGGCAGCAATTATCTCGGCAAGATTGTCATTGTTCCGGATTCGCAGTGGGAAGAGCACGGCAAGCCCTGGTCTTTGGAGAGAAACACATGAAACAGGAACTGACGATTCAGCTTATCGACACCCACGCCGGAGGCGATGTCAGCCGCATTGTGACCGGCGGCATCGATCCGCTGCCTGGAGACAGTGTGCGGGCACAAATGGAGTATCTGCGTGACGACGCCGACGGGCTGAGAAAATTGTTGCTGGAGGAGCCTTACGGTATCCCCGAGATGTCCGTGGATTTGCTGGTTCCTTCATCCGATCCCCGTGCGGCTGCCGGTTACATCATCATGGAAGTGATGGGGTACCCGATTTATTCGGGCTCCAACACCATCTGCACAGCGACTGCAGTGCTCGAAGCCGGAATAGTGCCGAAACAGGAAGGCAGGCAGAGCTTCCTGCTGGAGTCTCCGGCGGGTCTGGTGCGCATCGACGCACTGGTTGAAAGCGGGGTGGTTGAAGCGATTACCTGCGAAGGCCTTCCAAGCTACATACATACCCACCGGGCCAGTATCGAGGTGCCGTCACTCGGCACTGTTACTTACAGCGTAGCCTACAGCGGCGGGTTCTACGCACTCGTGGATGCGGAAGCTCTGGGGTTTGACCTGACACTGGATGAAGAACGAAAGCTCGCGTGTGCTGCCCACGCCATTGTCGAGGCGATTCAGGCGGAGCGGGGATTTTCTCACTATACCTTGGGTGATGTGGGGCCTCTGCCGTTTCTGCACTTTATGGGGCCGGTACACCAAGTGGCCGGGGGCTATTATCGCTCCCGCTCGGCGACCTATGTGCACCCCGGCGTCATCTGCCGGAGCACGACGGGTACAGGTACCTCGGCGCGGCTGGCACTGATGCATTATGAGGGGCTGATTCGCCCCGGAGACAGGCTCGAAACCGTGTCGCTTCGGGAGACCGGCTTTATCGGTGAGTTTTCTGGTATAGAGCAGGAAGGTGATTACCAGGTTGTGAAAAACAACATAACCGGGAAAGGCTACGTCATTGCTCGTTCGGATATTGTGGTCAATTGCGACGATTCATTGGTGGATTGTGATGGGCTTCATCATATTCTCAGCAGTCGCGAGTCCTGCTGATTGTTAACGACGTTCGCCTAAAGTTTACCTTTACGTAAAGTGAAGGCTATGATAAATCTTCATCATGCATTTAATGATAAAAATAGCAGGAGTTGATTATGAGCCTTCCCGAATACGCTGACGTCTACAGCAACTTCGATCCCGCCGCTCTGGAAGCGGACATCCTGGATGGAAGTCTGGAGAATGGGCTGAACGTCTGCCACGAGATTTGTGACAAGTGGGCGACCGATCCAAAGAAAGTCGCGCTTTATTACGAAAAAGATGGCGGCGGCGACGGCGTGCTCACCTTTGCTGAGCTAAAAGAACAGTCTGCCCGTTTTGCGAACTATCTGGCTTCGCAGGGTATTGGCAAAGGCGATCGGGTTGCCGGCCTGCTGCCAAGAGGCCCGGAACTGCTTATTGTTATCGCAGGTACGCTGCGCGCTGGCGCAGTTTATCAGCCGCTGTTTACGGCTTTCGGCTCCGGTGCTATCGAATATCGCCTTGAGCGTGCGGGAACAAAGCTGGTAGTGACGGACCCGACAAACTACCCCAAGCTCACCGACGTGAAGGATTGTTCGCCAGTACTGTGTATTGATGCAGAAAAAGCGGGTGCCGGTATTCCGGATTTCCGAAGTGTTCTTGACGCACAGAAGCCTGACTTTGAACCAGTGATGATCAAGGGTACTGATCCATTCCTGCAGATGTTCACCTCTGGTACCGTGGGCAAGTCAAAGGGCGTTGCCGTGCCGGCCCGTGCGCTGATGGCTTTCTATGTGTACATGAAGTACGCCATTGATCTGCGCGATGACGATACATTCTGGAACGTCGCAGATCCGGGCTGGGCATACGGTCTTTATTATGCAGTGGTTGGACCACTGCTGATGGGGCATGCTACCCACTTCAATCCGGGCGCGTTTACCCCGGAATCCACCTACGACATGATCCGCAAGTACAAGATCACCAACCTCGCCGCTGCGCCTACGGCTTACCGCCTGCTTAAAGCCAATGATCACGTACTTCCAGAGGGCGAGAACCTTGGCCTGCGTGTGGCCAGCAGTGCAGGTGAGCCCTTGAATCCCGAAGTGGTTAACTGGATCAAAAATCGGCATTACTGCCCGGTTATGGATCACTACGGCCAGACTGAAACCGGTATGACCTGCTGCAACTTCCACGCCCTTGCGCATCCGGTGCGCCCAGGCTCAATGGGCTACTCTTCTCCGGGCCACAAAGTGGTTGCCCTGAACGAGAAAAACGAAGAAGTGGGCGAGGGAGAGGTCGGGCAGATTGCTGTGGATGTGAAAGCCTCTCCGCTGTTCCACTTTGACGGCTACACTTGGGGCGAAAAAGACCCCTTCGTAAAAGGCTACTACCTCACCGGTGATATGGCGATCTGCCACGGTGATGGCAGCTTCTCATTCAGTGGGCGTGATGACGATATCATTAGTACGGCCGGTTACCGGGTAGGCCCCGCGGATGTTGAAAGCACACTGCTGGAGCACGCTGCTGTTGCAGAGTCCGGGGTAGTTGCCAAGCCGGATGAGAAGCGTGGTTCGATCATCAAGGCCTACGTTGTCATTAAAGGGGATCAGCAGCCTGCGGATGATCAGGTCCTGCGGGATGAGCTGCAGGAGCTGGTTCGTCGGCGCCTGTCTACGCATGCATTCCCCCGTGAAATTGAATTTGTGGATGAGCTTCCTAAAACGCCCAGCGGTAAGATTCAGCGCTTTGTGTTGCGTAACCGGGCCCAGGAAGAGCCCAATTCATGAAGATTACGTTTGAGGAGTTGGACATATTTCTTCAGGAACAGTTTCCTCAGGGGGCCGCTTACGGCAGCCTGAGGAAACTCGGTGATGGCTGGGCAGAGATGAGCCTGGATGTCGACGACGGTCACCTCAGGCCGGGTGGAACGGTATCTGGCCCGGTGATGATGGGGCTGGCGGATGTAACCCTTTACGCAGCGTTGCTGAGTAGAATCGGGCTGGTACCTCTGGCCGTAACCACAAACCTGAATATCAACTTTTTACGTAAGCCTGCAGCACATGCGCCAATCTGGGCGAGAGCGACTATGCTTAAAGTGGGGCGCACGATGGGGGTGGGGGAAGTTTTTGTCTATTCCGAAGGTTCGGAAGATCCTGTCGCCCATTCAACGATGACCTATTCGATTCCACCGAAAAAACATGAGAATTAGATTGACGTCTACGTAAACGTCAATCTAATCTGTACACAAGTACAAATGTACAACAATAACAAAAGGTAGATTGGCTCATGAGTGACCAGTACGTGCTGGAGACCCGAAACCTTGTTAAAGAGTTCAAGGGCTTTGTTGCGGTCGACGACGTGAATCTGAAGATTCAGAAAGGCCATATTCACGCTCTGATCGGCCCTAACGGTGCGGGCAAGACGACTGTGTTTAACCTGCTCACCAAGTTCCTCATTCCCACACGCGGAAAGATCCTCTTCAAAGGCGATGACATTACGTCCATGAAGTCAGCGGCGATTGCTCGCAAGGGCGTGGTGCGTTCCTTTCAGATTTCTGCGGTGTTCCCCCACATGACCGCTCTGGAGAACATCCGGGTGGCACTGCAAGGCTTTGAAGGCTCCTCGTTCAGTTTCTGGAAGTCCGGAAGTTCTCTGAACAAGCTGAACGGGCGTTGCATGGAATTGCTCGATTCTGTTGGTCTTGCCGAATACGCCAACACAACAACCGTTGAGCTGGCCTATGGCCGAAAGCGGGCCCTTGAGTTGGCTACGACCCTGGCCATGGAGCCGGAACTTCTGTTGCTGGATGAGCCTACCCAGGGTATGGGCGCAGAAGATGTGGACCGGGTTGTGGAGCTGGTCCGCAAGGCGGCGCAAGGTCGGACAGTACTCATGGTTGAGCATAACCTGAGTGTCGTGAGCAAACTGTGTGATCGAATCACAGTACTGGCGCAGGGCGCGGTGCTCACCGAGGGTGACTATGAAACGGTGTCTGCCGACCCGCGTGTCCGTGAAGTTTATATGGGTACCGCTTCCAGCGGAGAGCGCGGTTCGACCTCCGAGGAAAGCGAAACGGAGGCCGCCCGATGAGTCATAGCTCAGACAAACAGTATGAACAGCTGCGTATTTCCGGCCTGCATGCCTTTTACGGTGAGTCCCATGTTCTGCACGGCATCGACATGGTGGTTCATCGGGGCGAGCTGGTCACGTTGCTGGGGCGTAACGGGGCCGGTCGCAGTACCACGCTGAAATCGATCATGAACATGGTAGGGCGCCGTACTGGCTCGATCATGATCAATGGTGAAGAAACCATGGCCTGCGCGCCACATCATATTGCCAGGTTGGGTGTCGGGTATTGCCCCGAGCATCGGGGAATTTTTTCCGCACTCAGCGTCCAGGAAAACCTCACGCTTCCGCCAGTAGTGCGAAGTGGCGGAATGAGCCTGGAAGAAATCTACTCCATGTTCCCCAACCTCTACGAACGCAGGTTCAGCCAGGGCACTAAGCTTTCGGGCGGCGAACAGCAAATGCTGGCTGTGGCCCGTATCCTTCGCACCGGCGCCAACATGCTGTTGTTGGACGAAATTACCGAGGGCCTCGCCCCGGTCATCGTCGAGATGCTGGGGCATGTGCTGATGAAACTGAAGGAGAAAGGGCTGACCATCGTCCTTGTAGAGCAGAATTTCCACTTCGCTGCGCCTCTGGCCGACCGACATTATGTCGTCGAACACGGGCAGATAGTGGAAGAGGTCAGCGCCGATGAGCTGAGTACCAAACAGTCGGTGCTGGATCGCTATTTGGGCGTTTGATCCCGGATAGGAAAGAGCGAAAAGTAAAACAATAGCAACAATAAACCCGAACCAACGCAAACAGTAGCGGAGATATAATAATGACAATGATGAAAAAGCTTCTGACTTCAGCCGTTGCCTCAGCCATGATGGCCAGTGGTGCCCAGGCTGCGATTTCAAACGATACCGTCAAAATCGGCTATCTGGCGGACATGTCTGGTACCTATCGTGATCTTGCGGGCCCAAATGGTCTGACAGCACTGGAAATGGCGGTTGCCGACTTTGGCGGCAAGGTCAATGGTGCCAAAATCGAGATTGTGAGTGCTGATGACCGAAACAGCCCGGACGTTGCATCCAGCACCGTTCGTCGCTGGGTTGAAAACGAGAACGTCGACCTGGTAGCGGGGCTTGTGGCCTCGTCTGTCTCCATCGCCGTCAGTGACATCCTCGAAGAGAACGACAAGCTGGGCATCATTTCCGGTTCCGCTGCTTCGAGCATCACCAACGAGCACTGTACCCCGAACCACATTCACTACGTGTACGATACCTACCCGCTGGCCAACGGCACCGCAAGTGCTGTCGTCAAAGAGGGTGGCAAGACCTGGTATATCCTGACTGCAGATTATGCGTTTGGCCACTCCCTGGAAGCTGACGTAACCCGTGTGGTGGAAGCCAATGGCGGGGAAATCATCGGAAAGTTGCGTCATCCGTTCCCGACGCCTGATTTCTCGTCCTTTATTCTTCAGGCCCAGGCTTCGGGTGCTGACGTGGTTGCTCTGGCGAACGCCGGCGCAGATACCACCAACGCCATCAACACGGCCAGCGAGTTTGGTGTGACCCAGTCCGGTCAGACCCTCGCCGCGTTGTTGTTGTTCCTGACGGATGTTCACGCACTGGGTACTGAAGCGGCCCAGGGTATCCAGCTGACAACAGGCTGGTACTGGGATATGAATGATGAGACCCGTGCCTGGTCGGACCGTTTCATGGAAGAGACCGGTGTACGTCCAACCATGGTTCATGCCGGCATCTACTCCAGCGCCATGCAATACCTGAAAGCGGTTGACGCTACCGGTTCAGACGATGCCCAGACTGTGCGCAAGCAAATGATGGATACTCCGATCAACGACATGTTTGCCAAGAACGGTAAGATCCGTGTCGATGGCCGGATGGTGCATGATATGTTCCTGGCGGAAGTGAAGACCCCGGACGAGTCCACGGGTGAGTGGGATCTGTACAAGATTCTTCGCACTATCCCGGCAGACGAAGCCTACCGTCCGCTTTCCGAGAGCAAATGCCCGCTGGTAACTGGCAAGTAAGAGCGTAACCCTTCGGGCTCCCGCACCTGACGGGTGTGGGAGCTCCGGAGAACCCCAACGATGATTCCTGGTATCACGTTTGCGCTGCTTTTGGAGTAAGCAACATGTCCATGATTTTTGGTGTCCCCCTTGCTGTCCTTGCTGGTCAGCTTTTGATCGGGGTCATTAACGGCGCCTTCTATGCGCTGTTGAGTCTCGGGTTAGCCGTTATTTTTGGTCTGCTCAAGATTATTAACTTTGCCCATGGGGCAATGTACATGCTCGGCGCCATGGCTACCGTCATTCTGTTCGACGCTCTGGGCGTCAGCTATTGGGTCGCTCTTTTCGTGGCACCGCTGCTTGTCGGCGCTGTCGGCGTGCTGATCGAGTACTTCTTGCTCAGGCGCATTGCAGGCCAGGACCATATTTACAGCCTTCTGCTGACCTTCGGTGCTGCCCTGCTGATTCAGGGTGTACTGACAAACATCTACGGGGTATCGGGGCTCCGTTATTCCATGCCGGACCTGTTCAAGGGTGGGATGAATCTCGGATTCATGTTTCTGCCGTATTACCGGGCCTGGGTTATAGTGATTGCACTGCTAGTATGTTTTGGCACCTGGTTCATGATCGAAAAGACAAAGCTTGGTGCTTACTTGCGAGCAGGAACAGAAGATTCTCAGCTGATGCAGGGCTTCGGCATTAACGTGCCTTTGCTGATCAGCCTCACTTATGGATTTGGCATTATGCTCGCCGCTTTTGCCGGCGTTTTGGCGGCGCCAATCTATTCCGTAACGCCCGTGATGGGCTCGCACATTCTGATAACGGTGTTCGCGGTGGTGGTTATCGGTGGCATGGGTTCCATTGGTGGCGCGATCATTACCGGTATCCTGATGGGCATAATTGAAGGGCTTACCAAAACGTTCTACCCGCCTGCGTCATCCGCGGTGATCTTCCTGGTCATGGTGGTAGTTTTGATGTTCCGGCCTGCGGGTCTGTTTGGTAAGGAGACATAACCATGAACCAGCCCTTTGATCAGGCCGACATCCATAAAGCCATCCTGGAGCAGCAGAAGGCGGAAGACCGAAAGAAAATGATACTTAACGGTGTCCTGCTCCTGCTCCTGCTGGCGGCGCCGTTTGTCATGTATCCGGTCTTCCTGATGAAGATACTTTGCTTCGCACTTTTTGCTGTCGCATTCAACCTCCTGTTCGGTTTTACCGGGTTACTGTCCTTTGGTCACGCCGCCTTCCTGGCAACCGGCGGATACACCACCGGCTATCTGCTCAGCAATTACTCCGGCCTGCCTACGGAAGTCGGGATCCTCGCGGGAACGGCGCTGGCCACAGTGTTGGGACTTGGTTTTGCCCTGTTGTCGATTCGTCGTCAGGGCATCTACTTCGCGATGGTAACCCTGGCGCTGGCGCAGCTTGTTTTCTTCTTCTTTGTCCAGTCGTCATTCACGGGCGGGGAAGACGGTATGCACGGAATTCCCAGAGGAAACCTGTTCGGGCTAATCAATCTGGAAGACAACCTGAATATGTACTACTTCGTGCTGGCTGTGTTTATCGCATGTTACTTGCTGGTGCAGCGCATCGTCAGTAGTCCCTATGGCCAAGTGCTCAAATCCATCAAGCAGAACGAGCCCCGGGCGGTCTCTCTCGGTTACAACGTGGATCGCTACAAGATTCTGGCCTTCGTGATTTCCGCTGCGCTGGCGGGTCTGGCCGGATCCATGAAGTCGGTGGTATTCCAGCTGGCTTCCCTCAACGATGCGCACTGGCACATGTCCGGTGAAGTTATCCTGATGACCCTGGTGGGTGGTATGGGCACCTTGCTCGGCCCGGTGGTCGGCGCTACCTTTGTGGTCAACCTCGAGTACCAGCTTTCACAGGGCCCACTCCGGGACTGGGTAGACCCGATCCTGGGTGGCATCTTCGTGCTTACGGTGCTGGCGTTCCGCAGCGGTATTGTGGGGGAGATTCAGAAGTTCATGAAAAAGAATATGGGGTAGTGTCGGAGCCACGGATAGAGAAAGCAAAGGGTCACTTTTCGGAGTGGCCCTTTTTTATTGCTCCAACTAGTTCACTCAAAAGGTAAGCATGCTTATAATGCTGCGGCTCACAAAGAGCTGGTGGCTGCTTCATGCTTCACATTTCGAGGAACCGGGACACTATGTGCGATAACAACTACAGATCATCCGGAAAGCTGATAGGCAATGAGTCCGGACTTGTGAACAGCAGATTCATACTGCTCACCGTTATACCCCTCGCAGTGATTCTGATAGCCACTGTTATCTACCTTCTCGGCGGCCGTTATGTTGAAACCGAAAATGCTTACGTGCGCGCGGACATGGTCTCCGTGGTGCCTGAGGTATCCGGTACCGTTCTGAATGTAGCCGTGAAAGAAAATCAGAATGTGAAAACCGGCGATTTATTATTCGAGATAGACCCTCAGCGTTATCGGATTGCCCTTGATCAAGCAGAATCTGAACGGGCAGAAGTGCAGACCCAGATCGAAACCATGAAAGCCAGCTACAGGGAAAAACAGCAAGAGCTCTCGGTAGCCAGGAACAATCAGGCCTTTTCCCAGCGTGAGTACGAGCGGCAAGGAGAGTTAGCCAGAAAACGTGCGGTTTCCGAATCGGTGCTGGACAGCTATCGCCACAAAATGGAGCTCGCAGAGCAGCAGGTTCTGCAGGTTCACATGGGCCTTGAGCGCATCAAAGCCGGCTTGATCGGTGATCCCGATATTGCAGTGGAAGAACATCCGCTTTACCGCAAGGCGCAGTCTGCTCTTGAGGCAGCCCGGAAGGATCTTGACGATACTCGCGTACTTGCGCGTTTTGACGGCATTGCGTCCAAAACACCGGTAGAAGGGCAGTACGCCAATCCCAGCCGGGCGGCTATGAGTTTGGTATCCGTTGCCAGTGTCTGGGTGGAGGCCAATCTGAAGGAAACCCAGCTGACCCATATTCAGCCGGGCCAAAAGGTTGAGGTTGAAGTGGACGCCTATCCGGATTATTCGTGGCATGGTCGCGTAGGCAGTATTGCGGGTGCGGCTGGTTCCGAGTTTTCCGTTTTGCCGGCGCAGAATGCAACTGGAAACTGGGTGAAGGTCGTGCAGCGAATTCCTGTGAGGGTTGAGCTGGAAAACACTCCAGACGCGCCAAGGTTGCTGTCAGGCATGAGCGTGATGGTGTCGATTGATACTGGCGCTCAAAGTCGTGGCCCCGCGTTTATGCAGCCGCTGACGTCCTGGATTCAGCGAGTTTTTGGAGTTGATGCCGCGCCTGAGATGGCCGGAGATTCTGAGTGAGCGAGCAGGCCACTGGCTCCGGTGTCGCTAACCGGGGGCTGATTACCGTATCCATAATGCTTGCAACGATTATGCAGACGGTTGATACCACCATTGCCAATGTTGCGTTACCCAACATGCAGGGAAGTATGTCTGCCACGTCTGAGCAGATTGCCTGGGTGCTGACCTCTTATATCGTCGCTGCAGCGATCATGACGCCCATGACCGGCTTCCTGGCCGCCCGCATGGGCCGTAAAAAGTTATTTATGACCGCAGTTATCGGTTTCACCGTAACGTCGATGCTGTGTGGCATTGCCACCTCGCTGGAAGAAATGGTGTTGTTCCGTATTTTGCAGGGCGTATTCGGCGCTGGCCTGGTGCCGCTGTCCCAATCGGTGCTCCTGGATACCTACCCGAAAGAGAAACATGGCTCCGCCATGGCGATGTGGGGTGTGGGCGTCATGATTGGCCCTATCCTTGGCCCGACATTGGGTGGCTACCTTACTGAATACTACAACTGGCGCTGGGTTTTCCTGATTAACCTGCCGTTTGGTGTTCTTGCTCTGGTTGGCATCTTCTTGTTTGTTGAAGAAACAGAAAAGGTGTCACGGCGTTTCGACTTGTTCGGCTTTGCGCTGCTTTCGCTGGCTATCGGTTCTTTGCAGCTGATGCTGGATCGTGGGCAGAGTCTCGACTGGTTCTCCTCCATGGAAATCATCATCGAATCACTGGTCGCAGCACTGTGTCTGTACATGTTTATCGCTCATATGATGACCGCAAAGGAACCCTTCCTGGAGCCAGGGCTGTTCAAGGATCGCAACCTTGTTCTAGGTCTGGTGTTTATCTTCATTGTTGGCGTGGTACTGCTGGCTACTCTGGCGCTGCTGCCGCCGTTTCTCCAGAACCTGATGGGCTTCCCGGTCATTACTACCGGCGAGGTGCTGGCGCCCCGCGGTATAGGCAGTATGGTTGCCATGATTGTTGTCGGCCGCCTGCTGAGCGTCGTGGATGCCCGTTTGCTGATAGGCATCGGCCTTATGCTGGTATCAGTTTCTCTGTTCCAGATGGCGCAATTCAATCTGGATATCAGCCCCTGGGCTCTGGTCCAGACCGGCCTGATTCAGGGCGCCGGCCTTGGCCTGGTGTTTGTGCCGCTGAGCACGATTACGTTCTCCACACTGGCGACCCGTTATCGCACTGAGGGAACGTCCATGTTCAGTCTGATAAGGAACATAGGCAGCAGCATCGGTATTTCGGTGATGGTTGCGCTTGCCGCCCGGAGCACCCAGACCAATCATGCGGTTCTGGGTGAGCAGCTGACGCACTATCGCGATCCGGTTCAGAGACTGCTTGAAGAAGGGGGAGGCCTGGGTTCCGCGGATCAGGCCCTTGCCATTCTCAATGGTGAGCTCAGCCGGCAGGCAGCCGCCATTGGTTATCTTAACGATTTTCAGCTTATGGCATGGATGACGCTGCTGGCGATCCCACTGATTCTGCTGTTCCGGAAGCTTTGATGAAAAGCATCAAGATAGGTTGTTGCTCCGCCACCCGCTCTCTATCTCAAGGCAAGCTCAACTGCCTGGGCTGCGTGGATCTCTGTCGTGTCGTATAGCGCAACATCCGTATCGGAGCTTTGGATCAGCAAGCCGATCTCAGTGCACCCCAGAATAACGGCCTGAGCTCCGCGCGCGGCCAGTGAATCTAGGATATCAAGATACGTAGCTTTTGAATCAGGATTGATGATGCCCTGGCATAGTTCTTCGTAGATTATCCAGTGTACAGCGTCTCGCTCACCACCATCCGGAGTGATGACCTTGATGCCCTGTTTTTCGAGACGCTCTCGATAGAATGCCTGCTCCATGGTGAATCGGGTGCCAAGCAGCCCTACCGAGGTTATACCGTCTCTGATGAGTACCTTGGCGGTGGCCTCGGCAATGTGAAGCAGAGGCATAGTGGTAGCCTGCTCAATCTGCGGGGCGATTTTATGCATGGTGTTGGTGCAAATCAGCAGAAAGTCGGCTCCGCCGGCCTCAATGGACTGTGCAGCCGATATCAGTATCTTCGCAGTTCCGCCCCAGTCGCCCTTATGCTGGAGAGCCTCAATCTCGGAAAAATCTACACTGTAGAGAACGATTCTGGCCGAGTGGAGCCCACCGAGTTGTTCCCGGACTTTCTGGTTGATGAGGCGGTAATAGGTCTGGGTTGATTCCCAGCTCATTCCGCCAATTAATCCGATGGTTTTCATACAGCCTCAAATGTTCAGAAGGCGTTCTCAGCTTTTGACGTCACCATTGCTTTAGTGACGCCGGGATCACTGATGTTTTCTAGCCCACGAACATTTTTTTCGCAAGCGGAAGCCCCTTGAAACCGCTCACGGCCACAGTCGTCAGCAGGCCGCCGAGCATTGCGCCCACCACGCCGCAGGTCATGATGTCCTGGCCGGTGAGGTACAGGCCGGGTATGCGGGTTTTGGGCTTCAGCCAGTCCAGCTCGAAGCGGTCAGGGGTGTGATCCAAGCCATAGATTTCACCCTTGCTGTAGCGGCAGAAGTAGTTGGTGGAAAGTGGGGTGGATAGCTCGTAGTAATCCACTTTGCCTTCCAGATGCGGGAACTTCTCGTACAGCTTCGCAAGCAGGCGTTGGGCGTATTCTTCTTTTTTGGCTTCGTAATCGTCACCGCGCTTGCCCCAGGTTTTGTCCGCCCATGCTTCGTACCACTCAAACGGGCCAGGGGCCACGATCTCAATGGTGGCGCGGCCAGGGTAGCGCTCGGAAAAGCTGGGATCTTTGGCGGAAGGGAACGAAATATAAGTCAGCGGTATATCGTTGGCCTCCGGGTCTTCCATGAAGTCCTGTACCTGCTTTTCGTAATTCGGGCCGGGGTAAATCCAGTAGTTGGTTTTCGGTAGACCCAAGTTCTCAGCGGTATCCTGCAGGCCGATATACAGGCAGTTGCTGGCCATGGAGCGCTTAACGGTTGTCAGCTTGCCCTGGTAGTAGTCCCAGTTGGGTGCGTCTTTCGGCAGCAGTGTGTTGAAGGTGTTGAATACGCCGGCGTTGCTGATGACCAGTGGCGAGCGTATCTCCGCACCGTCGGACATGCGAACGCCCACGGCTTTACCTTTCTCGATCAGGATGCTGGTAACGTCGGCGTAGGTGAAGACTTCACCGCCGCCTTGCTGAACCACCGGGATGATGGTCTTAGCCATTTCGGAAGCACCGCCGATAGGGTAGTAGCCACCATGCAGGTAATGGCGAGCGATCAGTGAGTGAATGATGAAGCTGGATTCCGCCGGCGGCAGGCCGTTGTCGCCCCACTGGCCGGTGAGCACGGCAATCAGTTCCTGGTTGCTGGTAATGCTCTCCAGCACCTCACGGGTGGTTTTGTTGAGAAAGTCCGGAGCCCGGCGTTTGTTGAGCATGCTTAGCGGGCCGGCGGCCAGATCCGGCAGAACTTTGCCCAGAACAATGCCCGGCATGGCCCTGGATACCTTGCGCAGGTAATCCAGATAGGTATCGATCGCGCTTTCTTCTTCCGGGAAAGCCTTGATCAGTTCTGCGCGGAAGGCGTCCGGGCCGGCAACCAGATCCACGTGTTTGTCGCCCAGGAATATACGGTCGTAATGAGCGTCCATCGGCGCCCAGTGCAGCTGGCCGTCGGTGATGTGATCGAACAGCCGCTTGCCCATGGTATGGTCTGCCCCCATGTCGCCGATGTAGTGCACACCGACATCCCACTCATAGCCGTTACGGTCGTAGCTGTGCGTAAATCCGCCTGCGGTGTAGTGCTGCTCAAGGACTAGAACCTTTTTCCCCATCTTGCTCATGCACGCTGCAGCAGTCAGGCCGCCAATGCCGGAGCCGATGATGATGGCGTCGTAGGGGCCGTCCAGGCGGTTGGCGCGATAGCGGCGGCCGACACGAATAGTGCTGGGTTTGGGGCTGCTCATAGGATGAGTATGTCCTTGGTCAATATGGGTTCGGCCCGAAAAAAAGACCCCGGGAGTACCGGGGCTCAGATGGTCAGGATTTTACCTCAGCCCCATTTCCTCAATGGAGATTTCCCGCATCTTGAACTTCTGGATCTTGCCGGTAACCGTCATCGGGAACTCATCCACGAATTTGTAGTTCCGGGGAATCTTGAAGTGGGCAATCTTGCCCTTGCAGAAGGCCATCAGGCCGTCGGCATCAACCGGGGCTGCGTCGGGCCGCAGTTTGATCCAGGCGACCAGCTCTTCACCGTACTTGTCGTCGGGAACACCGGTTACCTGCACTTCCTCAATGGAAGGGTGGGTGTAAAGGAATTCCTCGACCTCTTTCGGGTAGATGTTTTCACCGCCACGAATCACCATATCCTTGATGCGGCCGACAATCTGGACATAACCTTCTTCATCCATCGTAGCCAGGTCCTCGGTATGCATCCAGCCGGCGGAGTCGATCGCTTCGCGGGTTTTTTCTTCATTGTTCCAATACTTCAGCATCACGCTGTAACCACGGGTGCACAGCTCACCGATCTCGCCACGGGGCAGGACGTTGCCGGTTGCCGGGTCGACGATTTTGGTTTCCAGGTGCGGCTGAGTGCGGCCCACAGTGGTTACCTGCTTCTCGAACGGATCGAGGGAGCTGGTCTGGGTGGACACCGGGCTTGTCTCGGTCATGCCATAGGCGATCTGAACCTCTTTCATGTTCATCTTGCCGTTGACCTTTTTCATCACCTCTGCAGGGCATATGGAACCTGCCATGATGCCGGTGCGCAGAGTTGATAGATCGTAGGACTCAAACTCCGGTTCGGCCAGTTCTGCGATGAACATGGTGGGCACGCCGTAGAGGGCTGTAGCCTTTTCCTGGTGAACCGCCTGCAGTACGGCCTTGGGTTCAAAACCTTCACCCGGGTAGATCATGGTGGAGCCGTGGGTGATGCAGCCGAGGTTGCCCATCACCATGCCGAAGCAGTGGTAAAGGGGCACCGGAATAACCAGACGGTCTTTCTCGGTCAGAACCTGACTTTCACCCACAAAGAATCCGTTGTTCAGAATGTTGTGGTGGGTGAGGGTGGCGCCTTTGGGGCTGCCGGTAGTGCCCGAGGTAAACTGAATATTGATGGGGTCGTCGAACTGCAGCTGACTCTGAACCTTGTCCACTTCCTCTTGGCTGACATCACCCGCAAAGCCGGTGAACTCGTTCCAGCTCCACATACCGGCGTGCTTTTCCGTATCGAGGTTGATCACCGCGCGCAGATCAGAAAGCCGCTGGGCCTTTATCTTGCCCGGTGTGCCGGCTTTCAGTTCGGGCGCCAGGTCATAGAGCGTTTTACGGTAGTCAGAGGCTTTAAAACTGTCTGCGGTAACCAGTACGCTGATGCCCGCCAGGTTCATGGCATATTCCAGCTCGTGCATGCCGTAGGCCGGGTTGATGTTAACGAGAATGGCGCCGACCTTGGCGGTGGCGAACTGGGTAACCGTCCACTCATAGCGGTTGGGTGCCCAGATGCCCACGCGATCGCCGCGCTTGACACCGATGGCGAGGAAAGCGCGTGCTGCCTCATTGACCTTTTCAAGAAATTCTTTATAGGTCCAGCGAATGTCCTGGTGCAGACACACCAGGGCTTCGGTGTCGGGATACTTGTCGGCGGTGCGATCGAGCATTTCGCCGATGGTCATGCCCAGCAGTGGTGTTTTGGAGGTACCGCTGGTGTAGCTTGGAAGAGTCTGGTTCATTGTCTGCCTCCGGTTGTTTTTGTCGTCGAGGTCTGAGATTTTGTAAGTCGGTTAACGACTCTGGCTGTGGTATTCAGGGTTCGGCCGCATGTCGCTGGCAATCGCTACGCGGTTGGACATGTTGTAAAAGCCTATTATGTTGCTCAGATCCCAGATTCCACTGTCGCTGAAGCCCACATCTCGAAGCGCCTGCACCTCGTCTTCTGCAACGGTTGCCGGGGAGCGGGTGAGGTGGGATGCGAAATCAAGCATGGCGCGCTGGCGCTTATCCAGTTTGGCCGACCGGTAATTCATTACCAGGTGCTCGCCCAGCGCCGGATCACCGCTCATAACGCGTACCGCTGCGCCGTGGGCTACGAGGCAGTAGAAACATTTGTTTTCTGAGGAAACCACCACGGCAACCATCTCCCGCTCCAGTTTACTGAGCTCGCTTTCGCCCATCATCAGTTCATTGTAGAAGCTGGTGAAGCCATTCAGTTGTTTCAGATTCTGGCTGAAGGCGGTGAGTACATTGGGAACCATCCCCAGCTTTTCCATGCAGATATCAAAGTACTTTTTGACGTCCTCGGGCAGATCTTCCATATTGGGAACAGGAAGGTCCAGGGCGACAACATTTTTGTTATTGGTCATGTCAGATCCTTAGGGTTGAAGAGCCTGGCCCACTTTCGAGCCGTTATGTCGTTTGAGCTGGCCGGAGATCCACTCGCCGGTGGCGACCAGTTTGTTCAAATCCACACCGGTACTGATGCCCAGGCCGTTGAGCAGGTAAAGCACGTCTTCGGTGGCGACGTTACCGGAAGCGCCTTTGGCATAAGGGCAACCGCCAAGGCCTGCGACGGATGCATCAATAACCGCCACACCTTCTTCCAGCACTGCGTAGAGATTGGCCAGTGCCTGTCCGTAGGTGTCGTGGAAATGAGCGGCCAAGCGCTCCACGGGCACGTGCTTTGCCACCGCTTCCAGCATGCGTTTGGCTTTCAGCGGCGTACCTACGCCAATGGTGTCGCCCAGAGAAATTTCATAGCAGCCCATGTCGGCCAGCTCTTTGGCGACCTTCGCCACCTGTTCCGGAGCAATATCGCCTTCATAGGGGCACCCCAGCACGGTAGAAACATAGCCGCGCACCGGGATGTTGTTCTTTTTTGCTGCTTCCATCACGGGCAGGAAGCGCTCCAGGCTTTCTGCGATGGAGCAGTTTATGTTTTTCTGGCTGAAGGATTCAGAAGCCGCACCGAATACCGCTACTTCGTCCACGCCCGCCGCCAGGGCATTCTCAAAGCCTCTGAGGTTAGGCGTAAGAACCGAATAGCGAACACCGTCTTTGCGCTTGATACCGGCCATCACTTCAGCGGCGTCGCCCATCTGTGGCACCCACTTGGGCGAGACGAAACTGGCGGACTCGATGTGAGTCAGCCCGCAATCGGCCAGCCGGTCAATCAGCCCGGTTTTGATGTCTGTGGCAATCACCGGGCCTGCCTCGTTTTGCAGGCCATCCCGGGGGCTCATCTCAACCAGCCGAACCTGTTTGGGAAAGGCCATCAGCCCGCCTCCTCAGCGCTTTCTTTCGCGATTTCAATGGCAATCAGTTCCGCGCCTTCCGAAACCTGCTCGCCTTCGGAGAAGAAAATCTCAGTGACAACACCGTCTGCAGGTGCCTTGATGGCGTGCTCCATTTTCATGGCTTCCATAATGACCAATGTCTGGCCAGCGGTAACCGCATCACCCACTTTGGCCTGTACCGCGACAATAGCACCGTTCATGGGGGCGTTAAGGCCGCCTTCGGGCGCCATGTCTTCGGAAACGTAGTTTTCCCGGTACACCGTGCAATTAAAGGTGTCACCTTCGTAGAAGAGCACTAGCTGGTCGTTGTGCAGGTTGCCATGGATGCTGATCCGATGACCATTGACCACCGCCTGAAGATAATCGTCATCCAGCTTTGCTGTGAGGCTGTATACGCTGTCATTCACGAACACCTGATAGCGGTCGTCTTTTTCCAGGATTTTCAGTTCGTGTATCTCGTCACCCACCTGCAGCTGCAGGGGCTGAGCGTATTCCGAGTTGAGGCGCCAGCTGTTGCGGCGACCGAATGGCGACCAGGGGTCTGTGCTCACGGATTCCGTGGATTTGCGCTCTTCCAGTACAAAGCCGGCGGCCAGTACCAGCGCCTTGTGAGTGTCCAGTTTCGATTTCGGGAACAGCAAGTCCCGGTGGGTATCGATAAAGCCGGTTGTCAGGTCGGCCTCCCGGAACGGCTGTGAATCGGCCAGGGCATGCAGGAACCGGATGTTGGTTTTTACGCCGGCGATCCGGTAATGCTCCAAAGCCTGAACCATGCGGTTGATGGCCTGATCACGGGTTTCGTCCCATACGATCAGTTTGGCAATCATCGGATCGTAGTGAATGCTGATTTCATCGCCTTCGATGACGCCGGTATCTACGCGAACATGGGCACTTTCATCGGGCGTGCTCAGGTAACGCAAGTTGCCGGTGGCGGGCAGGAAATCCTGGTCTGGATCCTCGGCATAAATGCGGGCTTCCAAAGCATGACCACGGGTTTTCACTTGCGACTGTTCCAGCGGCAGGGGCTCGCCCCAGGCCACTTTCAGTTGCCACTCCACCAGATCCTGGCCGGTCACCATTTCGGTAACCGGATGCTCTACCTGCAGGCGCGTGTTCATTTCCATAAAGAAGAATGAGCCATCGACGTCGTAGAGAAACTCTACGGTGCCAGCACCCACATAGTTGATGGCCTGTGCGGCTTTAACAGCGGCGTCGCCCATGGCTTTGCGGGTTTCTTCACTCAGCCCGGGCGCCGGGGCTTCTTCCAGAACTTTCTGATGACGGCGCTGAACCGAGCAGTCACGTTCCGCGAGATACACGCCGTTGCCGCTCTGGTCACAGAAGACCTGGATTTCGACGTGGCGCGGCTGGGTGAGATAGCGCTCAATCAGCATGTCCGGGTTGCCAAACGCGTTCTTTGCTTCCCGCTTGGCAGCGGCGAGGGCCTCATCAAACTCGCCCATGTGCTCAACAACGCGCATGCCTTTGCCGCCGCCACCGGCGACCGCTTTCAGTAGCAGAGGGAAGCCGCATTTTTCAGCTTCCTTGCGCAGAGTTTCCGGAGACTGATCGTCGCCGTGGTAGCCAGGTACCAGAGGTACGCCGGCTTTCTCCATAATGGCTTTGGCGGCCGACTTGGAGCCCATAGCCGCAATGGCCGAAGAGGGCGGCCCGATAAATACCAGGTTGTTGGCTTCGCAGGCTTCGGCAAATCCGGTGTTCTCGGAAAGAAAACCATAGCCAGGATGGACAGCCTGGGCGCCGCTCTGCTTGGCGATTTCGATGATTTTTTCACCGCGCAGGTAGCTTTCTGAGCTGGGTGCGGGGCCGATGTGGAAAGCTTCGTCTGCCATGGCTACGTGGTGGGCGTTGGCGTCTGCATCGGAATAAACCGCGACGCAACGGATACCCATGCGATGTGCGGTCTGAATAATCCGGCAGGCGATTTCGCCCCGGTTGGCAATGAGGATTTTGCTGAACATGTTAGTTGCTCTCCGGAATCCAGTTGGCGCGACGTTTGTTCAGGAACGCACTGAGACCTTCCTGACCTTCTTTGCCTACGCGGATATCAGCGATGCGGTGCGCGGTGTCGTCAATCACAGTGCTGTTTATGGGCTTGTGGCTGACGGCAAACACCAGGCCCTTGGCGGCTTCCATGGCTTCCGGGCCATTCTGGCCAAGCTGTTGCAGTATCTCGTTGCAACGGGCGTTCATGGCGTCAACATCGTCGCAGACGATATGCACAAGGCCGAATTGCTCGGCATCCCGGGCGCTAAACACTTCCGCTGAAATAAAGAAGCGGCGGGCCTGGCGCTCGCCGATGGCGCGCACAACGTAAGGGCTTATCACCGCAGGAATCAGACCCAGTTTTACCTCACTCAGGCAGAAACTGGATTTTTCCGTTGCGATAACAATGTCGCAGCAGGCTGCCAGGCCAACGGCACCGCCGTAGGCCGCACCCTGAACAAGGCCGATGACCGGCTTTCTGAGCTGATTCAGGCATTCCATAAGACGCGCAAGTTGGCGAGCATCGTCCAGGTTTTCCTGGTGGCCGTTGTCTGCCATGCGGCGCATCCAGCCAAGATCTGCACCGGCAGAGAAATGTTTGCCTTCGGAGCGCAGGATCACCACCTTCGTTTCACTGTCGGCGTCTACCTCTGCTATCGCGCTGATCAGTTGCTGGATGATCACGTCATCAAAGGCGTTGCGTTTGTCCGGCCGGTTCAGGACGACTTCGGTCACGCCCTGGGCTCGGCGCCTGAGCAGAACTGCCGATTCCCGTTCTGCCTGTTCTGATTGAGCGTTGGAGTCTGTCATGGTTATTCTCCCCGATTACATCCGGAAAACGCCGAAGCGCGTGGGCTTCGCCGGTCGGTTGAGGGTGGCAGAGAGGCTGAGGGCAACCACTTCCCGGGTCTGGGCCGGGTCGATCACACCGTCATCCCACAGGCGGGCACTGGCGTAGTAAGGGTGGCCCTGATGCTCGTAGGTATCGGTAATCGGCTTTTTGAACGCAGCTTCTTCCTCCGCGCTCCATTCCTGGCCTTTGCGTTCCATGCCCTCACGACGAACCTGAGCCATTACGCCGGCGGCCTGCTCCCCACCCATTACGGAGATGCGGGCATTTGGCCACATCCAAAGGAAGTCCGGGCTGTAGGCCCGGCCACACATGCCATAGTTGCCGGCTCCGTAGCTGCCACCGATCAATACGGTGATCTTTGGTACGTTGGCGCAGGCGACAGCCATAACCATTTTGGCGCCGTGCTTGGCGATGCCTTCGGCTTCGTACTTCTGGCCCACCATGAAGCCGGTAATGTTTTGCAGGAACAGCAGCGGGATATTGCGCTGGCAGCAAAGTTCGATAAAGTGCGCGCCTTTCTGGGCGGACTCGCTGAACAGGATGCCGTTGTTGGCGATGATGCCCACAGGGTAACCGTGTATGTGGGCAAAGCCGGTCACCAGGGTCTGGCCGTAGTAACGTTTGAATTCGTCAAACTCGGAGCCGTCGGTGATGCGTGCAATGACGTCTCGCACGTCGAACTGTTTGCGCAGGTCGGTGCCGACGATGCCGTAGACTTCGTTGGTGTCGTAAAGTGGCGCTTTGGGTTTGCGGATCTCTACGTCGACCGGTTTGCGGCGATTGAGGTTTGAGACGCAACGCCGGGCGATTTCCAGGGCGTGAGCGTCGTTCTCAGCATAGTGATCGGCAACACCGGAGGTTTTGCAGTGTACGTCGGCACCGCCCAGGTCTTCTGCGGTCACGACTTCACCGGTGGCGGCTTTTACCAGCGGCGGGCCAGCCAGGAAGATGGTGCCCTGGTTGCGGACGATGATGGATTCGTCGGCCATGGCGGGCACGTAGGCGCCACCGGCGGTGCAAAGGCCCATGACGACGGCGATCTGGGGGATATCGTCGGCGGACATGCGGGCCTGGTTGTAGAAGATGCGGCCGAAGTGATCACGGTCAGGGAAAACCTCGTCCTGCAGGGGCAGGTTGGCGCCGCCGGAATCCACCAGGTAGATGCAGGGCAGGCGGTTTTCCAGGGCGATTTCCTGGGCGCGCAGGTGTTTTTTGACGGTGAGCGGGTAGTAGCTGCCGCCTTTTACTGTGGCGTCGTTGGCGATGATCATGCATTCGGTGCCAGAGACGCGACCTACGCCGGCGATGACACCTGCTGCCGGTACGGCTTCATCGTAAACGTTGTAGGCAGCAAACTGGCCGATTTCGAGAAACGGTGAGCCGTCGTCCAGCAGGCGGTTGATGCGTTCCCTGGGCAGGAGTTTGCCACGGGCGATGTGGCGTTCCTGGTAGGAGGGGCCGCCACCTTGCTGGATGGTAGAGACTTTTTCCCGCAGGTCTGCGACGGCTTCTGCCATGGAGGCCTGTTTGGCCTGAAACTCTTCAGACCGGGGGTTTATTTTGCTTTGGAGTATCGTCATGGGGCTTCTGGTCCGTGCATCGGGAGTGACGATCTGGCTTTCCGGGAACCGCTATGAGCACATCCCTGTGCGCTTGTCTCCGGCCGTCCATGGCCTACGACATTCCCGGAAAGCCAGACCGCCACCCCCTTGTTGTACTTGGTACATTTACCCGACTTATTAGTGCCGAGTACCCATTACTTGTTCAGGAACAGTTCTCGACCGATCAGCATGCGCCGGATTTCGGATGTACCTGCACCGATTTCATAAAGCTTGGCATCACGCAGTAATCGGCCCGTAGGGTAGTCGTTGATGTAGCCGTTACCGCCAAGAAGCTGGATGGCGTCCAGGGCCAGCTTCGTCGCCATTTCGGCGGAGTAGAGGATCGCGCCGGCGGAGTCTTTGCGGGTGGTTTCGCCGCGGTCGGCGGATTGGGCCACCATGTAAACGTAGGACTTGGCGGTGTTCATAAAGGTGTACATATCCGCCACCTTGCCCTGAACCAGTTCAAATTCGCCAATGGCTTGGCCGAACTGTTTGCGCTCGCGGATGTAAGGAACCACAACGTCCATAGCTGCCTGCATGATGCCCAGCGGGCCGCCGGCAAGGACGAGGCGTTCGTAGTCGAGGCCACTCATGAGCACGCGGGCACCGCCGCCGAGCTGGCCGAGCATATTTTCCTTGGGTACTTTGCAGTCCTGGAATACCAGCTCACAGGTGTTGGAGCCGCGCATGCCGAGCTTGTCCAGCTTCTGGTGTCGGCTGAAGCCTTCGCAGTCGCGTTCTACGATGAAGGCGGAGATGCCTTTTGAGCCGGCCTTCACGTCGGTTTTGGCGTAGATAACGTAAACGTGGGCATCGGGGCCGTTGGTGATCCACATTTTATTGCCGTTCAGCACGTAGTGGTCACCGGCGTCTTTGGCGCTCAGCTTCATGGAAATAACGTCAGAGCCTGCATTAGGCTCGGACATGGCCAGGGCACCGATGTGTTCGCCGCTGACGAGTTTTGGCAGGTATTTTTGCTTCTGCTCTTCGGTTCCGTTCCGGTGAATCTGGTTTACGCAGAGATTGGAGTGAGCGCCATAGGACAAACCGACAGAAGCGGATGCACGGCTGATTTCTTCCACTGCAATCACGTGTGCCAGGTAACCCATGCCAGAGCCGCCATAGGCCTCATCCACGGTAATGCCCAGCAGGCCCATATCGCCGAACTTCTTCCACAGGTCCATGGGGAACTCGTTACTACGGTCGATTTCTTCGGCGCGGGGCGCGATCTCGGTAGTGGCAAAACCGTTGACCTGCTCGCGCAGCATATCGAGGGTTTCGCCAAGGCCGAAGTTGAGTTCCGAGTACTGTGATTTCATGATTGGTTGCCTTTTGTTCTGCCAGATATGTGTGTTAAAACGGCTTGCCGGGTCAGGCGTTAGTTGCTGTCAGTTCTGCTCAGCAACACTTCTGGGTTCGTCATTGGCCGGGGCCTGGTGTTTTTTCGTTTTTTTCAATTCAGAGAGAGCTTCCTGACACCGTGACTCTGCCATGTCGATTTCCATTTCTGCCATGGCTATGTCGCTTTTCTGCTGTTCCATCTGAACGCGCTTGTTGCTCAGAATGGTTAGCATTTTCAGTAGCTGCTTTTCGTTACCGGTTGGTGTTTCGTCCCACAGATCGAAAAGCTCTTTCGTTTCAGCGAGCGAAAAGCCCATACGCTTACCCCGGAGGATTAACTTCAGACGCACCTTGTCTTTGGTGCTGAAGATTCGCGTCTGCCCGCGCCGTGCCGGCTTCAGCAGGCCCTGATCTTCGTAGAAGCGAATGCTACGGGTCGTGACATCAAACTCAGTGGAGAGCTCGCTGATACTGAACGTTCTCTTTTCGATCATGGCGATATCCTTTTTTAAGTAAGGTTAGATAAAGTTTACGTAAACGTAAAGTATTTTCAGAGGGAAAATCGACGGCTGTGAACACCCGAAAGGAAATAAACCAGGCTGTTTGTTAGGTTGCGATGGATTGTAGCAGAAGCCATCGGGTTGCTGGACAGGGCCTGCAGGGAAGCGGGTGGTGAATCCAGGTTGCACGGCTCATCCGCAAAGATGCGGCATGGGCCGGGCAGGGGAGAGGTTTACGCGAGTTCTTCTCTGAGCTTTCGTTTCAGCAGTTTACCTGCGGTGTTCTTGGGCAGGGTCTCTGCAAAGTGGATGTGCTTTGGTAGCTTGAAGCTCGCCAGTCTGGTGCGTGCGTGGCTCATCAAAGCTTCCGCATCTTCCGGGTAACCTTCTTTGACAACCACCACGGCACAGATGGCTTCAATCCACTTTTCATCCGGCACACCGATAACCGCGACTTCCGCAACGGATTCGTGTAGGTAAAGGGCTTCTTCCACGTCGCGGCTGGCGACCAGCACTCCGCCGGTGTTCACCACATCCTTGATGCGATCAACAATGTAAATGTAGCCCTCTTCGTCCTGGTAACCCAGGTCGCCGGAATGGAACCAGCCGTCTTTGAATGCTTCTTTGGTGGCCTCCGGTTTGGCCCAGTAACCCACCATCAGCTGCGGTGAGCGGTGAACCAGTTCCCCTTGCTCCCCGGGCTTGCAGTCTTTGCTGGTAATCGGGTCCACAATGCGGGTCATAACGGTTTGCATGGGGCGGCCGGCAGAAGAAGGTCGGTCGGCGTGTTCTTCCGGTAACAGAACGGTTGCCAGCGGTGCGATTTCGCTTTGGCCATAGCAGTTGTAAAGGCCGGCGCCGGGCAGTTTATCGCCAAGCTCTTTCACTACTTGGACAGGCATGATGGATGCGCCGTAGTAGAGCTTGTCCATGTGTTGCAGTTTGTCAGGGTTGAATTCCGGGTGGTGCAGCAGTGCAATCCACACGGTAGGTGGCGCAAAAAAAGCATTTAGCTGATCGCTGGCCAGCAGTCCGAGAATTGCGTCGGGTGTAGGCGTATTGATCATTCGGCTGTACCCGCCGCTCAACAGCATGGGCATGGTGAACACATGCATCTGGGCGGAGTGGTATAGCGGTAACGCAGCGAGTGATCGGTCGCTGGACCGAATATCCAGGTGGTATTGGCAGGCGGCATAATGCGTCATCAGTGAACGATGCGTATGCATGGCGCCTTTGGGGTCGGAGGTGGTGCCTGAGGTATAGAGAATCTGCACCACGTCTGTGTCGGAGAGCTCCAGTTCCGGCGCTGAGTCTTTGCCGGCCTCCAGCGCGAATTGCAGTGCATCCGGGCTTTCGCCGCCAAGAGCACTGCTGCCATAGATACTGCCGTGAATGGCAACTTCTGTTGCGTCCCGGATCGCATCGACCTGAGGCTGCAGATCCAGGTCGGAAAACAGGGCCTTGCAGCCAGACTGGTTGAGTGCGTAGGTAAGCTCGTGGCCAGTCAGGGCGTAGTTGAGTGGGACATGAATCAGCCCGGCTTTTGTGCAGGCGAGCCATAGCAGAACGTAAGCATCCGAGTTTTTGCCATAGGCACCAACACGGGCACCTTTTTCAAGCCCCAGCGCGATCAGACGGTGGGCCAGCCGGTTCGAGGCTGCATGAATCTCTGAGAACGTCCAGGTGCGGTCGTCAAAAACCAGTGCAGTACGGCTGCCGTGGGTGCTCGCCGAGCGGGCAATGGCGTCTCCGATGGTGTTGCGCAGAGCCCGCTGGATATCCGCCGATACGGAGGAAGAAGCGGATGTACGGGAGTTGTTCATGCATATACCCCTTTAACTGTTGTTATTTCGTGCGTGGCGGCATTAACTCAGAGGAACGGACCCTGCGGGAATGATCGGTCAGGTCGAAAAAATTGACCCAATTGGACAGCGAGGTGTTTATAACCGGCTGATTACCCTGGCCACTGTGAAGGGGGCTTCCCGGTCCAGCGCTTGAAGGCTCGGCAAAACGAGGCGGTTTCTGAAAAGCCAACACGCTCGCTGACGTCGGCAACGCTGAGGTTTTCCGTGCTCATGAGCTTTGTCGCATACTCCCGCCGCAAAGACGTTTTGATATTGCGCAGGGAGGTGCCTTCTTCTTGCAGTTTCCGCCCGATGCTTCTGGGTGTCATGTGCAACAGTTGCGCAATCTCATCCAGGCTTGGCATATCTTTGAGGCTTTGCTGGGCAAGTAGGGTGCGAACCCGGTTGCGTAGGCTGTCGTCGTGATCCGGGCGGCGCAGGATATAGGCAGGCGCTTCTTTCAGGAAAACTGCCAGTTCCGTTTCACTGCGGGTAATGGGCAGCTGCAGGTATTTTTCGTGCAGATAAAAACCGCAGACAGATTCATCAAACTGCAACTCGGTTGGGAACATGGCCCGGTATTCGGCAACGTGAGGCGGCGGCGGATAACTGAACTGCGTGGTTGCAAACGGAATCTGCTGGTCCACCAGCCAGCATGCGAACCTTTGCCACATAAGCAGCAGGAACTCCTGCAGCATGTGGTCAGTATCCTGGCTGGCCTCTTTAAGGCTCAGGCGGAAAAACACCAGCTTGTGGCGGTTATTTTCACCCAGGCCAATGTCGATGTTGTCGCAGGCGATGCTGAAAAAGCGCGCGCTTTTTCTCAGCACGGCACCGAGCGTCGCAGAGCCGAGGCAGTAATCTGTCATCAGAGCGAAGGTGCCGTTCTTGCAGCGGCTGGTGGATAGCCCCAGGAACTCGTCGCGTGTTGCTCTCCATACACTTTTTATAACCAGAGTGAGCTGTTCTTCGGTGATCGGATGATCAGGCTTGTTAAGCCATGCCGCCGGCACGCCAGCGCTGGCCAGCAGTGTGTCGCGCTGAAACCCCTGTCGTTCAGCACCGCGAATAGATGCTTGAAGATAGTGGTTTGCAATATGGGGTCTGGGCTGGGAGTCGCGCATGTCTATGACGGTTCTGGTGCGTAATGTGTCAATTATTTCGGCTTGTACGGCCATTCTCGGTGAACAGGATAACCCTTTAAATAGGCGGCTGCCTGATTTATCAGATCAACAACGGTGTTATGTAAGGGTTATGTAGGGGGTTATGTATGTCCGGACATCAAGAAGATATCGAGCTGTTTCACTCCATGATCAACCGGGTTCTCGATAAGGAAATCACGCCCTTCTATGAGCAATGGGAGGAGGAAGCCGCCACCCCGCGTGAGCTGTGGCATACCCTGGGACAGGCGGGAATGCTCGGTATTGATATGCCGGAACAATACGGCGGGGCGGCAGCGAGTTTTGAAATCTCGCAACTGGCAATTGAGGAGATGGCCCGCAAGGGCTTTGGTGGCTTGGCCTCCGGGTACAATATCCACGCCAATATTGTGATGCCCTATATTCTGCATCTTGGCTCTGAAGCCCAGAAACAGCGGTACTTGCCGGATATGATCAGTGGTAGCGTGCTCAGTGCGATTGCCATGACGGAGCCGGGTGCCGGTAGTGATCTGGCCGCTATGCGCACCACGGCCCAGCGCACCGATAAAGGCTATGTGATCAACGGCGCTAAAGTGTTTATCACCAACGGCTTGCAGGCAGAACTGGTAATTGTGTGTGCAAAAACCGATCCCGGGGCCGGCGCCAAGGGCGTATCCTTGTTTCTGGTTGATGCCAGTCTGCCCGGGTTTTCCCGGGGCAAAGGTATCCGTAAAATCGGGCAGCACGCCAGCGATACCGCCGAGCTGTTCTTCTCGGATCTTGTGGTTCCACACGATGCGCTGCTGGGGGCAGAAGGGCGAGGATTCGCTTACCTGATGCAGGAGCTGCCCCGGGAGCGGCTGGGCGTGGGTGCGCAGGCGGTGGGGGCGACCGAGGGTGTGCTGGCGATCACTCTGGATTATGTGCAGCAACGCCAGGCCTTTGGCCAGAGGATTGCTGATTTTCAGAATACCCGGTTTAAACTTGCAGAAGCCCGGGCGCGGCTGGAGATGGCGAAAGCCTATCTGAATCAGTGCATTGCTAAATATCTCAAAGGCGAAATGGGGCCAACAGACGCTGCCATTCTGAAACTGATGCTCACCGAAATGCAGTGTGATATCGCCAACGAGTGTCTGCAGTTGTTTGGCGGCTACGGTTATACCATTGAGTACCCCGTGTCGCGATTTTTTGTTGATGCCAGGGTACAGACAATCTATGCCGGCACGTCTGAAATCATGAAAGAAGTGATTGCCCGTTCCATGCTGGGCAAATAGATTATTCGTTCTCCGGACTTTTGCTGATCTGAAACTTAAGGAAATAAACGATGAAACTGACCGATGTTGTAATTCTCGACGGCGCGCGTACCGCCATTGGTGGCTTTGGCGGCAGCCTGAGCTCAATGGGTCCGGCCGAGCTGGGTACCTGTGCGGCAAAGGAGGCTATCACGCGCTCAGGTGTGCCCGCCGAAAACATCGACCATTCCGTTTTCGGCCATATTATCCCGACTGGCCCGGCAGATGCATACGTAGCGCGTCATATTGGCCTCAATGCCGGCCTGCAGAAAGGTTCTGCGGCATTCAACGTGAATCGTCTCTGTGGTTCCGGGGTGCAGTCGGTTATCAGTGTCGCGCAGATGATCATTATGGGTGACAGCCAGATTGCTCTGGCCGGTGGCGCCGAGAGCATGAGCCAGGGCGCCTATGTACTGCCTAACGTCCGCAAAGGCCTGCGGATGGGTGACGGTAAAGTGGTTGATATGACTCTGGGTACGCTCAGCGATCCGTTTGGCAGTGGCCACATGGGCATGACGGCTGAACGTATTGCAGAAAAGTATGGCCTTAGTCGTGAAGACCTGGATACATTCTCGGCGGAAAGCCATCGCCGGGCGAGTCACGCCATTGAGAGTGGCTACTTTAAAGAGCAGATTGTACCGGTAACCGTAAAGCAGGGCCGCAAGGAGTTCACCTTCGAGCAGGACGAGCATGTGCGTGCCGGCACCACAGCAGAAAGCCTTGCTAGCCTGAAGCCGGCCTTTACCAAAGATGGCATAGTCACGCCGGGCAACGCTTCCGGCATTAACGACGGTGCCGCCGCCATGGTACTCACCAGCGCTGCGGAAGCAGAAAAGCGCGGCCTGAAAGCTCGTGCACGCATCGTAGGTTACGCTTTTGCAGGTGTGGACCCCAATGTAATGGGGCTGGGCCCGATTCCGGCTGTGCGTCGGGTGCTGGAGAAGACCGGCCTCAGCGTGGCCGATCTGGATGTGATTGAATCCAACGAGGCCTTTGCGGCTCAGGCGCTTGCGGTCAGCAAGGAGCTTGGCTTGCCGGCAGACAAGGTGAACCCGAACGGCGGCGCTGTCGCAATGGGCCACCCGGTAGGGGCGACCGGCTCTATTCTCATCATTAAAACCCTCGCAGAGCTTGAACGCACAGGTGGCCGCTATGGCCTGATTACCATGTGTATTGGTGGTGGCCAAGGCATTGCTCTGATTGTTGAAAGCATCAGCTGAGCTGACATACAGATTTCTTTTTACGGCTAAATTGGATAAAGTTTACGTTAACGTAAAGGTTGTTCTGTTTCCGATTCAGCCGACAACATTTGATGCAAAGGGAGAAGACGATGGAATTCAACAAGGTACCGGCCATTGTTACAGGTGGTGCATCCGGGCTTGGCGAAGGCGCAGCTCGGGCACTGGCCGCAGCCGGGTGTAAAGTTGCCATCTTCGATCTGCAGAAAGAGCAGGGCGAGAAAGTTGCTGCGGATATTGGCGGAATCTTCGTGCACTGCGATGTGAGCTCGTCCGAAAGCGCGGAAGCAGCGATGGCTAAAGCCCGTGAAGCCCATGGCCCCTGTGGTATTGCGGTTAGCTGCGCGGGTATTGGCCCGGCGGCCAAGATTCTGGGCCGAAACGGCGTTATGCCGCTGGAGAGCTTCAGCAAGGTAATCCAGGTCAACCTGATCGGAACCTTCAACATTCTGAGACTTGCAGCCGCTGAGATGGCGCAGCGCGAACCTAATGCAGACGGTGAGCGCGGTGTGATTATCAATACCGCTTCGGTAGCCGCATACGAAGGGCAGATCGGGCAGGCGGCTTACAGTGCGTCCAAGGGCGGTGTTGTTGCCCTGACGATACAGTCGGCTCGGGAGCTGGCCCGCGAAGGCATCCGCGTGAATACCATCGCACCGGGGCTGTTCATGACACCGATGATGTCCGGCATGCCGCAAGAAGTGCAGGATAGCCTGGCGGCAACGCTGCCGTTTCCCAAGCGTCTGGGTAAGCCCGAGGAGTTTGGCATGATGGTGGATCAGATGGTGCGCAACCCGATCCTGAACGGAGAAACTATCCGGCTGGACAGTGCCTTGCGTATGGCGCCTAAATGAATTCAAGCACATGCAGGAGACTGCAATGGCGAGTGCAACGGAGAGAGCAATGACCAGTACTGTGGATCAAGAAGAACTCGCACTGTTCCGGGCGTCTGTCATAAAGGCTCTGGAGACCGAAGTCGCGCCGCATTACGAGGCTTGGGAGAAAGCAGGCCTTGTACCCCGTGAGCTCTGGAACACGCTCGGCGATGCCGGCATGTTATGTGTGGATATTCCTGAAGATTGCGGCGGGTGTGAGGCTCCGTTTCAGTACTCCGTGGTTGTCGGTGAGGAGCTGGCTCGCATGGGGTTTGGTGCGCTTTCGACCAACGTGATGGTGCATTCGGACATTGTGGCTCCCTATATCAGCCATCTGGGTAACGATACCCAGAAGCAGCAGTGGCTGCCGAAAATGGTGTCTGGTGAAGTGGTTGGCGCCATCGCCATGACCGAGCCGGGTGCCGGCAGTGATCTGCAGGCTATGCGCACCAGCGCGGTTCGGGATGGCGACGACTATATCCTGAACGGCTCAAAAACCTTTATCACCAATGGCCAACATGCCGATATGGTGATTGTTGCGGCGAAAACCGACCCCTCTGCGGGCGCCAAAGGCATTAGTCTGTTTCTGGTGGACACGAGCCTGCCAGGTTATAGCAAGGGGCGGAATCTTGACAAGATAGGCCAGCACAGCGGCGATACCTCCGAGCTGTTCTTTTCCGATATGCGTGTACCGGCATCGGCTCTTGTGGGTGAGGAGGGCAAAGGCTTTGTTTACCTGATGCAGGAATTGCCGCGTGAGCGGCTGGTCATCGGCGCGCTGGGCGTAGCGGCTGCAAGAGGTGCACTGGACCTGACCATAGCCTACACCCAGGAAAGGGTGTTGTTCGGGCAGAAGTTGGCGCAGATCCAGAATACCCGCTTTGAAATTGCCCGCATGGAAACCGAGTACCAGGTTAACAAGGCGTTTGTGGCCCAGTGTATAAGCCAATACGAAGCCGGCGAACTGGATGCGCCTACGGCGTCCATGGCCAAGTACAGCGCGACCGAAATGCAGTGCCGCGTGGCAGATGGCTGCCTGCAACTGTTTGGCGGCTATGGCTACACCACGGAATACCCCATTTCCCGTGCCTTTATGGATGCCCGTGTTCAGCGCATCTATGGCGGTACGTCGGAAGTCATGAAAGAAATCATTGCCCGCTCCGTTCTGGGTAGAGTCTGAAATCAATGAGGTTTGAATATGAGCGATAACAGCGTTGTGATTGCGGGTTCGGCTCGCACTCCCATGGGCGGCATGATGGGCTCCCTGAGTTCCGTACGCTCTCCGGAGTTGGGTGCCATTTCCATCAAGGCAGCCATTGAACGCAGTGGTCTGCAACCGGCAGACATCCAGGAAGTGATCATGGGTTGTGTGTTACCGGCCGGCCTGGGCCAGGCTCCGGCGCGTCAGGCGTCCCGCGCTTCCGGTATTCCGGACAGTTCAGGCTGCACGACCGTGAACAAGATGTGTGGTTCCGGAATGCAGGCGGTTATTCTGGCTCACGATCAGATCAAGGCTGGCACCAACAGCATTATGATTGCTGGTGGAATGGAGAACATGAGCCAGGCGCCTTACCTGTTACCAAAAGCTCGCGGCGGCATGCGCATGGGCCACGCACAGGTGATGGACAGCATGTTCCTCGACGGCCTGGAGGATGCTTACGAAGGCGGTCTCATGGGTGTGTTTGCACAGCGTTCGGCCGATCAATACAAAATCACCCGGGAAGCGATGGACGAGTTTGCTATCGGCTCACTGAATAAATCACTAGCGGCTATTGAGAGCGGCTGGTTCAAGCCCGAAATTACGGCGGTGACCGTTGCCGGCCGTGGTGGCGAAACCCTGGTGGATACTGATGAACAGCCCGGTAACGCCAGACCGGACAAAATACCTACACTCAAGCCCGCTTTTGCCAAAGATGGCTCGGTAACCGCCGCCAACTCCAGCTCCATCAGTGACGGTGCTTCTGCTCTGGTGCTCGCTTCTGCGGCTGAAGCCAAAGCCCGGGGCCTGACTCCCCAGGCCCGCATTGTGGCGCATGCGACGCACGCACGTTTGCCGGCCGAGTTCACGTTGGCGCCCATCGATGCTATCGAAAAGGTGCTGAAGAAGGCAGGCTGGAGCAAGGACGATGTGGATCTGTTTGAGATCAACGAAGCCTTTGCGGTTGTCAGTCTGCTGGCGATCAATGAGTTAAAACTGCCGGCTGAAAAGGTCAACGTTTATGGTGGCGCCTGTGCTCTCGGGCACCCCATTGGCTCATCTGGCTCGCGGATTCTGGTGACACTCATCAATGCCCTGAAACAGAAAGGATTGAAGCGCGGAGTGGCCTCCCTTTGCATCGGCGGTGGTGAGGCAACTGCGATCGCTATTGAGCTGATCTGACACGGTCAGCATCGGGGCCGGCTCTGGCATTCCTGGGTGTTGAGCCGGCGCATCGACCAGAGTCCCAGAACCGGGCCGGGCAATAGCCAGAGTGTCACCCAGGTGCCCTGGGACTCCCAAAGATTACTGGTGATCCAGATTGCCGGTATGGTCAGCGCGAAACCTATGGCGTTCATCACAGCCAGTGACGCCCCAACGAATTCCCGGGGTGCGGCAGAAGCCGCTAGTGCGGAAAACTGCGGTGAGTCGGCAATGACAGTAATACCCCATAGCATCAGCAACATCAGTAAAGCTCCGGGTGGTGCCCAGGGAAGAAAAGGGTAAGCCAGGCAGATCATTCCCGATATGGCCAAGGCCCGGTTTGCGACCCATTGGCTCCCAAACCTTTGACTGAGTCGGCCGCCTCCGACGCAACCCAAAAACCCCACTCCGATCACGGTGAATGAAAGCAGAGGAATCAGGGCTGGTGCTGCCTGCATTCGAAGCACTTCCCGTGTGATCAGGAGCGGTGTTAGCGTCCAGAAAGCATAAAGCTCCCAGCAATGGCCAAAGTAGCCACCTGCCACAGCCCGAAATCTGGGAGATTTGAGCCCGGCGAGCCCAGTTCGCAATCGGGTTTTTGCTGTGCTTATGGGCAGGTGAGGGCCATCACCCAAAAGTAGAACCATCATGCCACCCAAAAGAGCCAGTGCAGAAGAGCCCAGTAAAGGCCACTGCCAGGGCAGCCCCAGTGTTGCGCCGCGCAGCAAGTGAGGCATGGCGGTACCAAGCGTCAGCATTCCAACCAGCCAGGCCAGTGCGGTGCCTGTGTGTTTAGGCGTCCATCCAATGACCATTTTCATCCCCAAAGGATAAATTCCGGCAAGGCAAAGGCCCGTCAGAAAGCGCATGACGAGGTCAAACGGGGGCAAGGCTGCGGTGATTACGAAACCAGCGTTCATCAGAGCACCAAGCACACTGGAGAATGCAAAAATGTAACTGGCACGGAACCGGTCGGCCAGGCCGGTTATAGCAATGCCCAGAGTGCCAACGATGAAGCCGGCCTGCACTGTGAGCGTCAGTTGCCCGAGATCTGATTCAGAAAGCCCCAGCTCCCGGGAGATGGACAGCCAGACACCGTTGATGCTGAACCAGAGCGAGGTTCCACAAAGCTGCGCCAGTACGATGACGAATAATGGATAGCGCTGCCAGGTGTTGCGGAGCATCACGGGATTTCCCTGTCTTCGTCCTGGTTTTTCAGGCTGTGCGGCCTACTGCAGGCGCCATGGCTGGAGTGGTCAGTATAACCTCCACCACAGTGTGCAGCTTTTCCAGTTGCGATTGAAGCATGGCGACCGGCCGGGAGCCCTGAATGGTCAGGGCAATATCGAGTGTCTCTTCCGCATTCTCCACGGAACTCTCCACCGCCATTTTTGCGATCCGGAAACCGCGAATACGAACCACCTGGCACAGGCGCTCGAGCGCGGCCGCTTCGTGGTTCATCCGACAGGTAATCGTATAGCTGGGTGCTTTGCTGCTGCTCTCAATGGTCATGCAACCTTCTCCTTTTTATCCGCGGCAGAGCGGCGGGTTTCATCAATCATCTCGTTGTTACTTCCGCCCGGCTTTACAATCGGCCAGACGTTTTCTTCCCGGGCAATGGCTACATGTAGCAGCATCGGGCCACTATAGGCGAGTATGGTTTCAATTCCCCGCCGAACCTGATCGGTGCGCTCAATTTTAAGGGCAGGGATGTCGAACGCCCGGGCCATGGCGACAAAATCTGGGTTGTCATCGAGGTTAATCTGGCTTTCCCGGTTGTTGTAGAAAAGCTCCTGTTGCTGGCGCACCATGCCCAGGCACTGGTTATCCATGATGATCAGCTTCAATGGCAGGTTGTACCTGCTAATGGTGGCCAGCTCCTGCGCGTTCATCATGAAGGAGCCGTCGCCGGTCACATTCAGAACGGTGCTTTGGCGGTTGGCAAACTGGGCGCCGATAGCTGCCGGCAAGCCAAAGCCCATGGTGCCAAGGCCGCCGCTGGTAAGGTGATGCCGCGGGTGATCAAACTGGTAGTGCTGGGCAACCCACATCTGATGCTGGCCGACGTCGCACGCAATAATCGTGTCATCCGGGGCAATCCGGGAAAGCTGGCGGATGAACGCGGGGCCGGTAATAGGGGCCAGTGGCTCTTCGTTGTCTGCCGCCTGAAATCCGCCCGTCGTGCGCCAGGTCTGGCATTGCTTCCGCCATTCGTTGATCGCCAGAGGTGTTTCTCTGAGCGATCGAGTCAACTCGCCGAGAATAGCGTTCAGGTCGCCGCGAACTGCGAGTTCCGCGCTCCGGAGTTTGTTGATTTCGGCGGCGTCGACGTCAATGTGAATCAGGCGCGCGTTGGGCGCGAAGCCGTCCAGCTTGCCGGTGGCTCGGTCATCCAGGCGGGCACCGATAACCAGCAGAAGGTCGCACTCGTCTACCGCCCGGTTGGCGGCGCGGGAGCCATGCATGCCCAGCATGCCAAGGTTTTGAGCGCTGTATTTACCGGGGTTTCCGATACCCTTGAGAGTCACAACCGCAGGCAGCACTGAGCACTCAGCAAACTCCCGGAAGCTGTCTTCTGCGTGAGCCAGGCTAATGCCTCCGCCGCTGTAAAGCAGTGGTTTCCGGGCCGCGCGCAGCAAGGCTATCGTGCTCGCCAAGTCAGGGCAGACAGCTGCCGGCTGTGCCGAATCAGTGATAGGCACAAAGGTAGTTTCGGCAAGCAATACATCCTTGGGGATATCAATCCAAACCGGTCCCGGTCGCCCGCTTTGAGCCAGCTCCATGGCTTCTTCCAGAATGGCGGGTAGTTCGTGCGCACTCTCAACCAGATAGCTGTGCTTTACGATACCCAGGGTCATCCCGAGAACATCGGTTTCCTGAAAGGCATCGGTGCCAATCAGCCCGGAGGGAACCTGGCCGGTAATGACCAGCATGGGAATGGAATCCCGGTGCGCGTTGGCAACGCCGGTAATCAGGTTGGTAGCGCCGGGGCCGGATGTTGCAATGCAAACCCCCAACCTGCCACTGGCACGGGCATAGCCGTCGGCGGCCAGGGCACAGCCTTGTTCGTGGCGGCACAGCACATGCTCCACGCGCACATCATCCACCAGAGCATCGTATAGCGGCATGATGCAGCCACCCGGGTAACCAAAAACCGTCTGGATGTTGTGGCGGTGGAACGCTTCAAGAATGTGCTGTGCGCCGTTCATTGTCTTATTTCCTGTTTTTTCTTCCGCAAAAAAGAAACCCCCGGGACCTTGCGGTGCCGGGGGTTTCTGGTGTTTTGTCAGGTTTGTCTCTATCTCACCCGCTTATCCACGCAAAAACCCCCGGAAGGTATCACTACCACCAGGACTAGCATTGCAAGGACGATGACGGAGTTGAGATTCATAAAACGGACAATATGCTCTGAATTCGTAAAAAGATTCTGTGTAGAATCTACCCCACGTTTTAAACAGGTTGCAACCGTTTAATCCTGTTTTTTCAGATAATGTCTCTATTCTGGTCGTCATTCATCAATTTCGCGCTGTGTAGGTAGTTCATGAGCAAAGTAAAATGGAGTTCGCTGGGGCTGTCCGTGGTGGTTGTGATTGCTCTGGTGATCTGGATGGCAACGGGCGATATCAAAAATGCCAGTATCAAGCCCCCCGCAAAGCAGGAGGTCGCGCAGCAGGAGCGGACTCGGGTTCAGGTTACAACTCTCAACGCGCAGCGGTATGAGCCGGGCCTTCTGCTCCAGGGCCAGATTGAACCCTGGAGCGCTGTAAACGTAAGCGCCCGGGTTGCCGGCACGGTCGAGACCATTGAGGCAGAGCTTGGCGATGCGGTAAAAGCGGGGGCGGTGCTGTTAACGCTTTCGGAAGACGGCCGCAGAGCGGGAGTTGAGCGTTGGCAGGCACGGGCCAGAAAGCTTGACGCAGATCTGGCTGCCGCGCGCACATTGCGCTCCAGCAACCTGGCATCGCAGTCAGAGATACTCAGCATCGAAAGCGAACTGGCGGCAGCCCGCGCGGAGTTGAAGAATGCTCAGCTTGAAGTTTCTCATCTCAGGCCTACAGCTCCGTTTGATGGTGTGATTAACAGCAAAAACGTTGAGGCCGGCAGCCTGGTTCAGGTTGGCTCGCCTTTATATGAGCTTGTTCGCATAGATCGCCTGAAAGCTAAAGGGCAGGTGCCCCAGCAATCCGTCGCACAGGTTGCGCCGGGCCAGAAAGTGCGGGTACGCCCTCTGGACGGAGATGCGCTTGACGGAGTGGTTACCTTTGTAGCCAGTGCCGCAAACCCGGAGACCCGGAGTTTTGCGGTGGAGATTGCCGTTGAGAACCCGCAGGAGAAACGTATAGCCGGAGGCAGTGCCAACCTTCGTGTTGCTCTGGCTGATGTCCAGGCCACATTTATTTCCCCGGCTTATTTGTCTCTGGGGGACGATGGCCGCCCCGGCGTGAAGTATGTTGATGAACAGAATCGGGTTGTTTTCCGCACGGTGAAGTTAGTCAGTGTTTCCACCGAAGGCGCCTGGGTCACAGGCTTGCCCGATGAGGTTCGCCTGATTACCCGTGGTGGTGGCTTTGTCAGTGAGGGTGAGTACGTTGAGCCTGTTGATGCTGCCGACGAGCGGGGCTGAGTAATATGCGCGCTCTCATTTTCGCCGCAATAGACCGTAGCCGCACCACACTACTAACCCTGTTGTTTTTGATAGTGGGCGGTATTGCCGCATTTCAGGCCATCCCCCGGGAGGCAAACCCCGACGTTACCATTCCCATGATTTATATCTCCATGACACTGGAAGGTATAAGCCCGGAAGATGCGGAACGGCTGCTGGTACGCCCTATGGAGCAGGAACTGCGATCGCTTGAGGGCATCAAGGAAATGCGCAGCACAGCCTCAGAGGGGCATGCCTCGGTCATACTGGAGTTTGATGCCGGTTTTGATCCGGATACAGCCCTGCAGGACGTTCGGGAAAAAGTGGATACAGCCCGCAGCAAACTCCCCCGGGAAGCCGACGAGCCGCGAGTGAATGAGATTAACGTTTCTCTGTTTCCAGTGCTTTCCATTGGTCTTTCCGGGCCGCTGTCTGAGCGCGAGCTGATAACCATTGCCCGTGGGCTTCAGGATGCCATCGAAGCGATTCCCGAGGTGCTGGAAGTCGAGATCGGCGGCGACCGGGAAGATCTTCTGGAAATTGTTGTGGATCCACAGGTGTTGGAAAGCTACGGCATAGACTTCGACCAGCTCAGCTCCCTGGTAACCCGCAATAACCAACTGGTGGCAGCCGGGTCGCTGGATACCGGAAATGGCCGCATGACGCTCAAAGTGCCCGGCGTTATCGAGAATATCGAAGACGTCATGTCTATGCCGATCAAGGTTGATGGCGACACCGTGGTCACCTTCGGTGACGTCGCCATGCTGCAGCGCACCTTCAAAGATCCGACGGGGTTCGCCCGCATCAACGGCGAGCCGGCTCTTGTCCTGGAAGTGTCCAAGCGCAGTGGCGCCAACATTATTGAAACCGTAGGCCAGGTGCGAGAGTTGATTGACCGGGCAAAACCGCAGCTACCGGACTCTCTGGATATCCGCTATATCATGGATCAGTCCGACGAAGTCCGTGACCTGCTTAGCGATCTGCTCAACAACGTGCTGACCGCCATTGTTCTGGTCATCATCGTCATCATTGCCGCCATGGGGCCGCGATCGGCGTTGCTGGTGGGGCTTACCATTCCCGGAGCTTTCCTCACCGGCATTCTGGTGATCTGGATGTTGGGCCTCACCCTGAATATCGTTGTGTTGTTCAGCCTCATCTTAGTCGCCGGGATGCTGGTAGACGGGGCCATTGTGGTATCAGAGCTGGCGGACCGTAACCTGTCTGAGGGGTATACGGTAAAAGAGGCCTGGGCGGAGGCAGCCAGCCGCATGGCCTGGCCGATCATTGCGTCTACGGCTACCACCCTTGCGGTGTTCGTGCCCCTTCTGTTTTGGCCGGGTGTGGTGGGCCAATTCATGAAGTTCCTGCCCATTACCGTGATTATCTGCCTGGTCGCGTCTCTGGCTATGGCTTTGGTGTTTCTGCCGGTTCTGGGTGGAATCAGCGGCGGCCGTCGTGCCCGTATGGTCAGCGAAAGCGGGCGAATGATGCAGGGCTACCGCCGTCTGCTCTCCACACTTCTGTCCTATCCTGGCTTTACGCTGTTGGGCGTGCTGGCGGTGGTTGTGGTGGTCTATGCCGCCTATGGCAAGTTCAACTATGGCGTTGAGTTCTTCCCCAGTGTAGAGCCGGATTCTGCCCAGGTGCAGGTTCGTGCACGCGGAGATCTTTCGGTGCTGGAACGGGATGCCATTGTGCGGCAGGTAGAGGATCGTTTGCAGGGAATGCCGGAAGTTAAAGCCCTTTATGCACGGTCAATGCTGAACGTCAGCACGCAGCTGGCACCGGATGTGATCGGGGTGCTTCAGTTCCAGTTTACCGACTGGTTTACTCGCCGCCCGGCCAGCGCCATTCTTGATGACTTTCTGGCCCTTACTGAGGACATTCCGGGCATAGAGCTGGAGTTCCGCAAGCAGGACAACGGCCCTGCAGGCGGCAAGCCGATCGAGCTGCAGATCGGCAGCCACGACAGCAGCAAGCTCAACGGTTATGTGGATAAGATCGAGAACCAGATGCGTGCACAAGGCGGCTTTCTGGACATTGAAGATGACCGCAGCCTGCCGGGCATTGAATGGCGTCTGGAAGTGGATCGTGAAGCCGCTGCCCGTTTCGGAACTGATGTGCTCAGCATTGGCAGTGCGGTTCGCCTCGTGACAAATGGCCTTGTGCTGGCAACTTATCGGCCTGAAGACGTGCGTGATGAGGTGGATATTGCGGTGCGGGTTCCGAACAACTGGCGCGAACTGGATCACCTGCAACGCCAGACGATTAACACAATGCGGGGGCAGGTGCCGCTGTCTCAGTTTCTTGACCTGCAACCGGGAAACAAGACCGGCAGCATTGCCCGGGTAGATGGCCAGAGAACGGTAACCATCAAATCCGATACTCAGCCTGGCGAGCAGGCGGACAGCTTGCTGAAAGCGTTGCAGGCAGAGCTCCCCGAAACGCCCGATGGTGTGTCGGTGAAGTTTGCCGGCGAAAACGAAGATCAGCAGCAGGCTTCCAATTTTCTGGCAACCGCGTTTCTGGTGGCGATTGCCATGATGCTGCTTATTCTGGTGACCCAGTTCAACTCGCTGTACCAGAGCTTTCTGATTCTTTCAGCGATTGTTCTCTCCACTGCTGGGGTTCTTCTGGGATTGCTGCTGAACGGTCAGTCGTTCGGCATTGTCATGGTGGGGATGGGGATTATTGCGCTGGCGGGGATTGTGGTGAACAACAACATCATTCTGATTGATACCTACAACCAGATGAAAAGAGACGGAATGGCGGCCTACGAGGCGGCACTGGAAACCAGTTGCCTGCGCTTGCGTCCTGTGCTGTTGACCGCCGTTACCACCGTGCTGGGGCTGATGCCCATGGTGCTGAGTATCAACGTCGATCTGCTGACGCCATCGCTCGGACTGGGCGCGCCATCAACACAGTGGTGGGCGCAGCTTTCCAGCGCCATTGCCGGAGGTCTGGCGTTTGCCACCATACTGACACTTCTACTGACTCCTGCCATGCTGGTGCTGGGTGAGAAAACCGGCCAGCGAATCCGCAGGATCACTGGCCGGGGGTAGGGTGGTTACTGTCGGATGCGTGCCGCCAGATCACGAGCCTTGCTAGCCATGGACTCGAGTTCCGGAACGGTACGCAGGTTGTCGTCGGCGGCCTGGTGCATGGCCTCCGAAACTTCGGCCACTTCGTTGACGTTCCGGTTGATTTCCTCGCTGACGCTGGTCTGCTCTTCCGCAGCGGTGGCCACTTGGGCGGTTGCGTCGTTCACGCTGGCCATTCGGCGATTGATTTCGCCCAGAGTATTGCGAACCGCTTCCACCGATTCACTGCTTTCCTGGGCGACCACGCCGGAGGCCTGCATGAATTCGGTGGCATCGCGGGAGGCGCCGCTGATGGCTGCAATGATCTGATCGATCTCGACAGTAGCTTCCTGGGTCTTGGCGGCGAGGTTGCGGACCTCATCAGCGACCACCGCAAATCCACGACCGGCGTCACCCGCCCGGGCCGCTTCAATGGCGGCGTTCAGAGCCAGCAGGTTGGTCTGGTCGGCGATTTCCCGGATCACCTGCATTACATCACCGACTTTTTTGCCATCGCTGGCCAGCTGGTTGACGGTTTCTGCCGAGCTGCGGATCTGGTCAGTCAGCCTGAGCATGCTGTCCATGGCCTTGTTGATCTGTGAATCTGCCCGGGCGGTTTCCTCGGATGTCTCATGCACTTCCGTCGCCACGGACGCTGCATGCTGTGCTACATCCTGAGCCGTAGCGGACATCTCATTCATGGCGGTGGCGATCTGGTCAATGCGTTGGCGTGCCCGGTCTGACTGGCCGAGAACATTGTTGGCATTCCGGCTGATCAGTTCCCCGGTAGCGTGGAGCTGGCTGGCGTTTTCGCCCAGGAGGGTGCCGGTCTCACTCAGGAATCTGTGAAGGCTGCGGGCGGCATTCGCCAGTTCGCCGAGCTCATCGTTGCGCTCGAGGGTGACCGGTTCAGACAGATCACCCTTGCCCAGCCGTGAGATCTGTGAGGTCAGCTTCTGGGCGGGGCGCACGACGCTGGTCATTAGAATCAGCACCAGCACGATCGTGCCGACCACGATTGCAGCGATCAGAAGCCCTGCAAATATCAGGCTCCGGGCCTCAACGGTTTCGTTCAGAGCCTTCGCCTGAGCCTCGCTGTGTGACCGGACAGCTGCGGCAGCATCATTAATGAGGCGGGCGGGCTTTCGATCGATACCAGAGACCGCCTGGTCGCCTGCAGCGACATCAAAACCGGAGCTTCGGAAGGTGTCCAGACCTTTCCGGTAGTCCGAGCCCATATCCCGATGCGCGTCCCGGAAATCGGTCAGCAGCGATTTTGCCTTTGGCACCTCAATGCGTGGAATCAGATCGCCCAGACGCTCCTGAATAAAGGTCTCTCGCTCCTCGAAACGCTGCCAGTACTTATCGAGCTGGTCCGGACTGGCACCTCGTATCAGAACGTTTTTCCATTCCTGAACCTGGGTTTTGAATGCCACGAGGATGTCCTGAGCTTCAAGGGCTCCCACCATTTCTTCACTGACCAGCTCGCCGAAATCATTTTTCACTCGCAGTGAAAAGTTCAGATAGGCAATCGTTAGGGCGGCGATGATCAGGTTGGCTGCCAGAACCACTGACAGAGTGCGATTGAGAATGCTCTTGGAGTACCAGTTCATTGGCTTATCCTGAATGAGGGTGGGGCATAACTTTACTTAAGTCTTGGTGCATTTGGACCGGACAAAAGATGTTATCGGCACCACTAAAAAGACCTTGAGGTCTTTTCCTGAATCATCGGGCGCTCTCGATCAAGATCGCACAGGAGTGGCCAGGGAGACTCGGCTTCCGGGGCATCTTCGTAATTATTTGCAGCTACTCTCTTTGGAGGCACGCTATCGTCACGCAAAACGTGACGACATGTCATTTCAGGTATGAGTTCACAAGCCCGTCATGTTAACCGGGCTTGTAAGGGTGAGGGTTAGGCGCTGGTTTTGCGGGATTCTTTGATCACATCGTAGGCGTGGGTAATTTCCTGTGTACGTTCTTCCGCCATTTCGCGCATGCTTTCTGGAAGGCCGCGCCCTGCAAGCTTGTCGGGGTGGTTCTCGCTCATCAGTTTGCGATATACCTTCTTGAGCTCCGCATCGCTTATTGAAGGGGGTACCCCCAGAACCTTGTAAGCATCGTCATTTTGCTGAGCCGTAGACCGTTGGCTGCCAGCCTGGCCGGCGCGCGTTCCGCGCAACATAGCTTCCAGTTGATCAACCTGGCTTTCAGGCAGGCCCAGCCCGCGAGCAATGCGAACCAGCATTTCGTGCTCAGCCGGGTGCACTACGCCATCCGCCGCGACGGCGGAAACCTGAACCTGAAGAAACATCTGCAGGAAAGCTGGCTGACGCCCGCTGATGCGCAGGAAGTGATCCAGCTCTGCATCCAGATCAAAGCCTGGATTCTTGCCACGGCTGAACGCGGCCTTGGCGGTCTCTCTCTGGGCTTCGTTAAGGCGGAAGCGCACAAACATGGCTTCGGCTACTTGTATTTCATCGTCCGAAACGACGCCATCTGCCTTGCAAAGGGCGCCCATAACGGCAAATACAGATTCGATGAAGCCGGATTGAATGTTCTGGAGTTTGCCAAGCAGGCGGCTTTTCGCGCGGTTAAGTAGAAATGCACCAAGAGCTGCCCCCACCAGAAAACCGGGAAACCTGCCAAAGGCGTAACCAATCAAACCACCAATGATCATTGCAAACAGCATTAAAACGTCCTTACTGGATAATGGATCAGACCACAGAATATACGTGTTTTTCAGCGGATCTTCATGAACAGGCTTTCATTCAGGCCATCTGTTTTTCAGTGGGTCTGGGAGTTTGCAGGTTTTTCGTGTTAAAAGTACGCGCTATGACACCCGATCTGTTTGCTGATCAGCCTGTTGAAATAACGACCGAAACGCTGTCGGAGGGTGCGCTTGTGCTTCGGCATTTCGCATCGGCCGTGTGTGAGGATCTGCTGCGTGAGATCGGGCAGATAACGGCAGCTGCCCCCGCGAGGCACATGAAAACACCCGGCGGGCACCGCATGTCTGTCGCCATGAGTTGTTGTGGAAGCTGGGGTTGGGTGACCGATGGTCGAGGATATCGCTATCAGGCTGAAGATCCCTGTTCCGGCGACCTCTGGCCGGCGATGCCTTCCGTTTTCGCCGGTTTGGCAAGGTCGGCTGCACTGGCAGCGGGATATCCGGATTTCACCCCGGACGCCTGCCTCATTAACCGCTACGAACCCGGCGCAAAAATGGGGCTGCATCAGGATAAAAATGAGAGAGATCTGTCGCAGCCGATCGTATCGGTATCTCTGGGGTTGCCTCAGGTGTTCCAGTTCGGCGGACTGACGCGAAGCGAGCGCCCACTGAACATCCCTTTGGGCCACGGCGATGTGGTGGTCTGGGGTGGGCCTTCACGATTACGCTACCACGGGGTGCTCACACTGAAGGCTGGAATGCACCCAGTGACCGGCCCTTTCCGTTTCAACCTGACTTTTCGTTGCGCCCGTTAGCGGTTGCGCGACTATTGAAGCCAGGCCACCAGAAGCCCCGCACCCAGCGACAGCAGCATAGGCCCCGCCACATAGAGCCCTGTTTGTCGGTTACCAATCACCCAGGCCATGCCGGACTTGACGAGGTTATTAGTGGCGGCCGCAATAACGATACCCATAACCGCCGCATCCATCGCCAGGCCATTGTTGGACATGCGGGTAAGCGACAGAGTAATCGCATCAACGTCTGCAATGCCCGATGTAGCAGCCAGCATATAAATGCCGGTATCCCCCAGCCAGTTTTTCAGAAAGTCACCAAGAAGCAGAATGGCAGTCAGCAGTATGCCGAAGACCAGAGCCGATTTCAGATCCAGTGGGTTCTGGTTAAGCGTCGGTTGGCTTACCTGACTTGTTCCGGAGTTCCTGCGCCAAATAAGAATGGCCGGTGCGTAAAGCAGCATCGCCATCACCACTACTGGCCAGATCAGGCTCGACAGCAATTCGCGGTTGATCACGAAACAGTACACCAGTATGCGCGGGAACATGGTGCCACAGGCAATCAGGATGCCGGTGGCAAACTGTGCGTTCAGGGCGGGATGCTGATCGGCCTGGCGGGCAAAATGCAGGGTCAGTGCGGTGGAGGAGCTCAGGCCCGCAAACAGGCTGGTGAAGAGAATACCCTTGCTGGTGCCGGCCATCCGCATAGCGAAATATCCAACGAAGGATATGGACGCGATCATCACCACCATCCACCAGATTTCGCGAGGGTTGAGGACGCCACCTGGGCCCATTGGCTCGTTGGGTAGTAACGGCAGCATCACCACGGAAATAACAAGCAGTTTGAGCGCCGCATCCAGCTCGTGGGCTTTGAGTTTGTGCACCCAGCCGTGAATTTCTTCCTTGTTGTCCAGAATAATGGCGGTAATCACTGCAGCGGTGGTCGCCATCACCGGATCGACGGCTACCGCAATGGCGCCGAAACAGAACGTCAGCACCATGCCAACCATGCCGGTAATGCTGAAGTTGCGGATATGATCAAGCCGTTCGCTGTAGCCCACGATCGCCATGGCGACGACGCTCAGTAACAGAACCGGAAACGCCCAAGCGGTGATTTCCTGTGCCAGAACGGCAGAAATGCCTCCCAGAAGACCAATAAGGGAAAACGTGCGAATGCCGGCTATGCGCTCTCCGGATTTTTGTTCGCGGGCGTCCCAGCCTCTTTCAAGGCCAATGATGGCGCCAAGCAGGAGAGCGACAGCAAGATTCAGCGTAGTCTGGTGAGCGGCCAGAAACTGGGATGCAACATCGTCCATAAACGGGCGAAACTCCTTTTGATCTTCAGCGAGGCTTGAATAATAGCAGCCAGCAAGGCGGCGAGGACAGGCGCCCTTACGCCGGCACCGGTATTTTGATAGAATACGCGCCCTTTATTTTGCCGTCTCTCCAGTCTCGGCAATCCGATTTTCATTAAACAGCGCCGCCACCCGGGTACCCGAAACTATGGTAAATACTCTGAAAGCCAACTGGTTTTCCAACACCAAGGGCGACCTGCTCGCCGGAATTGTGGTTGCTCTCGCATTAATTCCGGAAGCGATTGCTTTCTCTATCATCGCCGGAGTGGACCCCAAGGTAGGGCTCTACGCCTCATTCTGTATCGCCGTGATCATTGCGTTTGTAGGCGGTCGCCCGGGCATGATCTCTGCGGCAACTGGCGCTATGGCGTTGCTGATGGTGACGCTGGTAAAGGAGCACGGCCTGGAATACCTGTTGGCCGCCACGCTGTTAACCGGGGTGATTCAGGTTGTGGCTGGCTGGCTGAAGCTGGGTAGCCTGATGCGCTTTGTATCTCGCTCGGTGGTTACAGGCTTCGTGAATGCTCTGGCAATCCTGATCTTTATGGCCCAGTTGCCTGAGCTTACCAACGTAACCTGGCACGTTTACGCAATGACTGCAGCCGGGTTGGGTATAATTTACCTGTTCCCTTATGTACCGGTGCTGGGCAAGGTGCTGCCATCGCCGCTGATTTGCATCGTGGCACTGACTATTGTGGCGGTGCTGTTCAATATAGACGTGCGTACCGTGGGCGATATGGGTGCATTGCCCGACACTCTGCCGATCTTTCTCTGGCCGGATGTGCCGCTAAACCTCGAAACCCTGATGATTATTCTGCCGTATGCCATTCCGCTGGCCATGGTCGGCTTGCTGGAATCCATGATGACCGCCACCATCGTGGATGATCTGACCGATACCGAAAGTGACCGTAATCGCGAGTGCCGAGGACAGGGGATTGCCAACATCGGGTCTGGACTGCTTGGGGGTATGGCCGGTTGCGCAATGATTGGTCAGTCGATTATCAATATCAAGTCAGGTGGCCGCACCCGGCTTTCCACGCTAACGGCCGGTGTGTTCCTGCTGGTTATGATACTTGTCCTGGACGATATTCTGGTGCGCATTCCCATGGCCGCTCTGGTGGCTGTGATGATTATGGTGTCCATTGGCACCTTCTCCTGGGAATCCATTCGCAACCTGAAAACCCATCCGCTTTCTACCAACATTGTGATGTTGGTCACTGTGTGCGTTGTTGTTGTGACTCATAACCTGGCGCTGGGCGTGTTTGCCGGTGTACTTCTTGCAGCGCTGTTCTTTGCCAACAAGATCGGGCACTTTATGGAAGTACAGACAACGCTGGACGAGTCATCGGGCACGCGCACTTACACCGTGATGGGGCAGGTATTTTTCAGTTCATCGGAAAAATTCGTTGCAGCGTTTGATTTCCGTGAAGTGGTCGATAAAGTGGTTATCGACGTCAGCCGCGCCCACTTCTGGGACATTACTGCCGTGGGTGCGCTGGATAAGGTGGTGATCAAGTTCCGCCGTGAGGGTGCGGAGGTGGAAGTGATCGGCATGAACCAGGCCAGCGCCACCATCGTTGACCGTTTTGGAGTACACGACAAGCCGGAAGGCGTCGACCAGTTGATAGGCCATTAATATGCAAGACACGACAGAGAACCCCCAAGCCACTCCTCAGTCCAATCGGCAGGATACGCTGCACGTTGTGGCCTGCATTGACGGCTCCAGCGCTGCACCGGCGGTATGTGATTACGCCGCCTGGGCCAGTAAGCATATGGATTCACCGTTGACTCTGCTGCACGTGCTCGACGAAGAGCGTTATCCGTCAGAGCCGGATCTGGCCGGGAACATTGGCCTGGGTAGTCGCGAGCATCTGTTGGATGAACTGGCTCAACTGGATCGCAAGCGGGCCAAACTGGCGCTGGAACACGGTAATCATATGCTGGACGAGGCGGCGCAAAGGTTGCAGACAGTCGGTATCAGCGAGATCAAAAAACGTCAGCGTCACGGCGATCTGACCGAATCGCTGCTGGGCATGCAGGAACAGGTCCGTCTGCTGGTAATGGGGCTGCACGGCGAAAGCAGTTCAGACCGTGATCAACACATTGGCAGCCAGCTGGAAACCGTCATCCGCAGTATGAGCCGCCCGATTCTTCTGGTGCCGAATGAGTTTTCAGCGCCCAAAAGCTCCATGCTGGCTTTCGATGGCAGCGCAACAGCGTTTCGTGGAGTTGAGCACCTGGCTGCCAGCCCGGTACTCAAAGGCATGCCGCTGCATCTGGTGATGGTGGGCAATGAAACGCCTGAAGCCATGGCCCAGCTGCGCAAAGCCGAGGCTATGCTGGCTCCTTTGGAGTCCGACATTACACTGGCCATCCGTAGCGGTGTTGTAGAGTCGGTGCTGCATGGTTATCAGGATGAGTTCAATATCGATATTCTGGTGATGGGCGCTTACGGCCACTCGAAAATACGCCGCTTTTTGTTGGGCAGCACGACCACCAGTATGCTGACGTCGGCTAAAAAGCCGCTGGTGATTCTGCGCTAGGTTTTGGCCAGACAGTTGAGACCTTGGAAAAGCCAGACACAAAAAAGGCGAAGCCGTTATGCGGCTTCGCCTTTTTTGTGTCTGCGACAGGCGCTTACAGCCCCAGTTTTTCTGCCACGTAGTCGGCGTCTTTATCCCCACGGCCTGAAAGGTTGATCAGAATGGACTGCTCCTGCGATAGCTTTGGAGCCTCGCGTATGGCCCAAGCCACCGCGTGAGCGCTTTCCAGCGCAGGAATGATGCCTTCCACCCGCGACAGCATCATAAACGCATCCAGACACTCGTTGTCATTGGCGCTGGCGTACTCCACACGGCCCAGGTCTTTCAGATGGCTGTGCTGTGGGCCACTGCCAGGGTAGTCCAGCCCGGAAGCAATGGAGTGCACAGGCATTGGGTTACCTTCGCTATCTTCGAGCACATAGCAGGCCATGCCGTGTATCTGACCGGGCTTGCCCAGTGTCATGGTTGCTGCGTGGCGATCTGTATCCAGGCCTTCACCGGCCGGCTCTACACCTACCAGCTTGACGCTTTCATCATTCAGGAACGCCGTGAAAATGCCCATGGCATTGGAACCGCCACCCACGCAGGCAGCTACGTAATCCGGAAGCTTCTTGTAACGCTCCATAAACTGCGCGCGGGCTTCGCGACCAACAACCGACTGAAAGTCGCGAACCATCCCCGGGAAGGGATGCGGGCCAACAACGGAGCCAATGGCGTAGATGAAATTCTGCGGATCTTTCAGGTACTCATCAAAGGCGCTGTCGACGGCGTCTTTGAGGGTGGCGGTACCGCGAGTAACCGGAACCAGCGTGGCGCCCAGGATTTTCATCTTGGTCACGTTCGGGTGTTCTTTGGCGATATCCACCGTACCCATATGGATCTCGCAGGGAATGCCCACCAGAGCGCAAGCCGTTGCCAAGGCGACACCGTGCTGGCCCGCGCCAGTCTCCGCAATGACTTTGGTCTTGCCCATGAACTTCGCCAGCAAGGCTTCACCCAGGCAGTGATTGATCTTGTGAGCACCGGTGTGGTTAAGGTCCTCCCGTTTCAGATAGATGCGCGCTCCTCCGAGCTTTTCGGACAGACGGCGCGCGTAGAAAATCGGGCTGGGGCGACCCACATAGTCTGCTAGCAAGTAATTCAGTTCATCCTGAAAATCCTTACGCTGGCGGATTTCCTGATAGGCGGCGCTGATTTCATCCATTACCTGCTTCATTTCCGGCGGCACAAACTGCCCTCCGAATTTACCAAAAAAACCCTGTGCATCGGGCAGGTTGTCATAGGGGGAAGGTGTGCTCATAAAATAGTGTCTCGCTCGAAATTATGGAGTAATGATAGCGCTCCGTTCGGGGTCGCTCAATGCTGATAGAACCTGGGGGAATGAGTTGTGCCTTTCAAATCAGGCTGACTGCCCCGCAGCCACCCCTGAAGCCCAGGCCCAATTAAAGTTATGCCCGCCCAGGTGGCCTGTTACGTCCACAACCTCGCCAATAAAGTACAGGTTCGGATGATCGAGTGCTGCCATGGTTTTTGATGAAAGCTGGCGGGTGTCTACACCGCCCAGAGTTACTTCAGCTGTGCGATACCCTTCTGTTCCCGCTGGCTTGACTGTCCACTGCCCCAGTGTGTCCGCAATCTGCTCAAGATCGATATTCTTGTAGGCCTGAAGAGGGCCTTGCCAGCCGTATAGCTCGTTGAAGGCCTGCGCAAAACGCTTGGGCAGGTGCTGGGCCAGGTACTGGGCAACGGTTGATTGCGGCTTTTGTTTGCGCAGGGAAGCAAGATCTTCACGGATATTGCGCTCTGGTAGCAGGTTGATCCTCAGCGGATCGCCGGGATGCCAGAAGCTGGAGATCTGTAGCATCGACGGTCCGCTCAGGCCCCGGTGTGTGACCAGCATGGGTTCACGGAAATGTTGATTATTACAGGCTGCATCCACCGGGCAACTCACGCCTGAGAGAGGTGCCAGTTGCTGTTTCAACTCCGGGTGCAGCGTGAAGGGCACAAGCCCTGCCCGGGTAGGCAGAACCGTAAGCCCGAACTGCCGGGCAATCTCGTACCCGAATCCTGTGGCACCCATGGTCGGGATGGATAGCCCTCCGCAGGCGATAACCAGGGATTCACAGAGCAAAGTGCCTGAGCCGGTTTTTACACGGTAGTGTTCGGCCTCCTGGGCAATGCCTTTCACGCTGGTTTTCATGCGGATTTCGGCACCGGCCCATTCGCATTCGGTCAGCAGCATGGTGACTATGTCTTTTGCGCTGTCCTTGCAGAACAACTGGCCGGCTGCTTTCTCTTCGTGTTCTATGCCGTGACGCTCCACAAGATCCAGAAAATGCTGCGGGGTATAGCGTTTTAGCGCTGAGATGCAGAAACGTGGGTTGTCTGATAGAAAGTTGGCAGGCGTGCTGTTGAGATTGATGAAATTACAGCGCCCGCCACCGGACATGAGAATTTTTTTACCGGGTTTGTTGGCGTGATCGAGTACCAGCACCTTGCGACCACGATAGCCTGCTGTGGCTGCGCACATCAGGCCTGCGGCGCCGGCACCGATAATGATCACATCGTACTGGTTGCTGGAGCTTGCCGTCATTGCTGCCTGCCGGTTGGTTTATGTGGTGCGCAGTATACCAGCCTCAGGACAAGGTTACGGTTCAATCCATGTGAACAGTTCCTTCCATATAGAACGCGGCTTGCCCCGCGATAGCGACACGATCGCCCTTCAATTCACAGCGTAAAAAACCGCCACGAGCTGAGAGTTGCCTTGCCTCGAGAATGGTTTTGCCGAGCTTTTCTGCCCAGTAGGGCACCAGCACACTGTGAATCGAGCCGGTTACCGGGTCTTCATCAAGCCCCGCGCCGGGGGCGAAGTAACGGCTAACAAAGTCGGCAGTCTCGCCAGGTGCGGTGATGATCAAACCCAGATTGTCGAGTTCTTTTAGCATACGCATATCCGGTTGCGCTGCTTTCACGGCGGTCTCATTTTCCAGAACGACCATGTAGTTGGAGTCGCCGGGAACGTAGAAGGCAGTCGCGGGTGCGCCTTCAAGGGCGCCACTTATATTCGCCGGTGTTTCTCGCTCCTCGACAGGAAGGTTGGGAAAATCCAGAACCAGCCAGTCGTCCGGAGCTTTGTGGATACCCAGTGGACCGCTTTTGGAGTGAAAACGAATGTGCTCCGCAGGCCAATTCAACTTATTGAAAATAACCCAGGCGCTGGCCAGAGTGGCATGCCCGCAAAGAGGCACCTCGATACGGGGAGTGAACCAACGTATGTGAAAGTCCGAGTCATCGGCGCCGGGTTCGTGCACAAAAAACGCCGTCTCCGACAGGTTGTTCTCGGCGGCCAGTGCCTGAAGTGTCTCATCCGGAAGCCATGCTTTCAGTGGCATGACAGCGGCCGGATTACCCTTGAAAAGCTCGCTGGTAAAAGCGTCTATCTGATAGATGGGATAACTCATGTTCTGTTCTCCGGGAGCAAACGCTTAGCGTAGTGGTGGGCTTTGTAGCTGGCAAACTGTGCCAGCTCACGCTCACTGTATAAGTGCAGCTCGGGTAGCAGGTTATGGTGTGTAACTACCCAGTGCTTGTCTTCGATTTCAGACAAGTTCGAGTCCTGCTTGCGGCTGAACGGCGGCAACCCCTGGAGCGAGCGTATCTACCAGGCAATCGCCAGGCTTGGCGCGCTTGTCCATGAGGAGCAAGTCAACAAGATTGGTGTATAGTCTTTGCTTAATAGTACGTTAGTGTAATTTCTCGAAACGGCCCAATTTAATACTATCCCGACTAGACGAAAGTACAGTAACTCCAGCGATTTTTCCGAATAGGCCACAAGAATAACAGGCCTGCACAGAGGACCACCCAATGACCTCAATCTTCGATCAGGGCCTTGCCCCCGTTGATGCTAACTACGCCGTTCAATCCCCGATTGATTTTATTGAGCGTACCGCCAGTGTTTACCCCGAGTATCCCTCCATCATTCACGGGGCCATCCGATACAACTGGTCTCAGACTTATGATCGCTCACGGCGCTTGGCTTCGGCCTTGAAAGGTCGTGGCATTGGCCAAGGCGATACGGTAGCCGCCATGTTGCCCAATATTCCGGCCATGGTGGAGTGTCATTTCGGTGTGCCCATGATTGGCGCAGTCTTGAATGCATTGAATATACGCCTGGATGCAGAAGCCATTGCCTTCATGCTTGAGCACGGTGAGTCCAAGGCTGTGATCGCAGATCGTGAATTCGGTGCGGTGATTCGCGATGCTGTCAGCCGTATGGAAAACAAGCCGCTGATCATCGATGTGGACGACCCGGAATACGGCGAGGGTGTTCAGGTCAGCGACCTGGACTACGAAGCATTTCTGAAAGAAGGTGATCCGCAGTTTCAGTGGAGCTTCCCGGAAAGTGAGTGGGATGCCATATCGCTGAACTACACTTCCGGAACCACCGGCAACCCCAAAGGCGTGGTGTATCACCATCGCGGCGCTTATATCAACGCGCTGGGTAACCAGGCAGTGTGGTCGATGGGCATGCACCCTGTGTATCTGTGGACGTTGCCGATGTTCCACTGCAATGGCTGGTGCTTCCCCTGGACGATTACCGCCATGGCGGGCACCCACGTGTGTCTGCGCCGGGTAGACCCGGTAAAGATCCTTCAGCTGATCAAAGAACACCAGGTTACCCACATGTGTGGTGCGCCCATTGTGCTGAACGCACTGCTGAATGTGCCGCCTGAGGCCAAAGCAGGTATTGACCACGAAGTCCGCTCCATGACCGCGGGTGCGGCGCCTCCGGCTCAGGTGATTGGTGCCGTCGAGGAAATGGGCATTAAGGTGACTCACGTATACGGCCTGACGGAGGTCTATGGCCCGGTAACGGTTTGCGCGTGGAAGTCCGAATGGGACGAGTTGCCGCTGCATGACCGTGCGAAGATTAAAGCCCGCCAGGGCGTGCGTTACCATACGCTTGCCGGCACCATGGTGGGTGACATCAACACAATGGAAGCGGTTCCCAAAGATGGTAAAACCATCGGCGAGATCTTCCTGCGTGGTAATACAGTTATGAAAGGCTACCTGAAGAATCCGAAAGCCACTGAGGAGGCGTTCCGCGGCGGCTGGTTCCACACTGGTGATTTGGCTGTGTGGCACGAGGATGGCTACATGGAAATCAAAGATCGCCTGAAGGACATCATTATTTCCGGTGGCGAGAACATTTCCACCATTGAGGTTGAGGATGTGCTCTACCGGCATCCAGCCGTTCTGGAGGCTGCGGTGGTGGCGCGACCGGATGAAAAGTGGGGCGAAACGCCCTGTGCCTTTGTAACGCTGAAGCCAGAAGCGGGGGATGTGAGCGAAGAAGATATTATCAATTTCTGTCGCGGACACCTGGCGCGTTTCAAGGTGCCCAAGACCGTTGTTTTCTCTGAATTGCCCAAGACATCGACAGGCAAGATCCAGAAGTTTGTGCTCAGAGATCAGGCCAAAGCTCTGGAGTAACTTGCTGACAGAATGTCATTTCGTGACAATCTGTCCGATTGTGGTGTCAGGCCTCTTCCTTTATTTGGGAATTCAGGTTTAAACTGCCTGAAGTGATGAGTTTTTGTCCGATTGGGACGGCTGATCACACCATAATAAAAAAGGAGGCAGTCATGACTCTCAGCTCCACTCCCGAGGGGGTGTCCGTTCAGCCACGGCACCTGCACTTTGATGTCAGCGAAGATCTGAAAACGCTCTGGCACGGCGATGATGCGTTCCGGACAGCGTTCTTCAATGCGTTATCGCTTCAGTTCCCGGACGGTGAACAGCAGTTTATAAACGCGGTGCGGCTCTACCAGGGCAAGATTGAAGACCCGAAACTGAAAGCCGAGATTCGCGGCTTTATCGGCCAGGAAGCTTTGCACAGTCGTGAACATAAAGCCTACAACGAGGCCTTGAAAGCACGGGGTTATGACATCGTCGGGCTGGATCGCCGTTTTCGCAAGCACATGGAGTGGGTTGGAAAGCTGTCGCCCAGCCGGCAACTGGCGGGCACTTGCGGCGCCGAGCATTACACTGCAGTGCTGGCCAATGCCATTCTGAGCAACCCCGAATGGCTGGCTGGTGCCAAGCCTGTCATGGCAGAGCTCTGGCGCTGGCATGCTATCGAAGAAACCGAGCACAAATCGGTGGCGTTTGATGTTTACCGGGAGTGCGTTGGTAACGAGCGCCTGCGACGGATTATTTTTCTGTTTGTGACCTGGAACTTCTTCAAGTACACCTTCCTGAATACCTGCAGCCTGCTGAAAACTGACGGTAGGCTCTGGAGCCTTCGCACCTGGATGGGCGGGCTCAGCTTCTTGTGGGGTAAGCCCGGCATTCTGCGGAAGTGTCTGCCTGGGTTTCTGGCGTATTTTCGAAAGGACTTCCACCCCTGGCATCAGGACAACAGGGCGCTGCTGGAAAAAAATCTCCGGGAACTGGAGGCTGGCAGCCTGACCTGAACAGAAACTCAGGCTCAGCCCGAGGCGATCGAACTGGCCCGTGCGCAGCGAACCCAACGTAATTCTGGCAAACTTGCCTAGGCAGCCTCCATGTTAGCCTCGTCGTATCGCGTATAATTCCAATCGTTTTGCATCATATCGACAGGGCCGCCAATATCATGACCAGAGACAAGATCGATCCAGGCAGTCAACTGCTTGAACTGCATGTGAAGCATGAGGTTGCTTCGCTGAAAGGCGCAAAGCTTCGCAAGTTCCTTAAGCAGGAGGTCAGTGAGATTCTTGATCTCGCAGGTGAAGTCACACTGAACCGCATCGCCTCGGAAAACCAGGTGATGGATATCATTCAGCGTGTCGTTGTGAATATGGAACTGGACGCGGGAGTTCCGGAGCTGGCGGGTGAAATGGCCACTGAAGTGCTGAATGCACCGGTTCAGGAAAAGACAGCACTGGGAGACATTATCACCCGGGAGCAGGCCACCGGCTTCGTGGAAGAAATGCTTGAGTTGAGGCAGCAGCGCGAGCGGGTGATCAGTGAAATTATGGCGCACCCGGTCTATCAGGAACTGGTCTCAAATATGGTGTATCAGGGGGTAGTCAATTACCTCTATGAAGACAACCTGATTACAAAGTCGGTACCCGGTGTCGGTTCCATGATGAAGTTTGGCAAGCGTATGGCGAACAAGGCGGTACCCGGGCTGGACGAAACGTTTGAGCGCCGGCTAAAAGCCTGGCTTTCAGACAGCCTGCCAGGGCTGATTAACCGCAGTGAGCTGTTCCTGCAAAAGGCACTCTCCGATGATGAGGTGAGGGATACGGTTATGGCGGCCTGGGTTGCCATGGAGGACCGAACGCTTGCGGATTTGCATGAAGGGCTGGGCGACGTTCAGCTGCAGGAGTTTGTGGTGCTGGGCTATGAGTTCTGGCTGCAGTTCCGGAAAACTGCCTACTTTGAGGGTTGTACCCGGGCCGTGGTTGCGCACCTGTTCGTAAAATATGGCGATCGGCCGCTCACCGACCTGCTCGGCGACGTTGGGGTTACCCGTGAGGTAATCATGACAGAGGTAGACGCCTGGGCTATTCCGGTTATAGACGTGCTTCGGGAAGAGGGTTATGTTGAGGCGCTTGTGCGTCGGCGACTGTCAGCTTTCTACAGCTCCGCAGCGGCACGCAAAATTCTTGAGCAGGAGTCATAGCCTTCAGTCTTCTGCATTAAAAGATACGGAGGTCTGTTTGTTTACTGATCTGTTTTGGGCCTACCTGATTGCAATAAGTTTGCTGACCGTAACGCCGGGTGTGGATACACTTCTGGTTATGCGCAACGCCGGTCGCGGGGGCTTTCGGGATGGCTGTGTGACCAGCGCAGGTATTTGCAGTGGCCTGTTTATTCACGCCACTCTCTCGGCTCTGGGCATCTCCCTCCTTTTGCTAGAAACGGCTTGGGCATTCTCCGCGCTGAAGTGGGCCGGGGCCTGTTATCTGATCTGGCTTGGTCTTGGTTCGCTGAGGCAGGCTATAAATCGCGGGCCCGCTCTCAGCCCGGAATCGCCTTCGGTTGCGCGCCGCTGTGTTCCTTTAACGGTGTCGTTTCGTGAAGGCCTGCTCTCCAATGTGCTCAATCCGAAAACTGCTCTGTTTTATATGGCTCTGTTGCCTCAGTTTGTGGACCCTTCAGGGAGTGCTTTCCTGCAGTCGCTGATGCTGGCCGGCGTGCATTTTCTACTGGCGATGTTCTGGCAGTGCGGGTTGGCGTGGATGGTTGTGCGTTTCCGGGGCGTAGGTGTTGGTGTTCGGGTTAAGCGGCTGCTCAATGGGCTGACCGGAGGGTTCTTTATTGCAATGGGAGCCAAGCTCGCAGTCAATTGACCGGGGAGTCAGGGAGCATACAAATAAAAAGGGAAGCCGGTGTCGGCTTCCCTTTTTTTGATTCAGACGGTAGCGCTCAACCGCGCTGGACTCACTTCTCTAGATATTGAAGCTTGTTGGGCTTACCATCCCACTCTTCGGCTTCCGGTAGTGGATCTTTCTTCTCGGTGATGTTGGGCCACTTGCCCGCCAGATCGGCGTTGAGTTCTACAAACTGGGCCTGATCTGCAGGGAGTTCGTCTTCCGAGAAAATCGCTTCGGCCGGGCACTCTGGCTCACACAGCGCACAGTCGATACACTCGTCCGGATCGATTACCAGAAAGTTGGGCCCTTCGTAGAAGCAGTCTACCGGGCACACTTCCACGCAGTCTGTGTATTTGCACTTGATGCAGTTATCGGTAACGATAAACGCCATAATCAGATCCCTGGTCCAGTGGTCAATCTCATCCGGAGCTGGTTGTCAGCTCCATGGTTATATTTGATGGGCGATATTGTAGGGAGCAGCCCGCACAGCCGCAAGCGTTAGGCTGCTATAACCTTATTACCCAGATCAACTTCTCATCAGTTTTTCAGCAATTCCTTCAGTTCGTAAAGCCGGTTCATTGCTTCTCTGGGTGATAATCCGTCCAGATCAAGATCCTGCAGAGCTTCTTCCACGGCGCTGGGCTCTGCGTTTGCAAACATATCACCTTGGTAGACAGTCTGGCTGGCCGCCGGAGGTCTATGGCCAGCCTCAGCCACCGTGGGCTTGGTCGCTGCGGGCACTGCGCTACCTTCCAGCAGTTTTAGCTGTGCTTTAGCGTTGCCGATCACGCTCTGGGGTACGCCGGCCAGTTTGGCCACCTGCAGACCGTAGCTCTGGCTGGCCGGGCCTTCGTGCACGTTGTGCAGGAACACAATGCTGTCGTCGTGCTCGGTTGCGGTCAGGTGCACGTTGACCGCGTGCTCAAGGTCGTCCGCCAGTTGCGTGAGCTCAAAATAGTGCGTGGCAAACAGGGTATAGCAGCGAATCTCTTTTGCCAGATGCTCTGCCGTGGCCCAGGCGAGGGACAAACCATCGAACGTGCTGGTGCCGCGGCCCACTTCGTCCATCAGAACCAGGCTGAACTCGGTGGCGTTGTGCAGAATGTTGGCGGTCTCGGTCATTTCCACCATGAAGGTAGAGCGCCCACCGGCAATGTCATCTGACGAGCCCATGCGAGTGAAAATTCGATCCACCGGCCCCAGTACCGCGCGGTTGGCTGGCACGAAGCTTCCGGTGTAGGCCAACAGGGCAATAAGAGCTGCCTGGCGCATATAAGTGGACTTGCCGCCCATGTTCGGGCCAGTAATAACCAGCATCCGACGCTGGGTATCCATCAGCAGGTTGTTGGGCACGAAAGGTTCATCAAGAAGCTGCTCGACGACCGGGTGCCGGCCATCTTCAATTTCGAACCCCGGAGAATCACGGAACTCTGGTGCGGCAAAGCGCAACGTGGTGGCACGCTCGGCAAAGTTGCTGATGACATCCAGCTCTGCCAACGCCTGAGCGGCATCCTGCAACGGCGCGAGCTGTTCCGCCACGGTTTCCAGTACTTCATCGTAAAGCGCTTTCTCTCTGGCCAAGGCCCGGCTTTTGGCGCTCAGGGCCTTGTCTTCGAATACTTTCAGTTCCGGTGTGATAAACCGCTCTGCATTTTTCAGGGTCTGGCGGCGAATGTAATCCACCGGTGCCTGAGCGGACTGAGCACGGCTGATTTCAATGTAGTAGCCGTGCACCCGGTTGTAGCCCACTTTCAAGGTGCTGATGCCGGTGCGCTCACGTTCCCGGGTTTCCACGTCCAGCAGGTATTGGCCGGCGTTTTCACTGATGTTACGCAGTTCGTCCAGCTCTTCGTCGAAGCCCTCGCGGATTACGCCGCCTTCCCGGATCACAACCGGGGGGTTATCGATAACCGCGCGCTCCAGAATGTCTGCCAGTTCGGGGTATTCGCCAATCACCGTGGCCAGCTTGACAATGTGGTGGGAGTTAACCGGCTTCAGTGTTTCCTGCAGCTCCGGCAGGGCCAGAAAGGCATCTCGCAGACGAGCCAGATCTCTGGGGCGGGCCGAACGCAGTGCCACACGTGCCAGCACACGCTCAATGTCGCCCACGGCTTTGAGCAGGTTGTGTACTGGCTCGTAATAGAAGCCCTCAAGCAGTGCGGATACCGCTTGCTGTCGCAGCTGTACCACGTTCACGTCCCGCAGTGGCCGGTTCAGCCAGCGTCTTAGCTCCCGGCCGCCCATGGATGTTGCGGTTCTGTCCATCACCCAGGCTAGAGTGTGCTGGTGACCACCCATGAGGTTGACGTCAATTTCCAGGTTCCGACGACTGGTAGCGTCCAGAATGACCGCTTCGTCCCGGCGCTCCCGGGTCAGCTTGCGGATGTGGGGCAGGGCGGTACGCTGGGTTTCTTTTGCATACTGCAACAGGCAGCCGGCTGCACAAATAGCCAGGCTGAGATCTTCACAGCCAAAACCGGTGAGGTCGCGAACCTGTAGTTGCTGAGTAATGACACGGAGGGCTGTATCGGATTCAAACAGCCAGGGCCCCTGACGGCGAACGCCGGTAAGGCCTGCAAGCACCTCTTGAAACGGGAAGTCCTCACTGATGAGTATCTCCGCGGGGCGCAAGCGCTGAAGCTCTCCCTGCAGGGCTTCCAGGTTGTCCAGTTCTGAAACCACAAATCGACCGCTGGAGATGTCCAGTGATGCAAAGCCGAACTGCTCGCGGTGATGGAATATGGCGGCCAGCAGGTTGTCGCGGCGATCTTCCAGATAGGCGTCATCACTCAAGGTTCCGGGGGTAACGATTCTGACCACTTGGCGATCAACCGGCCCCTTGCTGGTTGCCGGGTCACCGATTTGTTCACAGATGGCGATGGATTGACCTGCTCTGACCAGCCGTGCAATGTACCCTTCGGATGCATGAAACGGTATGCCCGCCATGGGAATCGGGTTGCCGCCGGACTGGCCCCGGGCAGTGAGCGTTATGTCCATCAGCTCTGCCGCTTTTTTGGCGTCGTCATAGAACAGCTCGTAAAAATCACCCATGCGGTAGAACACCAGCTCATCCGGGTGCTGACCCTTGATTTTGAGGTATTGCTGCATCATCGGGGTGTGCTTGGATAATCCGCTGGAGGGCGCTTCATTACTGGTTTTCTGCATACTTCCTCAATCGCTTGGGGCAACGGTGGGGCAAACTGCACCTTTTATTTCTAACTCCTGCCAGATGAAATCCGACTCGTTTTCAGACTCCGAATCCATCCAGCAGGCATAGGTGTGTCGAGTGGGGTGAGTGTATCAGTTAGGTCTTGGGCACCTCCACGCCTTCCATTTCGGAGACCCAGAACCCCGCGCCATCAAAACCACTGCAAAAATTCCTGACCCTGGCCTGCTGAGGCGCGCTGTAACTTGAGCTAAGAACCGGGTAAACCGGCCCTCAGCCCAAAACGGGGTCTCAGGGTCTTAATGGAGCTTCAGGCCGTGCTCCAGATCATAATATTAACTTGGAGACCTGATCGGAAGGGACACTAACCAAGCCGTTAGTGTCAACAACCTGAATCGAAAAGTTCCAATCGCCTGAACCAAGCTCATTAAACTCGTAACTGGTGGCATCGCCGTCCAGCTGAACCTGATAAGTCAAGTCAGAGGGGTTCTGGCCGTAATTGACAAGGTAATGATCAATCGCGCTGAGCGACAGGGAGCTGCCATCGGTTCTCATCAAAGGAGCTGTCCAGGTCAGCGTAGCCAGCATAGCCGGGTCGGAGTCAGCCAGGCTTGTTTCCAGAGTTCTTGGGTCCAGATCTTTCTGATAGGCCTCAAAGTTGGTGACGTTGCCGGAATTCAGGATGTCATCGCCGTCTTGCACCCAGACATTGGTGCCATAGTTGAGCTCCCAGGTATTCGGTAAGCCGTCCTGGTCAGTATCCGTGGCATTGGACTCACTGGGATCAGGCACCCGGAATACGCTTCCGTAATCCACTAAAGCGCCGGTGGACGCCTCAACCACGATCAGTTGAGCGACTGCGTCTCCGCCCTTTTCATAATACTCCATGGCAACCGGTACCGACTCTCCCGGGGCCAGTGCGACCTCATGGGAATAGCTGGCGGCGGACTGATTCAGCCAGACGTCAATGACAGCCTGGCCAGCCAGAAAGAGCCGAACCCCGTCGTCGGTGCGCGTAGTGAAGCGATATACAACTTGGCCTTCGGCGTGGGGAGCAGTAAATTCGCCAACCCAGCGAGCGCTGAATTCATTCGATGGCAGATCGTCGGACGGTGAACCACCACCCCAGTCAAAATCAATCTTGGATTCGTTTCTAACGGCGACCAGCTGATTAAAATTTATGCCGCGAAAATACTGACCTACAAAGCCGGCAAGGTACTGTTGACTATCCTCGGGTACAGGCGTTTCGCTTGCTGAGTTCAGATCAGTGCCGGCTTGGTATTCTTTCAAGTTGCTATAACCGTCGCCATCCTTGTCCTGCTGGTCGTCCGCGCTATCGAGTGGGTCTAAGGAGCCGCTAACTTCAACGCCATCGGGAATGCCGTCGCCGTCGGTGTCAGCGTTGTTTTCCGTCGTACCCAGAAAGAATTCGTCATATGCGGTAAGAAGATCGCCGTCCGGATCGCTTTGAGCATCAGCAGGGTCTTTGGGATCGAGGCCATTGACCACTTCCCAGTTGTCATAAACACCGTCACCGTCCTCGTCCTGAGGCGGGAAGGATGAGTTGAAGCCGATGTTGGCACCGGCGTCCAGGAATCCAGCCCTGTAGCCCAGGTGGTAAGCTTCCTGAATGGACATGCCGGGCTCGGCTGCCGCCGGCGACCAAGAGTGCAATGCGCTTGAGGGCACAACGCTCCGGGCAAAGCCGGGACCTTCCCAGGCTACGGTAAAATGATCATTTCCGCCGCCCTCCTTGAAGCGGATCTCGAAATAATAGCGCTGGCCACTCTCAAGTGTTCTTAAATCGGAGCTCTGGGAGCTGTACTTATTAAATTCACCGACTTTGGTCCATCCGGGGACGCTGGCAACCAGTTCGCCGTTATCCGAACGTTCCGATGAACTTAAAAATAGCAGGGTTTCGTCGTCGCCGGTGATGTAAAAACGGTAATCACCATCCAAAGGTGGCTCAATATAACCTCTGACCAGAGCGCCGAAGTTATCGCCCCGGTTTCTGGGTGAGTCGAGACTGGTTATTTCAAGCACTTCGTGGGGGTTGTGGGGGTAATCCGGGTGTGCAGTGAGGTCGCTTACCTTGGTGCCTGAGATGTCATCCCAGTACAGGACGTCAACCAAGCCTGGTTGACTTTCACTTAACGCAAGGCCTGGAGTGATGCTCAGTGTTACAAGGATGCCTACAGCAATACTTCGAGTAATGGACATAGTAAAAATTAATTCCTGATAAACACTCCTATCCCTGGTGAGTATATGTATAGTTATTCAGCGAAATAATGGATCTGAATTATTAAGTTAAAGCACAAAAAGTCTTATGTGCTCTTGAGTGATTATTTAATTCGGGCCAAGTCTACAGTGTTGTTAATAAAAATAATGCATTGTGTTTGCAGGCTTCAGGTCTGATATTTTAAAATATTTAACTATGTTAAACAGGAGTTTAATAGGAGTTCAGGTCGGGTTTCAAAAGGTTTTATGGTGCCTTTAATTTGTAAATTATTATTGTGATTTATTGCAGATAGTTTAATCAGAGGTGTATTTGGTAATTAATGTAGCGTTTGGTGGGTTTATACTATGAAATCTGTATAAGATTTGTAGTTTTAATAATAAGAATTAATCGTGACTCCAATTGTAAATTCCGCCAGAAAGGCTGGCATTAGCCATCGCACCCATGAATACGACCATGGCTCGATGAGTGAGTCCTTCGGTCTGGAAACTCTGTAAAAGGCCCGAAAGGTGCCTTTTACAGAATTGAATTAAAGAGAACAGTGACTGTCGAGATGAGACCCCAAAACCCACCGGAGAAACAGTAAAGGTTGCCCATGGCAACAGGGCGTTAATCCTTAATTTTTATGCTCATAATAACTAAGTATTACTTTATAAAATGTCTGTTTAATGTTTCTATCTGACAATTTAAAAAGTGAGCCTCGCTGGTTATAATCAGGTTGTTTAATCGCTAAACCATTTTCCTGCAGTGCTATCTGGACTTGGACTTGGATCTTGAGTTTGCTCGTTATCTGTATCGGAGTATAAGCAAAAGAACCGGGAGCGTTGATCACCATCAGTTCGGATTAGAAGTGATAATCCCAGGTCAAATAATCTTTCAATATTTTCTGGTTGTTTTATTGATTCGTTTGCCAGTTGCGAGAGATTATTCATGATCTTGCCTCGTGACGTAAGGAATAATCTGGCATGCCCTTGTATGGAGGTTTCCATGGCATTGACGAGTCCGGATAATCTTGCTTTGAATGAAGCTACGGATTGTAAGAAAATAACGCCCGTGATGAAACGAAGGAGAACATTATGCCTGCCAGTGACCGCGAACTCGAACAAGCAGGAAGCCGGTTGGCCGAGCAGCTGTTGGCAGCGAACCTTACTCTGGTCACTGCCGAAAGCTGCACCGGCGGCTGGGTTGCCAAGGTACTGACCGATAAGGCGGGCTCTTCCGCTTATGTGGTGGGCGGCCTGGTGACATACAGCAACGACGCCAAACAGAAGCTGCTGGGAGTTTCTGATGTGTCCCTGGATAAGTATGGCGCCGTCAGCGAGCCGGTTGTCCGGGAGATGGTCGCAGGTGCACTGGCGACAACCGGAGCCGGTGTTGCGGTGGCTGTCAGCGGTGTAGCAGGACCTGGAGGCGGCAGTGAAGAAAAGCCCGTTGGAACTGTCTGGTTCGCCTGGGGTAGCAGTGTTGAAGCCACAGAGGCAGTAGTTCAGTATTTCAGCGGCGATCGCGATCAAGTGCGACGACAGGCCGTTTTCTTTGCGCTGCAAGGTGTTAGCGGGTTTTTGGGACAAGCGTGAATACTTTCACAATAACAGGGGTTGGTCTCGTCCTCGGGGTATGTTTTAATACTGTTCAAATATACAGGGAATTCACTGTTACCGCTGTACAGGTTCCCGCTTAACTATACCTCCCCCGGCTTGCCAGATCCTGCCGGGGGCGAAGGCAACAGAGGGTTTGCACTGATGGAAGACAACCGCAAAAAAGCATTGAGCGCAGCGCTGGGCCAGATTGAGCGCCAGTTTGGTAAAGGCGCAGTAATGAAAATGGGCGACCAGCCCCGCGAAGCCATGCCTGCGGTTTCCACCGGCTCTCTTGGCCTGGACGTTGCGCTGGGTATAGGCGGTCTGCCTTACGGACGGGTTGTTGAAGTTTACGGACCTGAAAGCTCCGGTAAAACAACACTGACTCTCCAGGTTATCGGGGAAGCACAGAAAGCGGGTAAAACTTGTGCTTTCATCGATGCCGAACACGCCCTGGATCCTATCTACGCAGAAAAAATCGGTGTTAACGTAGACGAACTTCTGGTTTCCCAGCCGGATACCGGGGAGCAGGCTCTGGAGATTGTCGACATGCTCGTGCGCTCCAACGCGGTAGACGTCATCGTTGTGGACTCCGTTGCCGCCCTGACACCGAAAGCTGAAATTGAAGGCGAAATGGGTGACAGTCACGTCGGCTTGCAGGCCCGCCTGATGTCCCAGGCTCTGCGTAAGCTCACGGGTAATGTGAAGCACTCCAACTGCCTGCTGGTCTTTATCAACCAGATCCGTATGAAGATCGGCGTGATGTTCGGCAGCCCCGAAACCACCACTGGTGGTAACGCCCTGAAATTCTACGCATCTGTACGCCTTGATATCCGCCGCATCGGCGCTGTGAAAGAAGGCGATGAAGTTGTTGGTAATGAAACCCGTGTCAAGGTCGTCAAGAACAAGGTAGCTCCGCCTTTCCGGCAGGCCGAGTTCCAGATTCTTTACGGCAAGGGCATTTACCAAATGGCTGAAGTGCTCGATATGGGCGTTAAAGAAGGCTTTGTGGACAAATCCGGAGCCTGGTATGCCTACAACGGCGATAAAATTGGCCAGGGTAAGGCCAATGCCTGCAAGTTCCTTGAAGAAAATATGGAAATTGCCAAGGAGATCGAAGCCAAGGTGCGTGACAGGCTGATGCCGAAGCCGGTTTCCAAGAAAGATGCTGCGGCAGCCGCTGAAGCGGCGGAAGAAGCGAGTAGTGAACTGCTTTAACACATCCCGGGAGGTGCGTTATGGATCGCAAAAAGAAATTGCTTGTTGTTTCCCATGCGCCTTCCCCGAACACCCTCACCCTGCGCAATGCAGTTGCTCAGGGTGCAGGCCATGAAGACATTGAAAACGTTGAAGTAACCGTGCTGGCACCATTTGATGCCGGCCCGGATGATGTTCTCGCCTGTGATGCCATTATCCTTGGCACCACCGAAAATCTCGGTTACATGAGCGGCGCTCTCAAAGATTTCTTTGATCGTAGCTACTACCCCTGCCTGGAGAAAACCCAGGGCCTGCCGTTCGGCTATTATATTCGTGCGGGTCACGACGGCACAGGAACACAGCGCGCTATCGAAAGCATCACCACCGGGCTGCGCTGGAAAGCCGTTCAGGAGCCACTGATCTGCCGTGGTGAATACCGGGATGAGTTCGAAGAGCAGTGTCGTGAACTGGGGATGTATGTTGCAGCCAGCTTGGATGCCGGGCTGTTCTGAGAGGTATGTCAGTTGGCGAAACGGTTATAAAAACCTTCGATACGTGATAGGGCATTGTCCACAGCCCTGGAATACCCTTTTTTGTTGAGGCAATAGCTGAACTGTACGCTTACCCTGTAGCCAGTCTGAAAGGGATGGCATTCTATAACCCGGGCACAAACTCTCGACTCACTGATGTATTTGCCTTCAAAATCCATAAGCAGGCGCGTGCCCGGTTCTAGCGGCCGTGGGCACAGCACCGCCATGCCGTAGCGGTTCAGGTCAAGGCAGGTGACCGGGGCCGGGTTTTTGCCGATCATAAGACTAAAGAACAATGGTCGGAAGAGTAAGTGTAGTTCTGCGATAAAGATCAGGATAATGAAGGGCGATAAAAACGTGAATCTGATTACAAAGCGACGCTTCCCGGGACGTTTACGACAATTCTTTTCCCTGAACGCGACAGACTGGTCTGCAGAACCTACAATGACCGGCCAATGAGTCAACCGTTACAGGACCCAACCTTGAAGTCACTGTCCCTGCACCAGCTTTACAAAGCCTGTGTTCTGAAAGATCTGCCGTTCAAATCCACCAGACAGCTGGAGCCTCTTGCTGAAATCGTAGGCCAGAACCGGGCCCAGGAAGCGGTGCGCTTTGCTCTGGCCATGCCCCATGGCGGTTATAACGTGTATGCCGTGGGCCGGAACGGTCTGGGTAAGCGCACAATGATGTTGCGCTACCTTGAACATCATCTGGATACCAAACAGCAAAGCCACGACTGGTGCTATGTCGCCGATTTTGAAGAGCCTCGGGTTCCCAAGCTGCTTCAGTTGCCAGCAGGCAAAGGTGTGCGGCTGAAGCAGGACATGGAAAAACTCATGAGCCGGCTGGTAAAGGTTATCCCGCAGACCTTCGACAGTGACAGCTTTCTGGAGCGCTCTGAGAAGCTCAAAGAGGAGTACGCGAAGAAGCAGGAAGACGAGCTTGAGAAAGTAGCTGCGCAGGCGCGCCGGAAAAAAGTCAGCCTCACTATTACAACGCCCGGTGGATACCGACTGGTGGCGATGAACGGTGATCAGCCCCATACCGCAGAGACGTTCAAGGCGCTGACAGACGTGCAGCGAGACAAGTTCGAGGATTCAGTCAACAAACTTGAGAAAAAACTCCGCCAGGCGCTGCGTAAGTTGGCTGACTGGGAGCAGGATTACGCCGATAAACAGCAAGCGTTGAACAGGGAAGCTCTGGAGGGTATCTCTGGCCATCAGATTGACGAGCTGATTGAAAACTACAAGAGCCTTCCGGATGTGGTTGCCTACTTTGAGGCTGTGCGGGCGGATCTGGTCGAGAATCTGGAGATCTTTCTCGAAGACAACGAAGAGCAGGCAGCCATTGCCTATGCGGCGCTGGATAAAAAGATGCCGCGCCGTTATCTCGTTAATGTGCTGGTGCATCAGAAAACCAACGAAGTTCCGATGGTGGTGGAAGACAACCCGACTTACCACAATCTGTTCGGGTACGTTGAGAATGTTACCTACAAGGGCACCGTGTTCACGGACTTTTCTCTGATTCGTTCGGGCAGCCTGCATCGGGCCAACGGAGGTTATCTGTTGATGGATGCCATCAAGATGCTCGAGCAGCCCTTTGTCTGGGACGGGCTGAAGAGGGCCCTGCGAGCCCGGTCCATTCAGATCAACTCCCTTGAGCGTGAACTTACCCTTTCGGGCACGATCTCGATTGAACCCCAAGGTGTGCCGCTGGATGTAAAACTCGTGCTTTTCGGCGATCGTGAAACCTGGATGTTGTTGCAGGACTACGACCCCGAGTTTGCGGAGCTGTTTCGGGTAACAGCGGACTTTGAGAATGAAATGTACCGCTCGGACGGCAGCCAGGTGACGTATGCGAAGTTTATTGCCAGCGTGGTAAAAGAAAAGAACCTTCTGCATTGCACAAACAAGGCGGTGGCACGGATCATAGAATACAGTGCACGTATGGCAGAGCATCAGGATCGACTTTCGTTGCACGCCGCAAATATCGCTAACCTGCTTCGGGAGTCAGATTTCTGGGCACGTCAGGCCGACGCTAAACTGATTCAGGATGTTCATGTAGAGCGGGCTTTGGAGAGCGCCAAATACCGCAGCAGTCGGATTCGTGATCAGTTCTATGATTCCATTCGCGACGGCTCCACGCTGGTATCAACCCAGGGCGCGATTGTCGGGCAGGTAAACGCGCTGTCTGTGCTGTCTACCGGCGGGTTCGAGTTCGGGCTGTCCAACCGTGTAACCGCCACCTGCTATTATGGGGATGGTGGGATCATGGATATTGAGCGGGACGTAAAGCTGGGCGGCAATATTCACTCCAAAGGCGTGATGATTCTCAGCTCCTGGCTGGCTTCCCATTTTGCCGTGACCGATCCGATGCACCTGTCTGCCAGCCTTACGTTTGAGCAGAATTATGGCGAGGTGGATGGTGATAGCGCTTCGCTGGCAGAGCTCTGTGCTCTGATATCCTCGCTGTCGGGTGTTCCGGTGCGTCAGGATTTGGCGATTACCGGCTCTGTTAATCAGTTTGGTGAGGTGCAGCCTATCGGTGGAGTTAATGAGAAAGTTGAGGGTTTCTTTGCTACCTGCCAGCTTAAGGGTGGGCTAACAGGCACCCAGGGCGCGATCGTACCTGCGAATAATGTGCAGAACCTCATGCTGGACAGCGAAGTGGTTCAGGCGGTTCGTGAAAGCCGGTTTGCCGTCTACGCTATTTCGAATGTTGAGGAAGCCGTTACTTTGCTGCTGGACAAGCCTGCCGGGAAGGTGGACAGCAAAGGCAACTATCCGAAACAGAGCGTTTTTGGCATTATCCAGCAGAGGCTTGAGAAAATGCGCGAGCACGAACGCCAGGAGCACGCCCGGGACGATCAGAAAGATCCGTCAATTCACTGAGCGGCTATCACAATAAAACAGACAGGAGAGAACACGCCCATGACTGATACTCAGCAGACTGTATACGTGGTAGAGGACGACGAAGCCGTCCGTGACTCACTGGAGCTGTTGCTGAAATCCGATGGCAAGCCGGTCAAAACCTATGAGAACGCGGCGGTGTTCCTGAAGGACTACTCCGAAAAGATGGCCGGGTGCATTGTGCTGGATATCCGCATGCCGGGTATGGACGGTATGGAGTTGCAGAAGAAGCTGAACGACAAACACTCCATTCTGCCAATCATTTTTGTGACCGGGCATGGCGATGTGCCCATGGCGGTCGATGCCATGAAAGAAGGCGCTGTAGACTTTATCCAGAAGCCCTACCGTGAAGAGGCACTGCTTGAGAAAATCGAAGCTGCGCTGGAGCAGGATCTGGAACAGCGCAAGACGCTTGGTGAGAAACAGGAGATTATTCGCCGGATCAAGAGCCTGACCCCTCGGGAACACGAAATCATGGATCGAATGATAGAAGGTCAAGCCAACAAGGTGATCGCTATTGAGCTGGAAATCAGTCAGCGCACAGTAGAGATTCACCGCTCCCGGGTAATGCACAAGATGGGCACCCATTCACTGGCACATCTGGTTCGTATGGTGCTGTCCGTAAAGAACCTTATCGACGCGCGGTAATACCGCCGGCATTATGCGGTTATGTTTTTGACCGGCCTTTTACTATATGACCGAAGTTGTCAGCGAAAATTCAGAGGTTACGGTTCTGCTTGTGGATGATAATCCACAGAACCTGAAAGTTCTCTATGAGACTTTGAAAGACAAAGGCTACCGGCTGCTGATTGCCAATGAGGGCGAAAAAGCACTGGATCTTGCTCAACGCCACCAGCCTGAAGTGGTTCTACTCGATATCATGATGCCTGAAATGGATGGTTATGAGGTCTGCCAGCGCCTCAAGGCCGATCCTGAAACGGCTGACTGTGCCGTGGTATTTCTCTCAGCCCTGGATGACTTGCAAGCCAAGGTAAAAGGCTTTTCTCTCGGTGGCGCAGACTATATCTCCAAGCCGTTCCAATCTCAGGAAGTCATTGCCAGGGTCAAGACCCACGCCCGTGTTATACGGCTAGAGCGTGAGCTGCAGGCTCGCAACCGAGAGCTTCAGGGTGACCAGACCCGCATCCTCAATTCCATCAGTGAAGGCATATATGGCCTTGATGAACACGGCACAATTGAGTTTGCCAACCCTGCCGCTGGTGTCATCATGCGGTGTCCAGCAGAGGACCTTGTAGGTCGTAATTTTTTTGCAGTTCATTTCTCAACGGCAGCTGAATGCCCGGCCAGCCTCCCGGTTCACTCTACCTGCAGTCAGGGTATCGCGGAGAATCAACGCGATATCCGGATGCTGCGCACGGATGAAACCGGGTTTTCTGCTGAATATCGCTCCACGCCCAAACACGATGGCGAGGAATTGCATGGGGCGGTTGTTGTATTCCGTGATATTACCGCTGAACTGGAGAGCGAGAGGGCACTTGATGAGGCGAGGGAGCTGGTTCAGGAGCAGCGCGACCAGCTGGCCCACACTTCCCGGTTAACCACCATGGGTGAGATGGCTGCCGGTGTGGCTCATGAGGTAAACCAGCCGTTGACGGCAATTACGAACTACGCTCGGGTTGCCCAGCGTGTTATGTCCAAAGAGAGCCCGAACCTGAGCTTGCTGCAGGAAACCCTCGACAAGATTGAGGCTCAGTCCCACCGCGCCAGCGAGATTATCCGCAGAATCCGACGATTTATGAAAAAGCCGGCAACCGGCAAGGAAGTGCTGTCCCTATCCGCATTACTGGAAGATACACGCCAGTTTGCAGAAGTAGACATGCGTAATAACGATGGCGCAATCGAGCTTGTTGTACCAGCCGACTTACCGGATATCCTGGCCGATCCGATTCAGGTGCAGCAGGTTGCCCTTAACCTGATACGAAACGCGCTTGAGGCCACGCGCAGTGCAGAGTCTGCATTGCCAGTGGAAGTGAGCGCGAGAGTGACGGGTGAAGGTTGTGTCCGGGTTGAGGTTCGCGACCATGGCGTCGGGCTTGCGGAAGATGCAGAAGAAAAGCTGTTTTTGCCTTTCTACACCACTAAAGATGAGGGTATGGGCATTGGCCTACCTACCTGTCGTTCCCTGATTCAGGCCCAGGGAGGTGATATAGGTTTTGAGCGCCCCGAAGATGGCGGCGCCCTTTTCTATTTTACGCTGCCTGTGGCTGGCGCAGCGGCATCATCTTGCCCGGCAGGCGCTGGGAGTTCTTCTGGCGCCGTTTAGATCCATTCGATGCGCCCACTGAGGTGCGGTGCATCGCCTCTTGCGTTCAGCAGTTGATAATCCCACCCGTTTTTTCCTGTCTGCCAGTTCAAAAGCGCGGTGCCCGGTAAAAACAGAGGTTTCTTGAACTGGCAACTCACTTTCACCGGGCCTGATTGCCACCCATCTTGTTCCTCCAAAATGGCCAGAGCGTGTGCTTTGCTCCACATGCCGTGCGCTATTGCCCTTGGAAAACCAAAAAACCTGGCGCTCAGAGCGTGCATGTGAATCGGGTTGCTGTCGCCGGAAATTTTCGCGTACTGCCGCCCGATGGATTCCGGCGCTTCGATCTCTGTTGTATTCGAATAATGCTCCAAAGGCGGTGGAGCCGATTTTGTGGCCGGATCCACGTGCTTTTCGGGTTGTCGGAAGAGCATGGTACTGGTCTCCTCCCATACCACTGTGCCTGCAGAACTGGCGTTCGTAATCAAGCCGAACTCTATGCCGCGGCTGGTGCGTTCCTGATGACCCAGGCAGACGTCCAGCTTCAGAGTTTCGCCCACCCCAATTGGCCTGTGTTGGGTTATGGTATTGCGCAGGTGCACCAGCCCCAGGAGTGGTAATGGAAAAGCCTTTTCGGTCAGCAGCTTGAGATGAAGCGGGAACGCAAGAATGTGGGGCCAGGTAATAGGTATATGATTACTCGGTCGGAATCCGCAGGCGCGTTCATATTGGCTCAGGTCATCGCTAGCGGTGTGAGCACAAAGCAGTTCAGCGGAGAGCCGTGGAAGTGTAATGGCTGCATCAGATATGCTTTTTTTCGGCAGAAGAGCCCTGCCGTAGAGTGGAAGCAGCGTCGGCGGGGTATCTCGATAAACAAGCGTGTCTGGCATGATTGTTCTCCCTGATAATCGATGTATTCATGGATAGAATATGAAGGATTGACCAGAGATGACGAATGCAGGTGCCCGCTGTGTCTGGGTTCTGGTGCAACTGTGAGTCTGTGGCCTGATATGCTCTAATATAAGACGATAGTATATGACAGTCTTTGAGCAAGCCTCGCAAAAACACAGCTCGCAGGGCTGGGTGACAAGCCTGCTGGCAGTCTGGCAAACCCGTCCAGGCGAAGCATTGACTTGGGGTGTTCTGGCGGGTGTCTGCCGGGCCAAAGTAGTATCCAATAAATACAAAGCGGGACTTTATGCAGGAACTACGTGACGCGGGCGTTATGTTGCGCCTCATTTACGAGGCGATGAAAGCGAAGGGTATTGACACCGATCTCATTTTTAGCCGGCTGGGTGTCAACGCGGATTATGTTTACACAGAACAGCTCCGCACTCCCCACAGTGCGCAGACGTTTTTCTGGCAGGCTGTAGAGGACGTCTCCGGAGACCCTGATATCGGGCTGCATCTTGGGCAGCTTCTTCCAGTCTGCAAAGGGCAGGTTCTGGAATACCTGTTTCTCAGCAGCTCCAACTTCGGCGAAGGTCTGCGGCGGGCACAGAATTACCAGCGCCTGCTCAGCGATGCGGCGAATACAGATTTTTTCATTGAAGGCGATAATGCCTGCATGGTGCTGGATGCTGCTTCGGATGATATCCGGCGCCTGCGACATTTTAATGAGTGTTTTGTGCTGGGTCTGATAACGTTTTTTCGTTCGATTACTGAAGGTCAGTTTCACCCTTCACGAATCGAGTTTGAGCATGAGCGTAACGAAGGGCGCGAGCACGTTAAGGAAGTGCTGGACTGCGACGTAATATTCGGTGCTGAAGAAAACCGGTTGTATTTTCCCGTCAGCCTGCTTTCTCATGCCTCGCCTCACGCAGAACCGGAACTTCTGGACCTGCACGAGCGTTTTGCCAGCGAACAGGTTGCCCGTCTGGAGAAAAAGGATATTGTCGGGCAGGTAGAGCGGATTATCGCCGAGTTGCTTGATAGCGGTGACGTCACGCTGGATGCTGTGGCTACGCGGCTAGGTATAAAGCCCCGCACCCTGCGTACCCGGCTTACCGAGGCAGAAACCAGTTTTAATCAGGTGCTTGCGGATTTCCGCTATCGTCTCGCGCGGCAGCTGCTGGCGACGACGGATGAGTCTGTTGATGAGATTGTTTATCTGACTGGATTCTCGGAGCCAAGCACTTTCTATCGGGCTTTTAAGCGCTGGTCTGGAAAGACGCCGATAGAGTACCGGAAAACAGCGCAAGGTAAAGATGCGATGGTTGATGCCATGTAAAATGCTGTTTTCCGGATTTTTTCAGGAAATGCGTTGACATCATCAGGCACCTCTTTATAATGCGCTCTCGTTGTTACCGAGCAATCAGGCCCATGATTGCAAAGCCTTTTAAAGCAATCGGTTGCAACTTTGCGGAGCGGTAGTTCAGTTGGTTAGAATACCGGCCTGTCACGCCGGGGGTCGCGGGTTCGAGTCCCGTCCGCTCCGCCACTTTCAAAAAGCCGTTAGCTATTATTTAGCTAACGGCTTTTTTCGTTTCAGTTTCCAGTAAACTGCGACGCCCCTCTTTTAAAACGAGCACCTTCAGTTCGGCTGAAACCATGGATCCTGAATGCTTTCACTTGGCCATGGTTCGAAATTGTTTCCGGTGCTCTCCAGGACTGAGTTCAAACCAGCGGCGATAGGCTTTGTGTAGTGCTGCGGGGTTGGAAAAACCGAGAAGCCAGGCTATTTCGGATAATGACGTTTCAGTTTCCCGGATATAATCCCTTGCCAGCTGTTTTCTGGTGTCATCCATCAGTTCACGAAACCCGGTTTTCTCGGCGGAAAGCTGTCGCTGCAAGGTCCACGGCGTAATGCCCAGCTTCGAGGCAATCGTCTCAAGGCTTGGGGTTTCTCCTCTAAACAGAGGCGTGAGCAGGCCTCTTACCCGGTCTCCCGTTGTCCAGCCCCGCTGAATTTCCTGCATTTCCGTGTCACAAATCTGCACCAGCTTTTCGTGCATGGCTTGTTGCGCCTGTATTGTTCCCTGGTTCCATATGTCCTGTCTGACGGTCACGCTGTTCGTGGCTGCTCCGAATTGAACCGGGCAGCGAAACCAGGCCTCAAACAGTTCGTCCATGCCGATGGATGGATATTCTATGGTTACTCTTTCCAGCACATCCCATTGCCCGGTAACCGTGCGTAAAAACTGTGTCCATGCTCCGAGGACCGAGTCCACAACGAAATAATTAAAGGGGTTGTAGGGGCGGATGGAGTAGAACTGCAGCCTCCTTTTTTCCGGCTCTGCCTTTGGGATTCCACGACTATTTCGGCTGGTCAGCAAAGAATAGCGGATAAGTGTTTGTAAGGCGGCGCCGGCGGTGCCGGCTGATTCGCCCGCAAGTCCTGCAATACCAGCGTCAATAGGCCGGGACAAGGCCCCCGTGCGCAACCCAAGGGCAGTATTGCCGCAGGCTTCGATGGCAGCGTGGCCCAGCCTCATGAAGCGTGGAATGCTGATTCGGGCGGCAGGCGACGTGAGCGTCTGCTCGCTGAGTTGAAAGCGATGTGTCAGATCCTGCACGTTTACGCCCTCCGCTTCAGCGGCCCGGAGCAGTACGCAGACATAGAGAGCGCTGATGTCGCCGAGAGGATTGCGATTAGGGAAGGACTGAAGATCGGATGGATCCATGGCGGTTCGCTTCGGGTCTGTTGCCTGGGGATAATAGAATGTAATTCAGGGATATTGTTGAAGGCAACCCGCATCGGTAATTTAGGCATCATCAAAAGAAGTGGGGCGGTTAAGACCCCGCCAATGATCATTATGAGGAGCTCAGTTATGACCACCAACGCGACACCAGGCCTTGCCAAATATCCGCATTTGCTTGAGCCACTTGATCTGGGTTTCACCAAGCTGCGTAATCGAACGCTGATGGGGTCCATGCATACCGGGCTGGAAGAGGCAAAAAATGGCTTTGAGCGGCTGGCTGAGTTTTACGCTGAGCGCGCCCGGGGCGGCGTTGGCCTGATTGTCACAGGTGGTATTGGGCCCAACCCGGAAGGCGGCGTTTTTCAGGGCGCGGCCAAAATGACCAATGACGAAGAAGTGGAAAAGCACAAAGTCATCACCAGTGCCGTGCACAAAGCTGACGGCAAGATCTGTATGCAGATTCTTCATGCTGGTCGCTATGCCTATTCTCCAGCGCTGGTCGCACCCTCTGCTATTCAGGCACCCATCAATCCGTTCAAGCCCAAAGAGCTGGATGAAGCCGGCATTGAAAAGCAGATAGAAGATTACGCGGCATGTGCGCAGCTTGCTCAAAAGGCCGGTTATGACGGCGTCGAGATCATGGGTTCTGAAGGCTACTTCATTAACCAGTTTATTGTTGCTCACACCAACCACCGCACAGATCAGTGGGGCGGCAGCTATGAGAATCGCATCCGTCTGCCAATCGAAATTGTGCGTCGCGTTCGGGAGCGGGTCGGAGAAAACTTCATTCTGATTTACCGCCTTTCTATGCTTGATCTTATTGAGGACGGCAGTACCTGGGAAGAAGTGGTGCACCTGGCCAAGAAAATTGAAAAAGCAGGTGCCACCATTATCAATACCGGTATCGGCTGGCATGAAGCACGTGTGCCCACCATTGCAACCTCTGTTCCCCGTGGTGCTTTCACCAAGGTAACCGCGCGCCTCAAAGGTGAAGTCAGCATTCCATTGGTCACCACAAACCGGATCAACATGCCGGGTGTTGCCGAAAAGATTCTCGCGGAAGGTGATGCGGATATGGTGTCCATGGCTCGCCCATTCCTGGCGGATGCGGATCTGGTGCTGAAAGCCGCTGAAGATCGGGCCGAAGAGATCAACACCTGCATCGGTTGTAATCAGGCGTGCCTGGATCACACCTTTGGTGGCAAGCTGACTTCGTGCCTGGTAAACCCGCGCGCCTGCCACGAAACCGAGCTCACCTATGTAAAAACCACATCGCCCAAGTCAATTGCTGTCGTGGGTGCCGGGCCTGCAGGGATGGCTTTTGCATCGGTTGCGGCAGAGCGAGGTCATAAAGTGACGCTGTTTGATTCGGGCAAAGAGATCGGTGGCCAGTTCAACATCGCCAAACTGATCCCGGGCAAAGAGGAGTTTTACGAAACTTTGCGCTACTACCGTGTGATGCTGGACAAGCACGGCGTAGATGTGAGGCTCGAAACCCGCGTGAGTGTCGACGACCTGAAAGCCGGCAGCTTCGATGAAGTTGTGCTGGCAACCGGCGTTGCGCCCCGGATACCGGATATTGATGGTATTGATCACCCGAAAGTGATCGGCTATCTCGACGCTCTGCTGGAGCGCAAGCCCGTGGGTCAGAAGGTTGCGGTTGTGGGTGCCGGTGGTATCGGTTTTGATGTGTCCGAATTCATCGTGCATAAGGGCACCTCTGCAGCACTGGATACTGATCACTTCATGCGAGAGTGGGGTGTGGATCTTACTGTTGAGCACCGAGGTGGTATTCAGGGCGTTAAGGCGGAAGTCCCCGAACCTGCCCGCGAAGTTTACCTGCTGCAGCGGAAGGCCTCGAAAGTTGGCAAAAACCTGGGCAAAACCACCGGGTGGATTCACCGGACGTCACTCAAAAACCGCAAAGTCCAGATGATGCCCGGTGTGACCTACCGCAAAATTGACGATGAGGGGCTGCACATCACGGTTACGCCCAAGGGCGCGGAGCAGGGCGAGGATCGGGTACTGCCGGTAGACACCATCATTCTCTGTGCGGGTCAGGAACCATTGCGTGAACTGCAAAGCGGCCTTGAAGCGGCCGGATTGCCCGTGCACCTGATTGGTGGGTCGGATGTGGCAGCAGAACTGGACGCGAAGCGCGCTATTGATCAGGGTAGCCGACTTGCCGCCAGTATCTAACCAAAGAGGCTGATCACAAAACGTTGCAGTTTTTCTCTTTGCACCGGAAACTCTCTGGCTAGACTATAAACTTTGAGTCTGCCAGAGCGTTTTTGGATTTTAGGGAGTCTGCAATGGTTTCTGCCGGCCAGGCAACGGACGATTATTCGGCGGTATTCTTTATCGAAGGCAACGAGGTGGCTCGCCAGATGCGTGCCAGCGAGTTTGGAGCCTTCCTTGATGGATATGTCGGCTTGTCGGATCTAGCTGAAACCGATGTAAAGGCTGTATTGGTGGATCTGAGCAGCGATCTTCTGGTGCGTGCTCTTGTATTTTTCCGTATCTGGTTTGATGAGGAAGGCAGAGCCGACAGCGGCTGGAACGTTCCCATTGAAGAGCTTGCTGCCGTCGGTGCCAAAGGCCCGAATATGGGTGGTGGAGCTATTCGTCTTGTGTGTCGCAGCCAATGCCCGAATCCCCAGTACGCCTCCGAGTTATGGGATCCGGATATGACGCCGGGCAATAACCATTTCCAAGTGATCCGCAAAGCCGTTAACGCGAATACCCTCAAGTTTCGTCGTGTTCAGCCTGAAGAAGAGGAAAACATCCCTGTGCTTCGTTCGGGGGAGGACGATTCCGCTTTAGCTGAAGAGTCTCGTACCGGTGCAGATCGTGCGCGTCTGGCACAGCTGATCCGCGAGCAGCGCCTGCGTATCAAGACTCTGCAAAGCGTCAACCGGGATATGCTTTCCGAAGTGCAGCGTGAACACCGGCTTGAGATGAACGCCCAGCGCAACGAGATCGCTGATATCAGTCAGAGGTACGAGCGCCAGCGCCTCAGCAACGAACAGCTGAAACACCGCCTGGCTGAGCGTAATCAGCAGTATCTGACCATGCAGGAGCAGATGGCTTCCGGTGGCGCAGGAAAAGATCGTGATGATGCCAATGTGAATGCTGAACTGGTATTGCTCAGGGAGCAGCTCGATCGTAAACGGCGCGAACTGGAGCTCAGGGATGAGAAAATTGGCGTCCTCGAGCAAGAAGCATATGAAATCCGGCACCGTGAGCCGCCTGAAAACTCGGTTATGAGTTATCTCAAGGGGCATTCTGTTTTCCTTGTGGCCTATCACCCGGGGGTTGGTCACCTGACCCTGCCTTACGATGATATCGAAGCCTACTTCCGTAACCCCACCGCCTATGCGTCAGAACGCCTTGGTATGAACGAGCCTTCGTACCTTCAATGGCTTGAACACTATGAGAATCCGGTGTGTCAGCACTCTGCCGAGAACGGAGACCTTTGTGGCGAACCTCTATTGCGGGTAAGCCAGCCGGGAGAATTCCGGCCTGGTCTTGATGACCGCTGCGAGAACCATCAGCCCTGAAAAAAGCGGCCTTTTCAGAGGCTCCGAAGAACTTTTTTCAGTATCGGGGTGACTTTCGTTAAACTGTAAGTCAGATTGATACGGGCGTCGGCGGGCTTGTCCGCTCTCGTCGTATTCCGACACCACAGGAAGCTTCATGGATCAGTTCAGGAACATAGGCGTTATCGGCCGGATGGGCAGCGTTAAAGTGGTTGAATCACTGCGCCAGCTCAAACAATACCTGGTCGCTAACCATTACCACGTTATCCTTGAGGAAGACACGGCCAGTATGTTGCCTGGCCATGGCTTGCAGGTTGCCAGCAAGAAATTGCTCGGCGAGATTTGTGATCTGGTTATTGTGGTAGGGGGCGACGGAAGCTTATTGGGCGCGGCCCGGGAACTGGCGAAATCAAAGATTCCGCTGCTCGGGGTAAACCGTGGGCGGCTAGGGTTCCTTACGGATATTTCTCCCTCAGACCTGGAGGAGCGCCTGGGCAAGGTGCTTGAGGGCGAATATATTGAAGAAACCCGCTTTCTGCTAGACGGGAACGTCGAACGCAATGGGCGGCCACTTGGTTTTGGTACCGCCCTGAACGACGTGGTGCTGCACCCGGGCAAGTCGACTCGAATGATCGGTTTTGATTTGTATATCGACGGCCACTTTGTATATAGCCAGCGTTCAGATGGATTGATTGTTTCTACGCCTACGGGCTCAACGGCCTACTCGCTTTCAGCGGGAGGGCCGATTATGCATCCGAAGCTGGATGCCATTGTACTGGTACCCATGTTCCCTCACATGCTTAGTAGTCGGCCGATTGTCGTTGATGGCAAGAGCGAGATAAAGCTGGTTATCGGGGAAACCAACGAGACCTATCCGCAGATCAGTTTCGATGGTCAGATGAACATTGCCTGTGCCCCGGGTGATATCATTCGCATTGCTAAGAAGCCCTTCAAAATTCGCCTGATTCATCCCAAGGATCATAATTTCTATGCCACCTGCCGCGATAAACTTGGCTGGGCAAGCGAAATAGCAGCGGGTTGATCATGGCTGGAAACAAACCTACCGCAAGCCGCGGTTATGACATTATTGGCGATATTCACGGTTGTGCGAACACGCTTGCGCGACTGCTTGAGCAGATGGGTTACAACAAAGTTAACGGGGTGTACCAACACCGCCGCCGTCAGGCCGTCTTTATTGGGGATATCATTGATCGCGGCCCGAGAATCCGGGAAGCCCTTCACCTCGTAAGGAATATGGTGGAGCGGGGTTCTGCGAGAATCGTAATGGGTAATCATGAGTACAACGCCCTTGGCTATTGCACTCGGGCCCGGGCGGGCAGCGGCAAAACATGGCTGCGTGAGCACAATTCCCGTCACGACCGACTGATCCGGGAAACCCTTGATCAGTTTGAAGCCCACCCATATGAATGGAATGACTTTCTTGAGTGGTTTTATACAATTCCACTGTTCATTGAGGAAGATGATTTTCGGGCGGTACACGCGTGCTGGGACAGTGAGCTCATTGAGAAATTCAAACAGTTGCAGGGCGGCGCCTTCATCGACGAAGACTTCCTTCACGCATCTGCTGCAATCGACTCTTTCGCAGGGCAGGTCATGGATACGCTGTTGCGGGGCACAGATTTGCGCCTTCCTCAGGGTATGAAAATCACCGGGCGTGATGGCTACGTTCGAGAGTTTTTCCGCACCAAATTCTGGGCGGATGACCCGAGCACCTATGCGGATGTTGTGTTTCAGCCCGATCCATTACCCGCAGAGGTGGCCAGCAGGGTTTTGGCTGAGCACGAACGTAAACAACTTATCAGCTATCCGTTGGACGCGCCTCCGGTGTTCGTTGGTCATTACTGGATGGAGAGCGAGCCGGCTCCGTTGAAATCCAACGTCGCCTGCATTGATTTCAGTGCAGTGAAATACGGCAGGTTGGTGGCCTACCGGATGGATGGTGAACGAGAGCTTTCCCGCGACAAGTTTGTCTGGGTTAATGTGGCTCGGGATCATCGCGATTCCCCGGATTATCCCACCAGTGAAGACAGCGTCGCCCGCTAGTGCGACTGTGTGAACGTCAGTTTGAACGCCCCACAAGGCAAGGTAGATTGTGTACCGAGTAAAGCAGTTGGATACCAGTGTAGATCTTGGCGGGTTCAGCCAGTGGCTGAAAGGCCAGGGAGTTCCTCATCGGATCAGTGAGGAGGGCGGTTTCCAGGTGCTATGGCTGGAAAACCCGGACCACGCAGAGCCTGTTCTGGAGGCTTTGGATCGATTTCTTGCCGAGCCGGAAGTTCGACAGGCGGTAGAGCATCATAATCGCTCGCCGGTGTTTGTAGCAGGGCGCTGGCAACCATCCCCGCGACACGCGCCTCTGGTATTGGCTATCATTGTGCTCGGTGTGTTGATGGCGTGGTTCACCGGTCTGGGCAGTAATCAGTTCACCGCCACTCTGATGTTTGTTGACCCCCGGGCTTATGACTGGGGCAGCATGGCAGAGCGCCTTGACGCGCTATCGGCCACGCTTGCTAGCGGCCAGGTCTGGAGGCTGTTCACGCCGGATTTCCTGCATTTTAGCTGGACTCACATCATTTTTAATTCTGTGATGCTGTGGTTTCTGGGCAGCCAGGTTGAATGGTTTGACGGCCGTGGCCGGCTGGTTGTGCTCTTTATCATAACCAGCCTTTTGTCCAACGGGCTGCAATATCTGATTTCCGGGCCTTTGTTTGGCGGCCTTTCCGGGGTTGTCTATGGCATCCTCGGCTATTGCTGGCTGAGCCAACGAACGCTCCCCAGGTTCCAGTTCCCACCGGCGCTGGTAACCTTTGCGGTGGTATGGATGGTGATCGGGTTTACACCCTTCCCTGAAATGCTGGGCCTGGGAAGTATGGCAAACGAAGCACATCTTGGCGGATTCGTTGCTGGCCTGGGGCTGGCGGCCATATTGCCTACCCGGAAAAAACAGCAGACATAAAAAAACCCCACCAGAAGTGGGGTATGAAAGAAGCAAATTGCTCCTGATGAGAGAGACCAAATGATACGACCGTCGTCACTTGGTATATTAATGATAATCATTATCGTTTGAGTCTGTCAAACGATTCCTCTATTTTTTAAAGAAGGTTTTTTCAGGAGAACCGGATGACCTACGAAGAACTTATCGAACGGCTCGATCCCAATGTTTATCAGAGCCTGCGCCAGTCCATTGCGCTCGGCAAATGGCCTGATGGCCGGAAGCTTACGCCGCAGCAGCGTGAGATCAGCCTGGAAGCCATTATTTACTATGAAAACCTGCATAACATTCCGGAGCAGGGGCGGGTTGGGTATCTCGACCGGGGCAGCAAAGCGGGCACGGAGTGTGATCCCTCGGTGCGTCGCAACCAGTCAGGCAATAATGACGTTGATCCCGATCAGTTTGTTGAGGTCAAGTCTTGACCAACCTTGTTGATGTAACCGGTCGGCTCAGGAAAATGCCTGCAGACGCGGGCAGACCCGTGTCTTATGTCCTGGCTGTGGGTGATGCCCGCGTGCCACTGAACGAGCTCATTGGCCAACCTTTACGCTTTGATTTCGAGGGTGTGATCCGCTGTATTCACTGCGACCGGGCAACAAAAAAGAGCTTTAACCAGGGCTTCTGTTATCCCTGTTTCCGCAAGCTGGCGGCTTGTGACAGCTGCATCATGAGTCCTGAGAAGTGTCATTATCATCTGGGCACCTGCCGCGAACCGGAATGGGGCGAGACCCACTGCATGATTGAGCATGTCGTTTATCTGGCCAACTCTTCAGGCCTGAAGGTAGGTATTACCCGTAGTTCTCAGGTGCCAACTCGCTGGATTGATCAGGGCGCGGTCGATGCGATTCCGATGTTCAGGGTGGCGACTCGTTATCTTTCCGGCCTGGTTGAAGTGGCCTGTAAAGCTCATGTTGCTGACCGCACGAACTGGCGCGCCATGCTCAAAGGTGATGTTCCCGAGCTGGATCTTGTGCATGAGCGCCAGAGGATACTGGCACTGATTAAAGACGATATTGCCGCGTTGCGGGAAGAGCATGGTCAGGATTCCATCCGTGAAGTGGATGAGCAGGGGCTTGATCTGAGTTACCCCGTGCAGACCTGGCCGGAGAAAATCAAAACCCATAATCTGGACAAAACGCCGGAAGTGGAGGGGGTTCTTGAGGGCATTAAAGGCCAGTACCTGATCCTCGACACCGGTGTGATCAATATCCGCAAGTTCACCGGTTATGAAGTCCGTTTCCGGGTAATGAGTGCTTAAAGCATCCTTTGCTCGCCCGTTCTGACAATGCCTGCCTGGTCTGTTTTGGACCGGCCGCAGGCTGAGAAATCTGGAGACAACCAATGCGCACCGATCAGCCAAAAACCATCTACCTGAGCGAATACAAAGTGCCCGCGCACCTTGTGGATACTGTCGACCTTCGCTTCGAACTCTTTGAAGATGGCGCAAGGGTGCACAGCACTCTGTCCGTGCGCCGCAACCCGGAATCCGCTGAAGTGTCTGCACCGCTGACGCTGGACGGAGACAGCTTGAAGCTGGAGCATGTTGCACTCAATGGCGAAGAGCTCGCGGCGAGCGACTACGAAGAAACCGAAGATCAGCTGGTGATTGCAAAAGTGCCGGCTCAGTTCGAATTGACGGTCGTGACCTGGATTGAGCCTCAGAACAACACCCGCCTCGAAGGGCTGTATAAATCGTCCGGTATGTTCTGTACCCAGTGTGAAGCTGAAAGCTTCCGATGCATCACCTATTTCCCGGATCGGCCCGATGTGATGGCTCGTTACCGCACCCGGATCGAAGCGGATAAAAGCAGCTGCCCGGTGTTGCTGTCCAATGGCAATGATGTGGAGAAAGGCGATCTTGAGAATGGTCGCCACTTTGTCACCTGGGAAGACCCGTTTCCCAAACCCAGCTACCTGTTTGCCCTGGTGGCGGGCGATTTGGTCGAAAAAAAGGATACCTTCACAACCTGTTCCGGCCGGGGTATCGATTTGCGCATCTTTGTTGAACCCCGCAATGCAGCAAAGTGTGAGCATGCTATGGATTCCCTCAAGCGCTCCATGCGCTGGGATGAGGAGACCTACGGTCGCGAATACGACCTCGATATATTCATGATCGTCGCCGTGGACGATTTCAACATGGGGGCCATGGAAAACAAGGGCCTGAATATCTTTAACTCCTCATGCGTACTGGCCAGCCAGGAGACCGCGACCGACCTGGCCTTCCAGCAAATTGAGGCCATTGTTGCCCATGAGTATTTCCATAACTGGTCTGGCAACCGGGTAACCTGCCGTGACTGGTTCCAGTTGAGCCTGAAAGAAGGGTTCACCGTGTTCCGGGATGCTACCTTCTCGGCAGATGTGGGCTCACCAACGGTGAAGCGCATTGAAGACGTAACACTGCTCCGCACTGCGCAGTTTGCTGAAGATGCCGGTCCCATGGCTCACCCGGTACGCCCGGCTTCCTATATGGAGATTACCAACTTCTACACTCTGACCATCTACGAGAAAGGTGCAGAAGTTGTACGCATGATTCACACGCTGCTTGGGCCTGACTTGTTTCGCAAAGGCAGCGATTTGTACTTTGAGCGCCATGATGGCCAGGCGGTAACCACCGACGATTTTGTAAAAGCGATGGAAGATGCGTCCGGTCGGAATCTCACACAATTCCGGTTGTGGTATGAGCAGGCGGGCACGCCGATGCTGACGGTGTCAGATGACTATGATGCAAAGCAGGGTATTTATCGCCTGACCATTCAACAGTCCGTTCCGGATACCCCGGGCCAGACTGGCAAGCAACCTCAGCATATTCCTTTTGCCCTGGGCCTGTTGGGCGCCAGTGGAGAGGCTTTGCCCCTTAGGCTTGAAAGCGCTCAGGGTGCCGCGAATGCGCCAGAAGAGAGTGTTCTTGAGTTGACCGAAGCGAGTCATACCTTTGAATTCCACGGGCTGGCGCAGAAGCCAGTGCCCTCGCTGCTGCGCCACTTCTCGGCGCCCGTGCGAGTGGTTTATCCCTGGAGCCGCGAACAGCTCGTGTTTTTGATGAGCCACGACCCTGATGGCTTCAATCGCTGGGATGCCGGTCAGCGTCTTGCCGTTGATGTAATTCAGTCGTTGGTTAGTTCCCCCGACGTTTCGGAGATTGAGCCACGACTGGTGGAGGCCTGCCGCGCTTTGCTCGGTGATTCGGCGCTTGATCAGGCGCTTGTGGCAAAAATGCTGCAGCTGCCTTCTGAGGCCTATCTGATTGAGCTGGCGGACAGTCCTGATGTTGCGGCTATTCACCGTGCCCGCGAACAGGTATTGAGTCACCTCGCAACCTCGTTGCGTGATGAGCTGGTTGCCTGCTATCACCGGAATGCCGGGGTTGGCACTTATGAGATTACACCTGAGTCCATTGCCCGCCGAAGCCTGAGAAACACCGCGTTGGCGTGGCTGCTGATGATCAATGACGATGCCGGACGCGAGCTGGCCCTGCAGCAGCTTAGTGATGCCGACAACATGACGGATCGGATGGGTGCACTGCGCGCCTTGGTCAATTCCGATTATGCGGATGAACGAAGCACGGCTCTGGCTGACTTCTATGAGCGATTCCAGGATGACCCTCAAGTAGTGGAGCAGTGGTTCTCGGTTCAGTCGTCCAGCGATCGCGCAGGCCAGCTGCCACAGATCCAGGCTCTGCTTCAGCATCCTGCATTTGACTGGAAAAATCCCAATAAGATACGTTCCGTTGTTGGTGTTTTTGCCGGTCAGAACCTGTCGGCCTTTCATAATCCGGACGGGTCAGGCTATTCGTTCCTGGCTGATCAGGTGTGTCGCCTCGATGACAGCAATCCGCAGATCGCGGCACGCTTGGTGACGCCGCTCACGCGCTGGCAAAAGTTTGCCCCGGCTTACAGCTCGCTGATGCGCTCGGCTCTGGAGCGAATCCGGGACAAGCCAGGGCTGTCCGCTGACCTTTACGAGGTGGTGCATAAGAGTCTCGAAGCCTGAGAATGGGCAAGGGAGATCCGGCTGTAATTATAAGCCCTTGATTGCAGCCGGATACAAAATCGCACTTTCGGTCGATAGACAACTTTGAGGGATCCGTTAACCTGTCGCAAAGCCTGCTTTTTCATCAGGTAACAATAAAAAGCCTTCTTAGGGGGTTCCAGTCGAATTCAGGGTTATATAATGAATTATAAAAAGAGTGCGATACTCGGGGGCCTGCTCGCCCTCTCGATAGCATCCTCTCCATCTTGGGCAGCGGTGTCTTCAGGTGAAGCTTCACGGCTCGGTCAAGACCTCACGCCGTTTGGTTCGATCAAGGCTGGAAACGACGCAGGTACTATACCAGCCTGGACCGGAGGCCTGACAGAGCCTCCCGCGGGCTATCAGGGGGCGGGGCAGCATCATATTGATCCGTTCCCGACTGACGAAGTGCTGTTCAGCATCAACGCGTCTAACAAGGATCGGTATGCCGAGCACCTCTCTGATGGTGTTCTTGCAATGCTTGAAACCTATCCCACCAGCTTCCGTGTGCCGGTGTACAAATCCCGTCGTACTCACGCGGTACCTGATTGGGTTGCAGAGAACACCAAGAAAAATGCGGTAAACGCAGAAGTTGTTGGCAAGGGCGAAGGCCTGAAAGGTGCCTATGGAGGCTACCCTTTCCCGATTATTCAGGGGAATAATGAGCAGAAAGCCTGGCAGGTGATCTGGAACCATCTGGTGCGGTGGCGCGGTGTCTCAGGCACTCGTAGATCAAGTGAAGTAGCTGTGCAGAGCGATGGCGACTATGCGTTGGTTACTTCCCAGCAAGAAGTCTTTTTTAATTTTTACAACCCCGAGGGCAGTGAAGATGAGCTGGACAACATCATTTTCTACTATCTCTCGTTTACCCAGTCTCCGCCCCGTCTTGCTGGTGGTGCGATTCTTATCCATGAAACCCTGAATCAGATCATCAACCCCAGGAATGGCTGGGGCTATAATGCCGGGCAGCGCCGTGTGCGCAGGGCTCCGAACCTGGGTTACGATTCCCCGATTGCGGCTGCAGATAATCTTCGGACTGCCGATGACACCGATATCTTCAATGGTGCACTGGATCGCTATAACTGGTCTTATGAAGGCCTGAAAGAAATCTACATCCCCTATAACAATTATCGACTCGGCGAAAAAGGCACTCCCTATTCCGAAATACTTGGTATTTCTCACCTGAACCCGGAGCTTACTCGCTGGGAACTTCATCGAGTGCATGTGGTTGAAGCCACATTGAAAGAGGGTGCGCGTCATATCTATCACAAGCGCCGTTTTTACGTAGATGAAGATAGCTGGAACACAGTTTTGCTTGATCAGTATGACGGGCGTGGCGCGTTATGGCGGGTTACTATGGGTTTTGCCAAAAATTATTATGAACTTCCAGGTGTGTGGACCGTGTTGGACGTCTATCATGATCTACAGGCCCGCCGTTATCACGTGCTTGGCCTGGATACGGAAGAGCCCAATACCCGGGTCTTCACAGAGGATGTTCCGAACAAACGCTATTTTTCTCCGTCCTCCCTGCGCCGCAGGAGTGTCCGTTAAGGCGGGCATCTTTCAGCAACGGGCTTATAGCAATTGCCCGGCTGCTGAAAGCGGCGCTCTGACATACTGGTAACTGTTGGAGCCGGTATGCTTACGGTTATTGCCGGTAGTGCCGGCCAGAGATATACAGTTAAAACAACATTATAGGCAATCTGAATGGCTAAAAGGTTGACGTGCAAGACTCTGGGGGCGGCCTGCCTCGGGCTTTCCATGGTTTGGTCCGCACCCGCGGCGTTTGCGCTTGCGGATATCATCGAAACACCGGCCCGGCAAACCGACCTGGCTCCCGTTAATCTCCTTAATGACGTAGTGCGTGCGGGTGACCGCATAGTCTCTGTCGGGGAGAGAGGGCACATCATTTACTCCGATGATGACGGGCAAACCTGGATGCAGAGCAGTGTTCCTGTCTCTGTAACGCTGACTGCCGTGTCCTTTGGATCTGAAACCCACGGCTGGGCCGTTGGTCACAGCGGTGTGGTGCTTCATACCGAGGACGCCGGGGAGAGCTGGAGTTTGCAGTTAACCGGCATTGATGCTGCCAAGCTGGCTATCGCCAGTAAGGAAGATCAGATTGCAGCGATGGAAGAGCGTATTGAAGAGGCACCTGAATCGGAAAAAAGCGATTTGGAGTGGGCGCTGGATGATTTGGTTTTCACCATGGAAAACATGCATTCAGATCTTGATATTGGCCCTGTAAATCCTCTGCTGGGCGTTTGGTTTGAAGATGACCAGCACGGATTTGTGGTGGGTGCCTACGGTATGATCCTGCGCACGGAAGACGGCGGTGAAAACTGGCGCGACTGGGCGCCGAAAATTGAAAATGATCGGAATTTTCATCTTAACAGCATTGCGCGTATAGCCGGCGGTGCACTTGTGATTGTTGGCGAGGCCGGGCAAATCCATGTTTCTGTGGACGGCGGGGACACTTGGGAACGGCGGGAAAGCCCTTACGAGGGTTCGCTATTCGGCGTAATCGGAACGGGTCAGGTCAACGAGATCTTAGCCTTTGGCTTGCGCGGAAACATGCTGTTTTCTACCGATCTGGGAATGAGTTGGCGCTTGGTTCCGAACAGTGCAGGTGCGACGCTTAACGATGGTGTCGTGGCTGATGACGGGCGGATAACTCTGGTCGGAAATGGCGGCACGGTGCTTATGAGTGGCAATGGCGCAGATTCATTCCGGGAGTATTTCCGTGGTGACCGGGCTGGCGTCATGGGCGTGGTTCCGGTTGCGGGAACCAACCTTCTTATCGTAGGTGAAGGCGGCGTAAAAATCACAGACGCTCGCGGAAAGAACCTTCAATAACGCCCTGATGTGGCACCAACTGAAAAAATAATAGAGGGGCTTTTGAATGTCCAACCCGAACCATGACAGGGGTGATCACTACCTGACAACGCCCAAAGCAGAGCCGTTTCTGGAGCGTCTGATTTTTAACAATCGGGCAGTTATTCTGATCGGCTTTTTGCTGTTGACGGTGTTTCTGGGCTACAACGCTGTAAAAATCCAGCCGGATGCCAGCTTTGAGCGGATGATCCCGCTTGAGCATCCGTATGTTATCAATATGCTGGACCACCGGAATGATCTGGAAAACCTCGGCAACTTCGTGCGCATCGCCGTGGAAACCAAAACCGGCGACATTTTCTCCGCAGAGTACATGGAAACGCTGAAGCAGATCACCGATGAGGTGTTCTATCTTGATGGGGTTGATCGCTCTGGCCTGAAAACCCTTTGGACATCAAACGTTCGCTGGGTGGAGGTAACCGAGCAGGGCTTCCAGGGTGGTACCGTCATTCCGGATGGCTATGACGGGTCGCCCGCAAGTCTGGAGCAGTTGCGCCAGAACATTCTTCGTTCCAACGAAGTAGGGCGGCTGGTTTCTGACAACTTCCAGTCCACAATTGTGTATGCTCCGTTGTATGAAAAAAATCCGGAGACAGGCGAGCCGCTGGACTATGCAACGTTTTCCCGCCAGCTCGAAGAAAAAATCCGGGATAAGTACAAAGAACAGAACCCCAATATCGATATTCATATTGTGGGTTTTGCCAAAAAAGTCGGTGATCTGATTGAGGGTATTGGCTCCATTGCCTGGTTTGCGGGCATCACGATCCTGCTGACGACCCTGCTGCTGTTCTGGTACTCCCGGAGTATTACCGGCACGCTGGTGCCTGTGTTTACCTCCATTGTTGCGGTGTTCCTGCAGCTGGGCGCACTAAGACTTCTGGGCTACGGTCTGGACCCATACTCGGTACTGGTGCCTTTCCTGGTCTTTGCTATTGGCATCAGTCACGGCGTACAGATTGTAAACGCCATGGCGGTCGAAGCCGCGAAAGGTTTCGATGCCGAGACCGCTGCCCGCCTCGCGTTCCGCGCGCTTTATATTCCCGGCATGCTGGCGCTGGTTTCCGATGCCTTCGGTTTCCTTACCCTGTTTTTTATCGAGATCGATGTTATCCGTGATCTGGCCATAGCGGCTGGTCTGGGTGTGGCTTTCGTTATCATCACCAACCTGGTGCTTCATGTTCTCATCATGTCCTACCTTGGTATTTCCAAAGGTGGTATTCGCCATGTGCAGAATCAGGGCGAAAAGCAGGATCGCAAATGGCGTTTGATGTCGTACTTCGCCCATCCCGGGGTTGCACCGATTTCGCTGCTCATTGCCGTGATTGGGTTAGGGCTTGGTCTTTACTACAAGCAGGGCCTGAAGGTAGGGGATCTTGATCAGGGTGCGCCTGAGCTTCGTGCCGACTCGCGCTACAATCTGGATAACGCTTACATCATCGATAACTATTCCACCAGTGCAGATGTGCTGGTCGTGATGGTCAAAACGCCAGAAGAGCAATGCACCCAGTACAATGTTTTGCGGGCCATGGATTCACTGCAGTGGGAACTGCAGAACACGCCGGGCGTGCAGTCCTCTGTCTCGCTTGCGGACGTTTCCAAGATCGTAACCAAGGCTCTGAATGAGGGTAACTGGAAGTGGTATGAGATTTCCCGCAACCAGACCATCATCAACGCGTCCATCCGTGAGGCACCATCCGGTCTTATCAACACCAACTGCAGTCTGACTCCGGTCCTGGTGTTCCTGGAAGATCACAAAGCAGAAACGCTTGAAACCGTGGTTGAGAGAGTTGAGGTGTTCGCCGAGGCAAACAGCGATGAAGATCACACCTTCCTGCTGGCAGCAGGTAACGCAGGCGTTGAAGCGGCGACCAACGAGGTTATTGCCAATGCCAAGGATATGATGCTTATCCTGGTTTATAGCGTGGTGAGCCTGATGTGCTTGGTTACCTTCCGCTCCATACGGGCTGTGCTGTGTATTGTGGTTCCGCTGGGGCTGACGTCGGTTCTCTGTGAGGCAATCATGTCTGTGTCGGGTATCGGTATCAAGGTGGCAACTCTGCCGGTTATTGCACTTGGTGTAGGTATTGGTGTGGACTACGGCATCTATATCTACAGCAAGCTGGAAAAATATTTGCTGGAAGGTAAAACGCTTCAGGATGCCTATTTCGAGACCCTGCGTTCAACTGGTAAGGCTGTCATATTTACCGGTATAACGCTCGGGCTTGGCGTAGTAACCTGGATCTTCTCGCCGATCAAGTTCCAGGCGGACATGGGTTTCCTGCTGTTCTTCATGTTCCTCTGGAATATGGTTGGAGCAATCTGGTTGCTGCCCGCGCTCGCGCGCTTCCTGCTGCGGCCGGATCAAATGATCGCGAAAGCACGCGCTGCAAAATAGAAATTGAAGCCAGTTACAAAAAGCCCGCATTGCGGGCTTTTTGTTGTTTGCTCAATTGGTTAGCGTCCTAATCCATACTTTATTTATCGTATAAATTGGTCTATGTTCTATGATGAGCGTGATACTTGCCCGCTTGCTCAGGCGGGCAGTTGATGACAACGATGAAAATAAGGAATGATCCACATGACACTGAAACTTAAAGCCTCCGCATTTGCAGTTGCTGCGGCTGTCAGCCTGGGAGCTGCCTCTACCGCAGTTTCCGCGCAGGAACAACGCTTTGTAACTATCGGAACCGGTGGCGTCACCGGTGTTTATTATCCGGCAGGTGGTGCTATTTGCCGTTTGGTCAATATGGACCGTAAAGAGCACGGTATCCGTTGCTCTGTAGAGAGTACGGGCGGCTCCGTATACAACCTGAATGCTATCCGACAGGGCGAACTTGATCTCGCGGTTGCCCAGTCTGACTGGCAATACCACGCATATAACGGCACTAGCCAGTTCAAGGACGATGGTCCTAACACAAAGCTGCGGGCCGTATTCTCCCTGCATCCCGAGCCGTTCACCGTAGTGGCCAGTAAAGGTTCCGGTATCAAGAGCTTTGAGGATCTCGCCGGCAAGCGGGTCTCCGTCGGCAATCCGGGTTCTGGTCAGCGCGCTACAGCCGAGGTGCTGATGGATGAAATGGGCTGGACCATGGACAAGTTCTCTCTGGCAGCCGAGCTCAAGGCCGCTGAGCAGTCCCAAGCCCTGTGCGATGGTAATATAGATGCCTTCTTCTACACCGTGGGCCATCCATCCGGTGCTATCAAGGAAGCAACTACTTCGTGTGACAGTGTTCTGGTGAACGTGGATAATAAAGCATCCAGAAAGCTGATTGATGACAATCCATACTATCGGAAAGCGATCATTCCCGGTGGCATGTATCGTGGTTCTGATGACGACGTGACCACCTTTGGTGTGGCAGCGACGTTTGTATCGTCTACTGATGTGCCCGACGAAGTGGTATACGAAGTGGTTAAGGCAGTGTTTGAAAACTTTGACAGCTTCAAGCGCCTGCATCCGGCCTTTAATAACCTGAATAAAGAAGAAATGGTATCCGACGCGCTGAGTGCACCCCTGCACCCGGGCGCCGTTAAGTACTACAAAGAAGCTGGCCTGATCCAGTAAGTCTGACCCCTGCCGCCGGAGCACCGCATGAGTGCCCGGCGGTCATTCCGCTTACCCGATTACTCATTAACAGGACCCTGCTATGACCGATAGCGAGCCGAAATCCGGGGGTGCCATCAACCAACAGGGCGTGGAACAGTTCCTTCAAACCGAAACCGGGGGAAGGGCGGCCACCGGGCCTGCTGCCATTGTTCTGTTCACGGTGCCTTTGCTGTGGTCTCTTTTTCAGCTATGGATAGCCTCGCCACTGCCCTTTATTCTGGAATTCGGTGTATTTAACTCCACCGAAGCCCGCTCTATCCACCTGGCGTTCGCTTCGTTTCTGGCGTTTGCTGCCTTTCCCATGTTCAAAGGCAGGCACACCAACCACGTGCCCTTTTACGACTGGTTTCTGGCGTTTGGCGCGGCGTTTACCGCCTCTTATCTTTACGTTTTCTATGACCAACTCTCTAGTCGTCCTGGCGCACCTGAAACTCAGGACCTGGTTGTTGCCCTGACCGGTCTGGTATTCCTGCTGGAAGCTACCCGCCGCTCACTGGGCCTACCGCTTGCAGTGGTTGCTACTGTGTTTATTATTTACGCCCTGGGCGGGCCTTTCATGCCCGATGTTATTGCTCACAAGGGCGCCAGCCTGAGTAAGTTGGCTTCGCACATGTGGCTGGGCACCGAAGGCGTATTTGGCGTGGCACTGGGCGTGTCCACCAGTTTCGTTTTCCTGTTTGTGCTGTTTGGTGCACTACTGGAGCGTGCCGGCGCCGGTAATTACTTTATAAAAGTTGCTTACGCCATGCTTGGTCACATGCGCGGTGGTCCTGCCAAAGCGGCGGTGGTGGCCAGTGGCCTTAGCGGTATTATTTCCGGTTCATCCATCGCCAACGTTGTCACCACCGGCACCTTCACCATCCCGCTGATGAAGAAAGTGGGTTTTCCGGCAACAAAAGCCGGCGCTGTGGAAGTGGCCGCCTCGACCAACGGTCAGCTGACGCCGCCGATCATGGGCGCCGCCGCGTTCTTGATGGTCGAATACGTGGGTATTTCTTACCTTGAAGTGATCAAGCACGCCATTCTGCCGGCGATGATTTCCTATGTGGCGCTGATTTATATCGTGCACCTGGAAGCCTGCAAGATGAACATGAAGGGCGTTGAGCGGCTCAACAAGCCGACTCTGGCCCAGCGCATGCTGATGTGGGTGATGATTCTGTTGGGGCTGAGCGTGCTTACCCTGGTGGTGTATTACGGCGTTGGCTGGACGAAAGATGTGTTCGGCAGCGCTGCTATGTGGGTGCTTACGCCGCTAATGGTAGCAATCTACATTGCGCTTGTGGGTTATGGAGCGCGCTTCCCTGATCTGGAAGAAGATGACCCGGATTCACTGATGGACAAGTTGCCACCGGTAGGGGATACGGTAAAAACCGGTTTGTACTTCCTGTTACCGGTCGTGGTGCTGGTATGGTGCCTGACGGTAGAACGTTTCTCGCCGCAGCTGTCGGCCTTCTGGGCCACGGTGTTCATGGTATTTATCATCGTTACCCAGCGCCCGCTGAAAGCGTTCTTCACCAGCCGTGACCAACCGGGCGGTGCCCATTACCTGGGCGGCCTGAAGCAAGGCGGTGCTGACCTGACGCACTCGCTGGTCACCGGCGCACGCAACATGGTGGGTATTGGTGTCGCCACCGCCACCGCTGGCATCGTGGTAGGTACGGTCACGCTAACCGGTATTGGCCTGGTGATGACCCAGTTTGTGGAATTCATCTCCGGCGGTAACCTGCTGTTGATGCTGGGCTTCACCGCCATTATCAGCCTGATACTGGGCATGGGCTTGCCAACCACGGCCAACTACATTGTGGTGTCTACCCTGATGGCCCCGGTTATTGTCACCCTGGGCGCGGAAAATGGCCTGCTGGTGCCATTGATTGCGGTGCACCTGTTCGTGTTTTACTTCGGTATTCTTGCCGACGATACGCCGCCGGTGGGCCTTGCCGCCTACGCCGCGGCCGCCATATCGGGGGCAGACCCGATACGAACGGGTATACAGGGCTTTACCTACGACATACGAACCGCCATCCTGCCGTTCATGTTCATCTTCAACACCCAGTTGTTGCTGATCGGGCTGACAGGCTGGTTCGACCTGCTGGTAACAATATTCAGCGCGGTCACCGCCATGCTGGTGTTCTCTGCAGCCACCCAGGGGTTCTGGTTCACCAAAACCCGCTGGTGGGAAACTATTGGCCTGCTGCTGATTACGTTCACCCTGTTCCGCCCCGGCTTCTGGTGGGATGAAATCTACCCGCCAACCAACGACCGTCCCGGCGTGGAGCTGCTTCAGCATGTAAATGAAGTAGCGCCGGGTCAGCCGATCATCCTGCGGGCCTCGGGTATGTCCCTATCTGGCGATGAAACCTCGAAGTATCTTCAGTTACCACTGCCAGCGGCGGATACGCCTGAACAGCGGTTGGCGGCAGCCGGGCTGGAAGTATCCCCGTCGGGCGAGGTAATGAACGTGGAGTTCGTCAGCTTTAGCAGCGATGCGGGAAAAGCCGGGCTCAGTTTCGGCTGGACCATCGACACCGTGCAGGTGGAAAACCCGCGACCGCCAAAAGAGCTGATGTTCATCCCCGCACTGATGTTGCTGGGCCTGCTGGCCTTTACACAATTGCGACGCAGGGCCGGTGAAGGTGAACGTCCAGCGTTCGTGCCATCGCGCTAAGCCAGCGGGCACGGCAAACAGGGCTCTAGGCAAAACCCGGCATTAACCTGCCGGGTTTTTTTCTGCTAGACTTGCTGCCATTCTTGGCACCGCGGTTTGTATCGTGGCGGCCATTCACACAAGTGGTCTTTGGTATAGATCACCGCTGAGCACCTCTCAGGAGCGTACCATGCCCGTAGTAACTCTGCCTGATGGCAGCCATCGCAGTTTTGCCGAACCCGTCAGCGTACACGACGTGGCCGCCGATATCGGTGCAGGCCTGGCCAAGGCCGCATTGGCTGGTAAAGTCGACGGCAGTCTGGTGGATACCAGTTACCTGATCGAAAACGACACCGATCTGGCCATTATCACCGAGCGTGACGCAGACGGCCTTGAGGTAATTCGCCACTCTACCGCCCACCTGCTAGCTATGGCGGTGAAGGAGCTTTTCCCGGAAGCCCAGGTCACCATTGGCCCGGTTGTGGATGACGGTTTTTACTACGATTTCAAATACGATCGCCCGTTTATCAACGAAGACTTGGCGCGTATTGAAAAGCGCATGACGGAACTGGCCAAGCAGGATCTGCCGGTTTCCCGTTCGGTGATGTCCCGCAGCGACGCTGTTGCACTGTTCACCGATATGGGTGAAGAGTACAAAGTTCGCATTATTGAAGATATTCCCGGTGAAGAAGACCTGTCGTTCTACCGCCAGGGCGATTTCATCGACCTGTGCCGCGGCCCTCACGTGCCCAGCACCGGCAAAATGAAAGCCTTCAAGTTGACCAAAGTGGCCGGCGCGTACTGGCGTGGCGATACCAGCAACGAGCAACTGCAGCGCGTGTATGGCACCGCTTGGGCCAACAAGAAAGATCTGAAAGCTTACCTGCACCGCATTGAAGAAGCCGAAAAGCGTGACCACCGCAAAGTGGGCAAAAAACTGGGCCTGTTTCACATGCAGGAAGAAGCCCCGGGCATGGTGTTCTGGCATCCGGACGGCTGGACCATTTATCAGAAAATGGAACAGTACATGCGCGATATTCTGCGTCGCCACGGCTACCAGGAAATAAAAACACCGCAGATTGTGTCCCGTACACTGTGGGAAAAATCCGGCCACTGGGATAAGTTCAAAGAAGGCATGTTCACCACTGAGTCGGAAAAACACGACTTCGCTATCAAGCCCATGAACTGTCCGTGCCACATTCAGGTGTTCAACCAGGGCCTGAAAAGTTACAAAGATCTGCCCCTGCGCCTGGCGGAATTTGGCTCTTGCCACCGCAACGAAGCTTCCGGCGCGTTGCACGGCCTGATGCGGGTGCGTGGCTTTACGCAAGACGACGCTCACATCTTCTGTGAAGAAGACGCCATCCAGCACGAAGTGTCGAAGTTTATCGACCTGTTGCACGAAGTGTACAAAGACTTCGGCTTCACCGAGATTCTGTACAAGCTGTCCACGCGCCCGGAAAAACGCGTGGGTTCTGACGAAGTGTGGGACAAATCCGAAGCCGCACTGGAAGAATCCCTGAACCGCGAAGGCGTTGAGTGGGAGCTTTTACCGGGTGAGGGCGCCTTTTACGGGCCAAAAATCGAGTTCTCCCTGAAAGACTGTATCGGGCGGGTATGGCAATGCGGCACCATTCAGGTAGACTTCAGCATGCCGGGCCGCTTGGGTGCGCAATATGTAGCGGATAATTCCGAGCGTAAAACACCGGTTATGCTGCACCGTGCCGTACTTGGCTCGTTCGAGCGGTTTATCGGTATCCTGATTGAGGAGTACGAGGGCGCGTTCCCGACATGGCTGGCTCCAACTCAGGTGGCAATTCTCAATATTACCGATAATCAGCGTGATTATTGTCAGAATCTGGCGGAAAAGTTGGATTCTTTGGGCTTTAGGGTTAATGCTGACTTGAGAAACGAGAAGATCGGCTTTAAAATCCGCGAGCATACTATTAACAAAGTTCCCTACCTTGTCGTTGTCGGCGATAAAGAAGTCGAGAGCAACGCCGTTGCGGTGAGAACCCGCAAAGGTGAAGATTTGGGAACCCTATCGCTCGAAGCGTTCGAGCAGCTTCTGAAAGAAGATGTTGAGCGCAAGGGCAGAATCAAGACGGAGATTTGACTATTAAACAGCGAACGAATCGGGGTGGGCGTACTCCAAAGGCGCCGATCAATGAGAATATTGATGCAACTGAAGTCCGCCTGATCGATGCCGAAGGCAATCAGGTAGGTGTAGTTCCGATCGAAGACGCCCTCAAGATGGCAGAGGAGGCGACCCTGGATCTGGTACAGGTTACAGATTCCGATCCGATCGTCTGTAAAATAATGGACTATGGCAAAAAAGTCTTCGACGAGAAAAAGGCGAAGGCTGCTGCCAAGAAAAAGCAGAAACAGACGCAAGTCAAAGAGCTTAAGTTCCGACCAGGAACTGAAGAAGGGGATTATCAGGTAAAACTACGCAACCTGGTACGTTTCCTTGAAGGCGGGGACCGCGGCAAAATCACTATCCGCTTCCGTGGCCGTGAGATGGCACACCAGGAAATTGGTATGAAGCTCATGGAACGCATCGAAGCAGATATTGATTCGCTGGCTCAGGTCGAAATGCGGCCGAAAATGGAAGGCCGGCAGATGACCATGATTGTGGCTCCCCGCAAAAAGAAGTGAATCTGACTCAATGATTCATCCCCTGCACCAAGCGGGGGATTTGTCGTTCAGGTTCACATTGATGTATCTAAAAACAGAATGCGGAGTTTTAAAAAATGTCTAAGATGAAAACCAAAAGTGGAGCGGCCAAGCGGTTCAAGAAAACTGCTACCGGCTTCAAGCACAAGTCGTCCTTCACCAGTCATATCTTGACCAAGAAGAGCCCGAAGCGTAAGCGTCAGCTCCGCGGTACCAAGCTGATTGCCAGGTCTGATGTGGCTGCAGTCAAGCGTATGCTCGCGTCATAAACGCTCACCGTACCTGAAAAGGTCAAGAAGGTAGAAGGAATTAAGTATGGCTCGTGTTAAGCGTGGCGTGGTTGCACGTCGTCGTCACAAGAAGATTTTAAAGCAGGCCAAGGGTTACTACGGTGCCCGTAGCCGTGTGTTCCGCGTTGCCAAGCAAGCGGTTATCAAAGCCGGTCAGTATGCGTATCGCGACCGTCGTAACCGTAAGCGTTCATTCCGCGCACTGTGGATTGCTCGTATCAACGCTGGCGCTCGTGTCAACGGCCTGTCATACAGCCGTTTGATCGCTGGCCTGAAAAAGGCGAACGTTGAGATTGATCGTAAGGTTCTGGCTGATCTGGCCATGAACGAGCAGCAGGCATTTGCTGCTGTAGTTGAGAAAGCAAAAGCATCTCTTTGATCGCTTAGCTCTTTCATCGATTACGAATCGAACCGGTGTCAGGCGCTGATTTATCAGCCCAACAGGCACCGTTTAATAGGGGAAGGGCACGCTCTTCCCCTATTTTTGTTTCAAGATTTCAAATTTTGAAATCCTCACTTCTGGTTTGGAGCAGGGTCAATGGAAAACCTGGAGCAATTGGTTCAGGGCGGTTTGACGGCAGTAGAGAAAGCCGAAAGCTTGCAGGCGCTTGATCAAATTCGTGTTGAATACCTCGGCAAGAAAGGCGTTATTACTCAGCAAGCCAAAACGCTGGGCAAACTCTCTGCAGAAGAGCGTCCCGCAGCCGGCCAGAAGATTAATGAGGCAAAAGGACAGGTTGAGCAAGCGATTAATGCCCGGCGCAGTGACCTTGAGCGAATCGCCATTGAGCATAAGCTCGCCGATGAATCCATAGATGTTAGCTTGCCTGGACGTGGCCAGGATCTTGGTGGATTGCACCCGGTTACCCGAACGCTCCAGCGTATTGAGGATTTCTTTTCTCGTGCCGGTTACACCGTGGAGCAGGGGCCGGAAATCGAAGATGACTACCACAACTTCGAAGCCCTCAACATTCCGGGCCACCATCCCGCCCGGGCAATGCACGATACCTTCTATTTTAATCCTGGCACCTTGCTGCGCACCCACACTTCTCCGGTGCAGATCCGCACCATGGAAGCCGGGAAGCCCCCATTTCGCATGATCTGCCCGGGGCGGGTTTATCGCTGTGATTCGGATATGACCCATACCCCTATGTTTCATCAGGTCGAAGGGTTGCTGGTCGAGAAAAATGTCAGTTTTGCCGATCTGAAAAGTACGGTTGAAGAGTTCCTACGGGTGTTTTTTGAACGCGATCTTCAGGTGCGCTTCCGTCCATCCTACTTCCCGTTCACTGAGCCCTCCGCGGAGGTGGATATTGAGTGGGGCCGGGAAGCCGATGGCAGTATAAAGTGGCTGGAGATCATGGGTTGCGGCATGGTGCATCCGAAGGTATTCGGTTACTGCGGTATCGATGCCGAGGAGTATCGGGGCTTTGCGTTCGGTATGGGTGTAGAGCGTCTGGCTATGCTCCGTTATGGCGTAAATGACTTGCGTATGTTCTTCGAGAACGATCTTCGGTTTCTGCGCCAGTTCCGTTAATACGTCGCTTTACGGCACCCAAATCAACAGGCGAAACAGCATCAGGATAAGGCAATAACCATGAAATTCAGTGAGCAGTGGCTGCGCGAGTGGGTTAATCCGGAGATCAGCTCTCAGGAGTTGATGGATCAGATTACGATGGCAGGTCTGGAAGTCGATGGCTTCGAGCCAGTAGCCGGCAAGTTTCAGGACGTTGTGGTTGGAGAGGTTCAGTCTGTTGAGCCCCACCCGGACGCCGACAAACTGCGTCTATGCCAAGTAAATGACGGCAGCCAGACGGTTCAGGTTGTGTGTGGTGCCCCCAATGTTCGCCAGGGCATGAAAGTACCTTTTGCAGTGGTTGGTGCTGTTCTGCCGGGTGACTTCAAAATCCGCAAAGCGAAACTGCGTGGCCAGCCTTCTGAGGGCATGTTGTGCTCCGAAGCTGAGTTGGGTTTGTCGGAAAACCATGAAGGCCTCATGGAATTGCCCTCCGATGCTCCGGTCGGCGCAGCGCTGAGTGATTATCTCAAACTCAATGACGTAGCCATCGACGTGGATCTGACGCCTAACCGCAGTGATTGTCTCTCTATCAAAGGCATTGCCCGCGAAGTCGGCGTGCTGAACAGCCTGGTCCCGCAGTCACCGCGGATTGATCCGGTTGAAGCTGTGCACTCTGAGGTGCCTGATATACGCGTTGACGCACCTGAGGGCTGTCCAAGGTATCTGGGCCGTATTCTTCGTAACGTGAACCTGCAAGCTGAGACGCCCTTGTGGATGCAGGAAAAACTTCGCCGGTCCGGCGTTCGGTCGATTGATGCCGCGGTGGATGTGACCAACTATGTGATGTTGGAGCAGGGTCAGCCCCTGCACGCATTTGATCGTGATGAGATCAGCTCAGGCATTGTTGTTCGCATGGCGCTTCCTGCGGAGAAACTGGTGCTGCTGGATGGTCAGGAAGTTGAGCTGACGGATCAGACGCTTGTTATTGCTGATCACGAAAAACCCATTGCTATCGCTGGCATTATGGGTGGCGAGCACTCCGGTGTGAGTCCCAAAACCCGTGATCTGGTGCTTGAGGCGGCCTATTTCGATCCGATCACTCTCGCAGGCAAAGCCCGTCATTATGGCTTGCACACGGATGCCTCGCACCGCTTCGAGCGTGGTGTGGACTATGAACTTGCCCGTGATGCTATGGAGCGTGCAACCCGGCTTTTGATGGATATTGTCGGCGGTGAGCCTGGCGAAATTGTTGAGGTGGCCAGTGCAGAACACCTGCCACAAGCTCGCACCATTGATTTTCGCTCAAAGCGCCTTGCCGACGTACTGGGCCTCGAAATCGACCGCACCACGGTTGAGGAAATCCTGATCAGGCTGGGTCTGGGCATTGATAAATTGCTGAAGAACGGTTGGCGCATCACGGTACCCAGCTTTCGTCCCGATATTTCGATCGAAGAAGATCTGATTGAAGAAGTGGGTCGCATCTATGGCTACAACAATCTCCCTGTTACCGAACCGACTGGCGCCTTTGGCCTGAGAGTAAACGACGAAGCAACCCGCCCAGTATCGGCTATACGTGACTATTTTGTTTCCCATGGTTACCAGGAGGCGATCACTTATAGCTTTGTGGATCCGAAAGTGCAGGCGCAGATAGATCCCGGGCATGAGAGCATCGCCCTGGCAAACCCGATTTCGTCGGACTTGTCTGTCATGCGGACAAGCCTTTGGAGCGGCCTGTTAAAAACCGTCGCTCACAACCAGAACCGACAGCAATCGCGCATCCGCCTGTTCGAGACAGGTTTACGTTTTCTGCAGGATGATCAGCGTATCGATCAGCAACCCATGCTTGCAGGTGTGGTTGTTGGTTCACAGTACCCTGAAAATTGGGCAAACGGTCGCAGAACTGCCGATTTCTTTGATGTAAAAGGAGAGTTGGAGGGACTGTTCAGTTTGCTGGGTATTGAAATCGGGTTTGCTGGTAGCAGGCATCCGGCTTTGCACCCGGGCCAGACGGCTGAACTCCTGCGGGATGGTGTACATGTCGGGTGGCTGGGCACATTGCACCCACAAGTTCAGAAAAATCTTGAACTTAATGGCACGATTCTGATGTTTGAGCTATCCTTGAATTCGATCGTTACCGGATATGTGCCTAATTTCAAAGAAATTTCAAAATTCCCGGAAGTTCGCCGGGATTTGGCTATTATTATCGGTGGTGAGGTCGCGTTTGCCGATGTTGAGCGTTTAACCCGAAAACATGCCGGCGAGCGCCTGACGGCGTTGCGTGCGTTTGATGTCTACGAAGGAGAGAGCCTGGGCGAGGGCAACCGGAGCCTGGCATTGAGCCTGTTCTGGCAGCATCCTGAGCGTACGTTGAATGAAGATGAGGTGCATTCGCTCTTCAACGGTGTCATCGACGCATTGAAGGAAGAGTTGGGCGCAATACTGAGGAGTTGAGAGATGGCGGCTTTGACGAAAGCGGAAATGGCAGAGCGCTTGTATGAGGAGTTGGGCCTGAACAAACGCGAAGCCAAAGAAATGGTGGAAGCTTTCTTCGATGAGATCAGAGGCGCGCTCAGCCACAACGAACAGGTAAAACTGTCGGGTTTCGGTAACTTCGACCTGCGCGATAAAAAGCAGCGCCCTGGGCGAAACCCGAAAACCGGTGAAGAGATTCCGATTAGCGCACGACGTGTTGTTACGTTTCGCCCGGGACAGAAACTGAAACAGAAAGTAGAAGCGTATGTTGGAACCCAGTCATAACAACGAACTCCCCGCTATTCCCGGGAAGCGTTACTTTACAATCGGTGAGGTGGCGGATCTGTGCGCTGTGAAAGCCCACGTTCTGCGCTATTGGGAACAGGAGTTCCCGCAGCTATCACCCGTAAAGCGCCGGGGTAATCGCCGGTATTATCAACGTGCGGATGTTATTACTATCCGGCAGATACGAAGCTTGCTGTATGAGCAGGGTTACACGATAGGTGGTGCCAAGCAGAAGCTTGGCAGCAACGAAGTGAAAGACGATACCACTCAGTACAAGCAGATTATTCGTCAGATGATATCTGAATTGGAAGAGGTGCTGGACGTACTTAACGCGCCAGTTAAATAGCCAAGCTCTTCGTACTAAAAAGCCGAAGTGATTCCTGTCGCTTCGGCTTTTTAGTATCTGAATTAATTTACTGCTTTTTACAGGTTTTTATACCCAGCAGTGAATACGCAGGGCAGATGCCCATCAGTGCAGTTGCCAGCGGCACAATGCCGATCCAACCCCAGGGTGTTTGCGGCCCGACAAACACCAGCGCCAGAAGTACAATGCCGACAAGGGCACGAATAATCCGGTCTGCAGAACCCATATTAACGCTCATGATCCATTCTCCTGTGTTGGTATGAGGCTACGGTTTTTACTTTAGCGCTCATCGCGAACCAGTTCAGTGATATAGTCACATTAGAGCTGTCCATATTAAAAAATCAAGGAAGATTCATGTTACACCACAGTATTCTGGAAACCCTGCCCCGGGAGCTTCAGAAGGAAGCTCTTGAATGTATTCAGGTTATGCGCTTTCCTCCGGGCAGGGTTCTGTTCCGGGCGGGCGAGCACTGCCAAGGCCTGCCTCTGATGCTCAGTGGTGCGGTTAAAGTCCAGATGACGGGCGTATCCGGAAACAGCATTGTTCTTTACCGCATGGGTGCAGATGATATTTGTACGCTTTCCATTGGTTGCTTGATGACCGGTTACGGGTATCGGGCAGAGGCCTTTGTAGAAGAAGAATCCGAAGCGGCCATTGTTCCGCGGGGGCTGTTCGACCGGCTGATGGATCAGTCTGCTGCCTTTCGCCTGGGTATTATGGAGTCGTATGGGCGCCGACTTGATGACCTGATGCTGCTCGTGGAAGAAGTGGCTTTTCGCCGCATGGATGAGCGTCTAGAAGAATGGCTGGCCGCCCGGTGCAGCCCTATCCGCATCACCCATCAAGAGCTGGCCGTTGAGCTGGGGACTGCCAGAGAGGTTGTCAGCCGGTTGCTGAAAGAGCTTGAGCGCAAGGGGAGGGTGCAATTGTCACGTGGCAGGATTGACGTGGCTGGCCTGTGAGGCTGACGCCCCGGAGTATCCCTCGATGGAACCCCAGAGGCGCGCGTTCAGTCTTATACTAATCGCAGTATCGAGTTACCAGTCAGTCACGGATTTAACTTCCAGGAACTCTTCCAGGCCCCAGACGCCGCCTTCGCGGCTGCCATTGCCGGACTGTTTCATACCGCCGAATGGGAAGCCAGCCGATCCCGACTTGCCGTTAACTTCCACCATCCCGGATCTGACCTGCCTGGCGAGCCTGCGGGCTTTCTCTTTATCGGAGGTCTGGATGTAGTTGGTAAGCCCGTAGAGAGTATCGTTAGCCAGCTCTATAGCTTCATCTTCTGTTTCAAAAGGCGTGATGGCCAGAACCGGACCGAAGATTTCTTCGCTCCAGATGGTCATGCCGGGTGTAACATCCGCGAAAACCGTTGGTTTCACGAAATAACCCTTTTCAAAACCTTCTGGCCGTCCTTCACCGCCGGCCACCAGCGTGGCACCTTCCTCGATACCCTGTTTGATCAACGCCTGAACCTTCAGGAACTGTTGCTTGGAGACTACCGGCCCAATATGACGGCCTTCGCTACCTGCGTGGCCCACGTCGGTTTTACCGGCGATCATCGCAGCGGTTTCAACGGCCTGCTTGTAAACTGACTTTTCCACCAGCATTCGCGTGGGTGCGTTGCAGGACTGACCTGAGTTAGCGAAGCAGTGGCGTACGCCACGGGTTACTGCCTTTTCATCGGCATCAGCAAAGATGATATTAGCGCCTTTGCCGCCCAGCTCCAGACCGACTCGCTTCAGGGTGTCCGCTGCTGCAATGGTGATTGCTTTGCCTGCGCGGGTTGAGCCGGTAAAGCTGACCAGATCAATATCCGGATGCTTGGAGAGTTGCGAACCAACGCCTGCACCATCGCCATTGACCAGGTTGAAAACGCCGTCCGGGAAGCCCGCGCTATCAATCATTTCTGCCAAAAGCATCGCCGACAGGGGCGAGATCTCAGACGGCTTGAGAACCACCGTGCAGCCTGCGGCAAGTGCCGGAGCTACTTTAAGCATCACTTGGTTCATCGGCCAGTTCCAGGGTGTGATCAGCGCACAGACACCTACCGCCTCGTGCAGGATGATGTTGTCTGGTGCGTGGTCACCAAGGGGGTGTTCGAAGTTGAAAGACTTCAGGGCCCGGATGGTGTTTTTCAGATGGGCCGCACCGGCGCCAACCTGTGCGCTTCTCGCAAGATCAATGGGTGCGCCCATTTCCTGGCTGATGGTTTGAGCCATCTCTTCCGCACGCGCCTTGTAGGTTTCGAATAAGCGCTCGAGCAGCTCAACACGTTGCTCTTTGGTAGACGCCGACCAGGCCGGAAATGCTCTTTTTGCAGCAGTGACAGCGTTATCCGTATCAGCCTGTGAGCCCAGAGTGATCGTGGAAAATCCTTTCTCATCAGAAGGGTTGATGACTTCCAGGTGCTGGGTTCCCTCTGGTTTGACCCACTTCCCATTAATGTAAAACTTGGTTGCATCCATCATGGTTCAGCTCTTTGTTGGAAATTTGAATTATGGTAACAGATTCGCGGCTTGTGCAGCTTGAACCGGAAAGGTTAGATAAACGCTTACACCCTCTCGTAAAGTATTTTGACCGGGAAATAACAGAGTTCAGCTACAGATGTTTTGTCTGTTCCAGCCCCGAGGCCTATGCCCTGAAATCCGGTGCCGCGGTGAGGGCTGATGGTCGTGCTGCAAGTGCTTAGGCATTATTTTATGTAAAGCGGGAGGGCACGGGTTGAATTGAGCGTGTGTTGCACTGATCTAAAGACTGTAACCATTAGAAATAGCCAATCAGGAGACTCGTCATGCATGTGTTCATTGCAGGAGCCAACGGACAGATAGGGCAACACCTGTTGCGGGAAATGGCCAACAGCGATCACGAGGCACGGGCCATGGTCCGGCACCCGGATCAGGGCCCGGAATTGCAGCAACTGGGCGCCACTGAAACCGTGCTGGGTGATCTGGAAAAAGATTGCAGCGAGGCTATGAAGGGCTGCGACGCTGTCATCTTTGCCGCTGGCTCAGGCCCTCATACCGGGCCGGATAAAACCACAGATGTGGATCAGGATGGTGCCATCCGTCTGATCGATACTGCTGCGGCCATGGGCATAAAGCGCTTTATCATCGTGAGCAGTATGGGTGCCGAGAAGCCGGATAACGGGCCTGAAAAGCTTCGTCATTACCTGCGAGCCAAGCACAATGCCGATGAGCATCTGAAAAGCAGCGGCCTGAACTACACCATTATTCGCCCGGGTCAGCTTACCAATGACGAGGGTACTGGCAAGGTTGCGGTCAGTGCGGGGAAGGAGAACTTCGGTAAGATTCCACGGCAGGATGTTGCCCGCGTTCTGCTGGCGGCGCTGGATGCGGATACGACCGCCGACCAGGTTTTTTATGTGGTGTCTGGTGATACGCCAGTAGCTGACGCACTGGCAAAACTGTAAAGCTCACAAGTTCCGTGACCGTCATTACGCCAAACCACATCATTGCGAACCAGGCGATGCCGAAAATTATGTGCAACACTTGACTGGTTATAGCGCAAACGCTGAGGTCAGTTATTGTTGACGGTTGGCGCGAAGGCTCTCGGGCTCGTCCGATGTGCGGCCAGCGGAGACCCGATTGCGCCCCTGAAGCTTGGCCTGGTAGAGTTCCTCGTCGGCCCTGGTAATAGCTTGATCCAGGGTGACATCTTCAGAGTGGCGGCTGGCGACACCGATGCTGATGGTGCATCGGATCGCCCTGCCGCGGTCATTGACCACCAGCTGCTCGATATTTTGGCGGAAACGCTCGGCCACTTTGAGGGCTTCCGCCTCGTCCGTTTCCGGCAGCAAAAGAGTGAATTCCTCACCTCCCCAGCGGGCCAGGAGATCGCCGAGGCGCCGGGATTTATCAAGCTCGTCGGCAATTATCTTCAACATCCTGTCGCCGACGGCATGGCCATATTGGTCATTGATGTCCTTGAAATGGTCAATATCGATCATAGCCACACAGATGTTTCTGTTCTTGCGCGTGACCAGACTCCATAGTGATTCAGCGACAGGCAGAAAACCGCGCCGATTGTTCAGGCCGGTCAGCAGATCAGTCTGGGCCTTTTGCTCTGCTGCTATTCTGGCCTCTTCGTTTTTACGAGCCAGATCGGCCAACGCCAACATCAACAGTATGGCATCCACTACCATACCGATGTCCACGGCGTAGTAGCCCAGCTGGGTATAAGGAATCATGCCGATGACCGTCAAGGCCGTCGTCGAAGCACCAGCAGCGGAGGCCAGTGTGCCCAACATGAAATAGCGTGCGGACTTGTTACCACTCACCCAGCTCGACACTCCCATGTACAGCATCAGTACACTGAACAGAGGCACAACCAGGAATGCCAGGCGCAGCGCCAGGCCCTGTTCGTCTAAGGCGAAACAGGCAACTAAGAGCGCGAAATAAGCCACGCCGATTGTCTGGATGATTCTGTGGAGCCATGGTCGGTGGCGTTGGGTGTTCAGAAAATTCGTCGCAAACGCCAGGCCGGAGCTGGCGAAACACAACATCAGCAGAGGTGGCGCCCACTGTTGCCAGCCCACCGCTTCGGGCCAGAGCAGGGCCATTCCGATACCGTTGTAGGACGCCGTCGTGGCCACAAAGCTGCCTGTGTAAAGCGAGTAGAACAGATAACGCCGCTGCCGAAGGCCGGCGAACAGCATCAGATTATAGGCAGCAAGGGCAAACATGACGCCGTAGACGAAGCTGTAGAGCGCCGTCTCTGACAGCTCTCGACTATGGCTGTCGGCAATACTGGAAAAATAGAGTGGCACCACCATTGGGTCCGCTGTCTCAATCCGCAGCAACAGCAGTGTCTCGCCGGACGGAAACGGGTAATCGGCACTGGGTATGCGTTTGGCGAGGGAGCGCTCATCCAGCGGGACACGATCGCCGCCGATAAAGTGCTGTGTCTGCCGGTCTTCTGTGATGAAAAAGAAGTCGACCTTTTCCAGCCAGCCTGTTCTGACGGACACGCGCCGCAAAATGGTGTCATCGGTCGGATTGAGAACATTCGCTACCAGCCAGATCGCACCGGAATTGATGCCATTAACTAATACGCTGGTCTCCGGGCGCTTCAGGACAGCGGGATTCCTGCGAATCAGGGACTGAACCTCGTCAACGGAGAGCACCTCTCCTTGTTCAGCGAGAAATGCCACCTGATCGACCATTGTGCTCTGGTAGACGGTTCGAACGTCAATGAGCGGCACTGATCCGTCGTCATGAGTTGATTCGGCCAGAGCGTACGCTGTCAGGTTCGCAATGGTCAGAAGGAAAATGAGGGGCCAATGCCGTCGCACTTAACTGTTCATCCGTTAATGTCGTTCTGTTTAGGTTGTAGGCAAATCTGCGACCTGCAATACCCAGTCATTTTTATCCGTTCACAGCGAAAGCAGCGTCACCCGAACCTCACCACGCAGCCGATCGACCGTTTCTTTATCGAACAACTCGGTCCCCGGCTGCATCACCGTCGCCGCACTGCAGGCAATGCCCTCACGTAACGCGTCCTGGTCCGACGCGCCCTGCGCCAATAGCCCCACCATGCCAGCCACCATCGAATCACCGGCGCCGACCGTGGAGATTACGGGGACGGAAGGCGCTTCCCCCTTCAGAACACTTGACGACGTCACCAGTAACGCACCCTCAGCTCCCATGGAGACGCAGACGCAGGTCACGCCCCGCTCCTGCAACCGGCGAGCTTCCCGAACGATAGCCCGCTGATTCGTCAGAGGCTGCCCGACCAGGGCTTCCAATTCGAAACGGTTGGGCTTGATCAGGAAAGGTTGGGCTTCGATCGCATGCCGCAGCAGCTCATCATGAGAGTCGACGACCGCGCGCCCCCCGGCTGCCCGCACCCGACTTACCGCTTCGGCGTAAAGGTCCTTCGGCAAGCCCCGTTGTAACGAGCCGGTAATAACCCCCAGCCCCTCACTGCAATGGGTCACGAATTGGTCGAGCAAATGTTCCCATTGTGCGGTCGACACCACAGGGCCGACACCACTGACCTCAAACTGGGCACCTGTCAGGCTCTCGAGAATGGTGCCATTGATCCGCGTTTCGCCATCCACTTCCTGATAACTGACCTGATCCAGCTGTGCATCCAGCTGATGGCGCAGGAATCGACCGATTTCGCCGGCGACAACACAGAAGGTGCAGGCTTGCACCCCAAGTCGTTTGAGGCCGCGACCGACATTGATCCCGTTACCGCCGGGATCGTAACGGGAATTCAGAGCATGAACCTTCTGGTCAGCAATCAGCTTGGGGATTTCATAGGTGATATCAACAGCCGGATTCAGGCTTAAAACGGCCACGGGCAGTTGTGTGAAAGCGTCGACCATCAAGTGCTCCTGGGTGGCGACGGTCTGCCGACGCCAATCAGCGGGAGGATGTAATGGCATCATAATACCGCTGACGCCCCTTTAACATTGCCCGGTCCCAGGTATTACCCAATGCTTGACCCTAATCAATACGCATCCCGCCCACCAGGCGCTGGCCAGATTAATCCAGCCTCCAAGCCTTGGGGTCCATGCTGACCATTTTCCTTTGGTGTTCTCGCCAGTCAGTCGGATAGCGTTTTGCGTATCTGTTTTAGTTCGCGCCGGCGTTCGGGGGTGATTTTTGGGTAGGCCCTCATGTAGTCATCCCAGAATTTCCGTTCTTCACTGTCTGCCATACTGAATTTCCAGTTTTTATCAGCATCATCAATGCGGTCCAGGAATCGCTGGCGTTGCTCTTCTTTGGAAAGGTGCAGGAAAAACTTGCAGATGCGCGTGCCGTTGCGGTGCAAGTGCGCTTCCATGTCGACGATGGACTGGTGCCGGTCCCGCCAGATGGTGTTTTCGTTGAGTAATGCATCCGGAAGATTCTGGCTATGCAGGATTTCCTTATGCACCCGCACGATAAGCACTTCCTCGTAATAGGAGCGGTTAAAAATGCCAATGCGGCCGCGCTCCGGCAGTGCCTTATTCGTGCGCCAGAGAAAGTCGTGGTCCAGTTCCATGGCGCTGGGGTGCTGGAAGCTGAAAACCTGGCAGCCTTGCGGATTGACGCCGGACATCACGTGGCGAATGGCGCCATCTTTGCCGGCTGCATCCATCGCCTGGAAAACCAGCAGCATCGCGTAGCGATTAGAGGCATAGTGTAGTTGTTGGAGGTCACTCAACTCAGACACCTGGCTTTGGAGTCGCTTTTTATAGTCCTTCTTGGATGTGTAAAAGGGATCAACCCTTGTCGGCCACTGGCCGAGGTTCACCGCATGCCCCTCTTTTACGCGGAATTGAGTAGTATCGAGCTTCATCTTCATTGGCAGTGCACTCCAGATCCTCGGTGCTTTCCCTGCAGCGCGGATCGAACTATCTTCGCGCTGTTTCTTTAGGCGGCGTTTGTGCAGGATCAAGAAAAGGTAACGTCCACAAGGTTCAGAGGTATCCGCCCCGCGGGACCTTTGAATCGCGTAGTCTTTCCCCTAAACTTGAAATAATACATTGGCAGGGCGAGGCGGTTAGCACAAGCATATGTCCGACAAAGAGCTCCGTACCAAGTCTGATAAACAGTCGATCGACCAGTTTATCCATCAGGTCCGCAAGCTGCCTAAGCAGGGTGGCGAGCGAGGCCGGTTGATTTTCGCCCTGGATGCCACTGCCAGCCGGGATGCTACCTGGGATCAGGCTTGCCACTTGCAGAGTGAGCTTTTCCTGGCGACCAGGGATTTGGGCGGCTTGGCGATTCAGCTTTGCTACTACCGCGGTTTTGGGGAATTCAAGGCCACGGAGTTTGTCAGCGAGACCGGCCAGCTGCTTAACCTGATGAACGGTGTTTCCTGTCTGGGCGGACGTACCCAGATTAGCAGGGTGTTGGCGCACGCCCGGAAAGAGACCCGTGCAAAGGCAGTCAAGGCAGTGGTGTTTATCGGGGATTTTTGTGAGGAGCCTGTGGACGAGCTCTGCCATATTGCCGGGGAATTGGGCATGCTGCGAACCCCGGTGTTTATGTTTCATGAGGGAGCCGATGCACACGCCAGGGCGGTGTTCCAGCAGGTGAGCAAACTATCGGGGGGTGCCTATGCACCCTTTGATCGCAACAGCCCGCAGGTGCTTAAGGATCTTATGGCCGCTGTTGCGGTCTATGCGTCCGGGGGGGCCAAGGCACTGCAGGACTATTCCAACCGCAGCTCCTCGGAGGTTAAGCGTTTGACCCAACAGCTCAGATAGCGCTTATTTCAATCAACCGGTGGGCCATTTGGCCCGGAGTATCCGAGTGCCACTAACGCTTCTGGTTGTCATAATGGCGGTTGTTGCCTGGGTCTGGCTACGCAACCAGCCGCCCGGCCAACAAAAACCGGCCATCCTCAAGCTGGTGTCGATTGCCGGTATCCTGATGGCGATCGTTCTGGCCGTTACCGGCCGTTTGCAGGTCTTGTTGGCCTTGTTGGTTTTCCTGTTTCCCCTGCTGCGCCGTGTGTTGCCATCCTTGCTGATGGGTCGGATGCCGGGCTCAGGCGAAGCAAGCGCGAAACCGGGCAACCAATCTCATGTTTCGAGCGATATCCTCAATATGACCCTGGACCACGACTCCGGAACTATGAGCGGTGAGATATTGAAAGGCCCCATGGCCGGGCGGGCGCTGGCGGATCTGGGCGAGGGTGAATTCATCGAATTATTGCAGTATTGCCGGGACCACGACGAGGATTCCGCCAGGCTTCTGGAAACCTATCTGGACCGCCGTTTTGGAGATTCCTGGCGCACTGACGACCCGGCGGGCGATGACAGTGCGGGGGAAAGTGAACGTGAAAATTCAGGCAGTGGCGGCGCCCTGACCGAGAACGAAGCCCTGGATATCCTGGGGCTGGAGGCTGGTGCCAGCCGGGATGAGATTGTCCAGGCCCACCGTCGGGTGATGCAGAAAATACACCCGGACCGTGGTGGGAGTAACTACCTGGCTGCCCGTGTTAATGAAGCCAAAGAGCGTCTTCTGAGCTAAGGAGCCGACCTGCAGTTGCCGATCCTGAAGTGCCAACTATCAGACGAAGGGTGACTCGGATTGGAGGATCTCAATGTCAAGTTCTGGTTTCCTTAGCCAATGCAACCAGGTCTGTCCGGATGTCTTCAACACTCAGGTCAGGTTTGAACAGAAGGCGAGCATTTCCGTTGCGGTCGAATACATAGACGGCGCCACTGTGCGACACGTTGTAGTTGCCCTCCGCATCCGGATCGTCGTAGCCAAAGGTGGTGCGGTAGCGTTTACTCAGCTCCCGCAGCGCTTTTTCTTCACCGGTGAGGCCGATGGCTCTCTCGCTGAAGAAAGCCACATAGCTTTTGAGCCGTTCCGGCGTGTCCCTTTGAGGGTCAACGCTGACGAAGATAATCCGGGTGTCGTCCTGCCATTGGTCAGGCATGTCCTTAACGGCGCGGGACAGCTTCTGGAGGGTAGCGGGGCAGACGTCGGGGCAGGAGGTGAAGCCGAAGAACAGCATCCGGATCTCACCATCGGTTTTCTTAGCAGTCACGGTATCGCCGGATGTGTCTGTCAGCTCGAAGGCCAGTTCCGGCATCAGCCCGCTGATGTCCTTGCCGCGCCAGGATTTGTCGTCGCCGAAACAGCCGGCCAGGATTATCGCTGCGGTGACTACGACAGTGATCGGCAGCATTCTTGGCAGGCGTAAATGGAACTGAATACTCATGAATGGGTTGCCTTCAGCTTTTCGGAATAGGGGGGTATCTTACCGCTTTCCCGCATGGCGCGGCGAAGGATGATCAGTATGCCGAGAACGCTCATCATGGCAGGAGGGATCCAGGTGAGCAGCCCGCCCAGGAGCTGGTCCGTCTCCGGTGCCATCGGCCAGGCACGACCGCACACTTCGTAGACGTCATAAACCATGCTTCGGGAGAAAACGATGGTGGCGCCCAGGATTATCTGCGGAATCGCCACCAGGGCCAGCAGCAGGATCCGCTTGCCATACCCTAGGGCATCACCGGACACCGGCGAGCGCGGGTCGAAGATAAGCCACCAGAACAGCAGGCCATCCAGCAGCATGCTCCAGTTCATGATCCAGTATAGGTTGCGGCTGAGCATGGCATTAAAGTGGATGGGCGGCCATAACCAGAAGTAAATCAGCCCTATGAACAAGAAAGATGCAATAGCAGGGTGCTGCAGGAACCGGTAAACCCAGCCCAGAGGGGACAGTGCCTGCCTTGTCCCGGGCTTGATCCGGCTGTAGAGAAAGCGCATCACCGGCAGGGGATTGGAGAGTGCGATCAGGATCGGCCCCAGGTGGTGAAGAATCAGGTGCTGGCCCCGGTGAACGAAGAACATGTATTGAGAGTAGTAATCAAATCGGGTTTGCATAACACCGTAGCAAATCATCACGCCCACCACGAACACGAGTATCCGACCGCTACCAGGCCGATTGTCTTCAGGCATTTTCAGCAGCCCGTAACCATAGAACCCCAGCACCAGCAAGCAGCCCAATATTGTCGCTGGCGAAAAATCATAAGGTGTCAGGTAGTCTGTAATGGACATCGGGCGTGCCTTAAAGCTCTGGCGCGGAACCAGGGAGTAGTGTGGTAGGGGCCGTGTTGTAAGGACAGGCACCCCAAGCCTACCATCATTCGTGGGGCAAGGCAGGCATCCAATAAAGAAGGCCCCGGGCAAAGTCTGCTATCGCTGCGTCAAACTGCATTGACGCATTGGCTAGAGCACGGCTACCGCAAAGGGTCAGGGTGAATCCTGATTCTACTTTAAAATCATGTGCATCCAGGCCGTAGCGCACTCGTGTTGCTATCCACTCAGCCCTCGCGTAGTAACAGGGCCGGATTCAACCGCAGGGCCCGCAGTGTTGGCAGCAGGCCGCCCAGCAGGGCGAGTGAACTCACCGCCGCCGCAACCAGCGCGCCAATCCACCACAGATTTCCTGCCGGTAGTTTCAGCAACATGGTTGCCAATGGCAGCGCGATCAGTGCCCCGAGTGCTGTCGCGAACACCGTAGAGAGCAAGGTCAGTAACCCTGTTTCCAGCAGCATGGACAGCCGGATAGCCCGGTGCCTGGCGCCGAGGCAGTGCAGCAGATTGGCCTCATAGAGTTGTCGCCTGCGGCTGACGCTGACTACGCTGGACAGCACCAGCAGGCTTGCTGTGAGGCTGACCAGGGCAACGGCAGCAAGGCCGGCAGCCGCCTTGTTGAGCAGATCACCGGCTGTCTCTAGCCAGTCGGCGGTGCGCAGCGTAATCACATTCGGAATGTTTCTGGCCAGCCACTGTTGTGACCTTTTTGCGGCTGGGTCACTCTGGTAAACAACGCCGACGTAACGCCCAATCAAATCGTCCAGTGCGCCATCCTGCAGAACGCCCTCGAACCAGAACCGGGTCTGAAGACCTTTCTGCCGGTAGATGGCTCTGATTTCAGCGGCAATCGGCCGGCCCCCGGCCATAAACTCTACTCGGTCGCCGACCGTCAAGCCGAGCTGGTTGGCTTCCCGATCCTCCATAGCCATGAAGGCGGGCTGTCCCTCTGGCGCCGGAGACGACCACCAGCTGCCTCTGACCAGCTCGAGATCTTCCGGGTTCCCCGACAGATAGCTGAGCTTGTATTCATCACCCATGGCCTCGCGTCTGGCTTGCGAATTGTTCGCCAGAACATCCGCGATCGACTCCTCGTTGATCTTGGCCAGGCGGCCGCGAACCAAGGGCAGAAGCTCGGTCCGGCTGGCAGGATCAAGCTTCTTGAGGCCAGACTCGAGCGGTTCAATCTGATCAGGGAAAACCTCATACAGAATCAGGGCCGGTGCTTCGGCCGGTATCGTCGATTCCAGCGCTCGCAGGAGGGTGCTTACCAGCAGGGTGCAAGCCACCACCAGTGTCAGCGCCGTACCCAGTGAGAGCAGCGTTGCCCGCAACGGCGAATCTGGCCTGTGGAGATTGGCCAGCGCCAGCCGCCGGGCAAAATGTCGATCGGCAAAGCCACCGTTTTCCAGCGCTTTGGCAGCGCGTTGCAAGCCCTTGATCACACTTTCCAGCAAGCCCCAGAGCACGACGACAACCAACAGGAACATGAATCCAAGTTGCGGGGAGGGCAGCCAGAACAGAGTGGCCGCGATATAGACAGCCAGCAGAAGATAGCTGGCGATTCGCCAGCTGCGAGGCTCATGACGGGCCGCCTGAACCTGGCCTCTGAACAGCCCTGCCGGTGAGGCCGCAAGTGCTCTGGCCAGCGCCGGTAGCGCGAAGACGTAGGCGGTCAGCACCGCAAACAGCCAGCTCAGGAGCAAGGGTACGACCCAAAGGCCTATCCACTGGCCAGCCAGGCCAGCATTGTCAGATCCGGACAGCGCAAAGGCATCGCCGGCCAGACCAATGGCCACGGTGGACATTCCCAATCCGATGCCACCGCCGATGAGGCCGGCAAGGCTGCCCAGTATGCCGATCTGTAGCAGATAAATGCCCACCAGGGGCCTGCGCCGTAAGCCCAGCGTCTGCAGTGTGGCAATGGTGCCAAGCTTTTCATCCAGATAGGCATGTATGCTGTTGGCGACACCCAGACCGCCAATGAACAGCGTCGTGAAAGCGATCAGAATGAGCGCCGTTGCAACCTGGTCAAGCCGCTCGGACAGGCGTTCGCTGCGCTCGGCAAAGGTTGTGGTATCCCAGCGAGTATCGGGAAAGGCCTGCTCGAATTCATCCAGCCAGACGTTCAGGTCTCGGTCGGTCTGCACCCGGTATTCGTAGTCGATGCGGCTGCCTGGCCGGATCAGCCCCGTTGCCTCCACCGCCGCTTCGGAAATCATGATCGGTAAGCCGCGCCAGTTGGCATTCAGGCTGCGATCCGGCTGCGCCTGAATAAGGCCGCTGATGCGAAAGGTGGCTGCGCCAATCTGAATCTGATCGCCAATGGACTGGCCCAGACGTTCAGCAAGCAAGGGGTCAATGATGGCCCCCCAACGTTCATCTTTCTGTGCCGTGAGCTCCGACAGTGGTTGGTCCGGCGTCAGTTGCAGCTCGCCGTATAGAGGATAGGCCGCATCAGGGATCAGTATTTCGGCTCTCACGAAGCTTGCGCCATCGTCTTCACTCGCACCACTGACCATGGTGTCGAGCTCGCGAACCAGCGAGAGACTGCCAGTCGCACGAACCCATTCAAGCACTTCATCCGGCAGTGGCTCACTGGCATCCAGCTCGACGTCGCCACCCAGCAGGGCGCGGGTATCGGCCAGCAGACTCTGCTCGATAACCCGGTAGAGACTGGCCGTGGCGGCCACCAGGGTAACGCCGAGTATGAGGCAGGCCAGAAAAACCTTGAGTGCGGAGATGCGCGAGCGGAGATCGGAGATCGCGAATCTCAGCATCCAGAGAGGCCTGGCGGATGTTTCAGATTTCATAGAGGCGCCCACCCTCCATCCTGACCCGGTGCTGACAGCGCTGTGCAACGCGTTCATCGTGGGTAACCAGCACCAGCGTGGACTTGCTTTCCTTATGCAGGTCGAACAGCAGCGAAAGCACCTTCTCGCCGGTTTCCTGGTCCAGGTTGCCGGTTGGCTCATCGCCCAGCAGAAGGCTTGGCTGATGCACCAGCGCCCTGGCAATGGCTACACGCTGCTGCTCACCACCGGAGAGTTGTCCGGGATAATGCTGCAACCGATGGCTTAGCCCAACCGCCTCCAGCATGGCAAGGGCGCGCTCACGGGCGCTCGCCTGTCCGGCAATTTCAAGCGGCAGGCTGACGTTGCCAAGTGCGCTGAGGCCCGGTAGCAAATGAAATGACTGGAAGATGATGCCAAGGTGCTCACTGCGCCAGTCGGCGAGCGCATCCGAATCCATGTCGCCAAGGCGCTGGCTACCAACCTGGATCTCGCCCTTGTCTGGATGCTCAAGACCGGAGAGAAGCAGAAGCAGGGAGGTCTTTCCACTTCCGGATGGGCCGGTAATCGCCAGTGTCTCACCAGGTGGAACCTTGAGTGACGCGTTGTTCAGCACCGCGACGGTACCTGACTCTGTCGGGTAGGTGAGATAAATGTCGCTCATTTGGACGCTGGTGGACACAGAGGTTCCTTTTCATGATTAAGGGGTGTCGCTCGCACAGCAGAATGCGCTGTTTGCCACCGCCATAATTAGCTAAAATTGAGATTGACTCTGAACCGCTGAGTAGCTTTGAAAAAAAGTATGCCGGATGTCAGAAGGGTGTGCAATTGAGCGTGGCAATCTCGAAGATGTCGCGCCTGTTGGCGATAAAGGCTACCAGGCAGCATATATTGCAGCGCTAGCTGATCGAAGCGTTAGTTTCTACAAGGAGTGTCAATGTCAGTTGTAATACGAGAAGCAAATAAAGATGACTCAGGTTTAATTCTGAAGTTTGTTAAAGAGTTAGCCAAATATCAAAAAGCTGAACACCAAGTCCTCGCTACTGAGTCGTCTATTGAGAATTCGATCTTTGCTAAAGATTCTTCTACAAAAGCGGTCATTTGTGAGAAACAGGGTGAGCCAATTGGTTTCGCTGTTTACTATTTTAATTATTCAACCTGGTTAGGAAAGCATGGTCTCTATCTTGAAGACTTGTATGTAACGCATACGGAGCGAGGTAGTGGTGCAGGAAAGTTTATTCTGAAGCATTTGGCCAAAATTGCTTTGGATAATCGGTGTGGAAGGCTTGAGTGGAGCGTGCTTGATTGGAACGAAACGGCTATCAAATTTTATAAATCACTTGGTGCTAAACCAAAAGATGAATGGATTGGTTATCAGTTAACGGGTTCCGAGTTACTTTCTTTGGCTGAGTCCTGAAGCTAACACATTGTTGTCGTTTGTCCCCGACCTTGATTGGCATGCCTCGTGTCACTCAGGAGTGGGTGCGTTGGGCCACGAGGTAATCCGGCAACTCCGGTACCATTTCCTTGAGCAAGCCGATTAACCGGTTGTTAGCCCATTTCTGCTTGTACACCAGCCCAAAACGATAGTTAAAGGCTGGCGTGAACGGCTTTATTAGCAGGTCATCGCGGGTTACCTGGTGGTCGTAGGCTGTGATGGGGTTGATCAGGGTGATGCCGACACCGTTGGCGACCAGTGAGCAAATGGCCGCGATGTTGGCTTCGGTTTTACCGGCAATTGGTATGTTTTTCTGCGACAAATGCAGCAGGAGTTGGTCGGCTGCCAGATTGGGCTGGTTGGGTATGACCAGATGCTGTCCTTTCAGATCTTCTATTGAGATCACACTGGCTTTGGCCAGGCTGTGGTTTTTGGGAATCAGACACACGGCTTCGGTTGAGATCAACTCATCAACCACGAGTGCCTGACTGTTCACCGGAAGAGTGACAAATCCGACATCGAAATAACCTGCTTCAACCGCACGCACCACTTCCGGGCTGGGCATGATGTCCAGATAGACATTGTATTTGGGGTTGTCGCTAAGAATGCGGGCGATGGTTTTGGGGACATAGGCAAAGCCCAGAGCCGGTGCTGAGGCGATGCGTATGCGCGAAGCGCCAAATTCTCGCAGTGCCACAATGCTGTGCTTCATGTTCTCCAGGTTGCTCAGCAAACCAAGAATCTCACCATAGAGCTCATCGGCCTCAGGCAGAATAATTAGCCGCTTCTTGTGCCGCATGAACAGCGGAATTCCAATATTTTCTTCCAACTGCGCCAGAGATCGACTGACGCCAGACTGGGTAATGCCCAAATCCCTTGCCGTCCGTGTCGCGGTGCCGGTCTCATAAAGCGTTTTGAAAATAATCAAAGATTTCAGAGAGTTAATGTTTATATCGCTCATATGGCTGGCCTCAAAGACGGTTTTATAAGCTGGAACATGAGCATAAGTCATTAAATAATGAAAAAACATTATGCATTGAAATTAATTAATAGCTGTTCTATTAATTAATAGTGATCAAAAAAACACCACTTTGTGTCTGAGGATGTTAGGCGCCATGTCCAGCAATGCTTTGTTCTACCTGACCAGTAATGACATGCCGCTTGTCAGCCATGCCGATGGCATTTATATCTGGGACACCACAGGTCGGCGTTACATCGATGCCTGTTCCGGTGCCATCACCTGTAACGTTGGCCACAACCACCCCACCGTAAAACGCGCCATGGTTGAGCAACTTGATAAGGTTGCTTTCAGCTATCGCACCCAGTTCGAAAGCCAGGTCGCGCTGGACCTGGCAAACCGCCTGGTCGGTCTGACCGACGGTGAGCTGGATAAAGTCTTCTTTGTCGGCAGTGGTTCAGAAGCGGTCGAGAGCGCGATCAAACTGGCGGTTCAGTATTTTGTTGCCAAAGGGCAGCCAGAGCGTAGCAAGTTTGTGTCGCTACGCCCTTCGTATCATGGCAGTACCATGGGGGCACTGGGGCTAACCGGATACGAACCCCTGGAGGCACCGTATCGCTCGATAACTATTGGCTCGGTCAAGGTGCCCTCGCCGGACTTATACCGTTACCAGGAAACCAGTGTTGAAGAACACATTGCATTGGTGCTGGAACAGACCGAAAACGCCTTTCTGGCGGCGGGCCCGGAGACCATTGCCGCCCTGGCGCTGGAGCCGGTTGGCGGTGCCAGCACCGGGGGGCGCATGGTCACAAAGGCCTATATGGAAGGGTTGCGGGCTTTGTGTGACCGCTACGGTTGCCTATTGATCATGGACGAAGTGCTCAGCGGCATGGGCCGCACTGGCGCCTGGTTTGCCTACCAGCATTTTGGTGTTGCGCCCGACATTATGGCGCTGGCCAAAGGGCTTGGTTCTGGCTACTACCCCGTCGCGGCCATGATGGCGCGTCAGGAGCTGGTTGACGAGGTGAGTCGCAGTGGTGGTTTCATGCACGGTCATACCTACGCCGGCAACCCTTTGGCCTGTGCCACGGGCCTTGCTGTCATTGGTGTGATGGACTCGGAACAGCTGGTCAGCAATGCGGTAAAGCAGGGTGCCTATCTTCGTCAGCAACTCGACCAGCTGGCTCTTAAGTATGACTGCATTGGTAATGTGCGAGGCGTCGGTTTGTTGCAGGGGGTGGAACTGGTGCAGGACAAAGCCAGCAAGCAACCGTTCCCGGCATCGTTCAATGCCTTCGACAAGCTCACCGCTCTGGCCAAGGTCCGTGGCCTGCTGATTTATCCGAGGCGTTGCCTGAACGGCCTGGAGGGTGATCATGTGTTGATTACGCCGCCGTTGACCGTCACCGCTGCGGACATTGACGACATAATCGCCCTGCTGGATAACAGCCTGGCTGCCTTCGAACAGGTGGCGCTGGAGCTGGAGCAGGAGGTTTGTTCATGAAAAAGAATCAAAGACTGGAAAATGCCATCGCCGCCATTCCTTCCGGGGCTGTGGTCATGGTCGGTGGCTTTGGCAATCCGGGCACGCCGTTCAGCCTGATCAACGAACTGGTACGCCAGGGACAGACCGGTCTGACCCTTATCAAGAACGATGCTAATGAACCCGGTCATGGTTTGAGCCGGCTGATCGAGAATGGCCAGGTGCGCAAGTTGATCACCACGCACATTGGCCTGAACAAACGCGTGATTGAGCTGATGAATCAAGGCGATCTCGAGGTCGCGTTTCATCCCCAGGGCATTCTGGCCGAAAAGATTCGCACCGCCGGTGCCGGAAGCTTTGGTTTCCTCACCGACATCGGCATTGATTCCGAGATTACCCGGCCGGAAGATCTGCTCGACTGGCAAGGTCAGACTTACAAGGTCGAGATGGCGTTGCCGGCTGACTATGCTCTCATTCATGCCGCTCAGGCGGACTGGATCGGCAATCTGGTGTATCAGGGTTCGGCTATCAATTTCAGCCCGCTGATGGCCATGGCTGCGAACCACGTCATTGTCGAAACGCCGGATCTCGGTGAGCCGGGCCGATTCAAGCCGGAACAGGTGCATACGCCGGGTGCTTTTGTCGACAGCATTGTACCGCTGGAATCACTCACCTCTGAATACGGGATCCTGGAACATCATGTCCGCCGTTGAACGCATTTTGAGCCGGGCGGTGAATGAAATCACCCCGGGCAGCATTGTCAATCTGGGCATTGGTTTGCCAACGCAGGTTATCCATTACCTGCCGGACGACTTCGATGTACAGATTCATTCAGAGAACGGCATTCTCGGTGCCTGGAAGCAGAGTCTGCCAGAGGCAATGGACCCCTTTCTCATTGATGCCGCTGGTGCCTATGTTTCCCTTCGGGAAGGGGCCAGCCTGTTCGATAGTGCTGTCTCTTTCGCAATAATTCGTCGCGCCCGGCTGGATTTAACCATGATTGGCGCCTTCGAAGTCGACGCGCTCGGCAACCTTGCCAACTGGAAAATCCCGGGAAAATTTTCGCCCGGGATTGGTGGTGCCATGGAGCTGGCACAAAAGACGCCCCGCATCGTCGTGCTGACGACCCATACCGACAAACACGGGCGACCCAAGATCCTGACGTCTTGCCGCCTGCCTTTGACAGCCAAAGCCTGCGTCAGCCGCATAGTATCCGACCTGGCTGTAATGGACATTACCCCGCAAGGTCTGGTGGTGCGCGAAAAACTGGTCGAGATCAGCGACGCTGATTTGCAGGCCCGGACCGAAGCGGAGCTAACCTTTGCGATCGGGGAGGCAGAGTCATGATGTATTTCAATGGAATTTTGCCCATTACCGGTCGGATGCCGGGTAATGCGCACAAGACGCGTGCATCAGGCCGGACCCTGATGCCCCGGTCGCACGGGTGTTCTTCTGGCTGGTGCCGCTGGCACGGTCGCTGCATGAATCAGGAGTAAACGCACAGGAGGTGGCCATAGCAACAAGCAAGGTGGTTAAAACCAGTGTGAAGAGGTGCGATGCATCAATGTGTGCATTGCTTTATAGAAAGGTCTGAACAGGAAGAAGAATATGAAGGCGCTTACTAAAAAGTTATCTCAATCTCTGGCTGTCGCAGCAATAGTCACAAGTGCAGCGGCCATGGTCGCCATGCCGACACAGGCGCGTGAACTGGATGAAATTCGTGGCGACGTATTTCAGGTGGTCAACTCCGGTGCTTACCCTCCCTTCAGTTTTGTCGACACCCAGGGCAACCTGGTTGGCTTTGATGTTGATATTGCCGAGGCTCTGGCTGAAAAGATGGGCGTAGAGGTTAACGTGCAGTCATCTCCCTGGAACGGCATTATCGCCGCCATGGTCGGTGGCCGTTTTGATGCCTGCATTTGCAGCATGAGCGACACAGAAGAACGCCGGCAGGCGGTTGACTTTTCCGACCCTTACTACAGCGCCGGTCTGTCGGTTTGGGTACAAGGCAGCACCGACGATATTAACAGCATCGACGACTTTGCTGGCAAGACTGTCGGATCCACTCTGGGTGAAACCGGTAACCAGTGGGCGGTGGAAAATGGCGAAGGCAAGTGGCGTAACCAGACCTTTCAGGGCCTGCCTAGCATGATGAATGGCCTGACCACAGGCCGCATCGATCTCATGATCGCCGATGACGTGCCCGTGCTGGTTGCCATGCAGGAAAACGCACCCGACATCAAGATGGTAGACGTGGGTGAACTGCCACGCTGGCCTGCCGCCATTTCCATTCAAAAGAACAAGCCTGAACTGCTTAAAGCGCTGAATACTGCCCTGGCAGAAATCAAGGCTGATGGTACTTACCAGGCCATTGTCGACAAGTGGATTGGCGAGGGTGCCAACATCGAGTAAAGGCTGTGGGCAAGGGGGGAGCCAGTTGCAGCCTGCGCTTTAAGGCTCTCCCCTCGGTCAACACGTCGAACGTTGTATCACCGACAACAGCAAAAAAGGTAAGACCATGGATTTCAACTTGATGGTCGAGGTCACGCCCCTGTTGCTAAAGGCAGCCTGGGTCACGATCGATGTTTCTGCCCGTTCAATGTTCTTTGGATTCTTCGTCGCCTGTGGACTGGTGTTCTTGCAGTCTTTTCGCTTTGCACCCATCCGCTGGTTTGCCCGAGGCTATATCAGTGTGGTTCGCGGGACACCCTATTTCGTCCAATTGTTGCTGGTGTTTTATGGCGGTCCCAGCATTGGCTTCAGGCTTGACCCCATTACTTGTGGGATCTTCGTGGGCGCTTTCAATATTGGCGCCTATATGAGCGAAGCGATTCGCGGCTCCATCGAGTCTGTAGATAATGGTCAGACAGAAGCCGCCAGATCAGTGGGATTTGGCAAGGTACAAACGATGGTGTCTATCATATTGCCGCAAGCCGCAGCACTGATGATTCGGTCGGTCGGGGTGTTGGCCATTGTACTGGTGAAAAACTCCTCTCTGGTTTCCATCATCTCGGTGGTTGAGTTGACTTATCAGTCTCAGCGGTTGATTGGTTCGACCTACAAGCCGCTGGAGATTTTCACCCTCAGTGCGCTGATGTACATCGTCATTGTTTACGCGGTGATGGGTATTATCGAACTGGCCTATCGTCGCGCGACGCGCTACACAACCCAATAAAAGGACGCAGAGATGGAATTTGATTTCGGTCCGGTAATAACCTATTTCCCTACCTTGCTGAAAGGCCTTGGTGTGGGTTCTCTGGTGGCCATCGTCGTTGCATTCATGTCGGTTGTGGGTGGGCTGGTGGTGGCGGTGATCTCTGTTTATATCAATAAGGTTCTGAGCTGGCCATTGCGGTTTTTTATCTGGCTGTTCATGACGACGCCACTGCTGTTGCAACTCTACTTTTTGTATTTTGGCCTCGGCGAGTGGATTCTGATTCCCGCCATCCTGGTTGGCATTCTTGGGCTGGGTTTTCACTACATGGCCTACAATGCCGACATATTCATTGCCACCATCAAGTCAGTGTCCGACGGTCAGTATGAAGCTTCACGGTCGCTCGGCTTTGGGCATGGTGCCACCATTTTCTACATCATTGTGCCACAGGCCTTTATTCGCGCGATCCCGCAACTGGGCAACAATATGATCCTGATGGTGAAAGATACGTCGGTCTTATCCGCCATTGGTGTGGCTGAGGTGGTGTATGCCTCCCAGTATGCGATCAGCGTAACGTTCCGGCCATTCGAGTTTTTCATCGTTATCGCCCTGCTGTATTACGTGATCAACATCTTTATGGAGCTAGGCCAGGCCTGGCTGGAGCGGCAGACGGCCTATCGTCGCTAAACCCCAATTTATAACAGTATAAAAGGCGGTAGAGCCCATGAGCACTGAGCATCAAACCGACACTCCGATGGTCGAAATCCGCAATGTGCACAAGCGTTTTGGCGATCTGGAAGTTTTAAAAGGCATCGACCTGACGGTGAATCGCGGAAAGATCGTATCCATCATTGGTCCTTCCGGTTCTGGCAAGAGCACTCTGTTACGCTCGGTGAACCACCTGGAGGTGATTGACCAGGGTGAGATTCTTCTCGACGGCGTCCGGGTGAACCGGCCCGATATGAACGGTCTTATATTTGAACGGCACATCAACCACATCCGCCAGAACATGGGTATGGTGTTTCAACACTTTAATCTCTTTCCTCATCTGTCCACGATCGACAATGTCACCCTGGGGCCACGCAAGCTGAAAGGCATGGATAAACACATTGCCCGGGAATTGGGCATGGAATTGCTTGACCGGGTTGGCCTTGCTGAAAAAGCCGCGGTATTTCCCAACCATTTGTCGGGCGGCCAAAAGCAACGGGTGGCCATTGCCCGGGCGCTGGCGATGCAGCCCAAGGTGATGCTGTTTGACGAGGCGACTTCAGCCCTGGATCCGGAGCTTGTCGAAGAAGTTAACCGGGTAATGCGCGGCTTGGCAGAAGAACATATGACCATGTTGATCGTGACACACGAGATGACCTTTGCGCGCGATGTGTCGGACTGGGCCATGTTTATGGACGAAGGGGTCGTCGTTGAAGAATGCACCCCGGAGAAGCTGTTCAGCAATCCGGATCAGGAGCGCACCTGCCACTTCCTGCGCAAACACCTTGGCGATAATCACTAGGCGGTGAACCGTGAAATGTTTTTACCATGAGGCGCAAAAGCTTCACGCGCCCAAGCACTTTTTTCTTCGCGGCCAACCTGCGCCCTCACCAGAGCAACCGGTTCGCTCCGAGCACCTGAAAGCGGCGATTGATGCCACCAGTGCCAGTCTGGTTCTGCTGCCACCCCTTGCCGGGGATACGCTCCTCCTGGACCGGCTGAAGCGTATTCATACCCCTCGCTATCTTACCTTCCTTGAAATCGCGGTGGAGCGTTGGCGAGCCTTGCCTGGTACATCTGGTGTGGTTACTCCCAATGTACATCCTTGTGGTCATGCCCGTTTTTACCCACGCCACATAGTCGGCCAGGCAGGCTGGCACATGCATGATATGGCGTGCCCGATGGATGAAGGTAGCTATACCGGCATTCTCGCCAGTGCAACAACCGCCCAGGCAGCAGCCGATGCCATACTGCAAGGCGAGGTTGCGAGCTACGCTCTTTGTCGACCGCCGGGCCACCATGCCGGGCCGGAACGGGGAGGTGGCTTCTGCTTCCTGAACAACTCGGCTCTGGCCGCCACCGTATTGCGTGAGCGCTACGAGCGCGTAGCCATCGTTGATGTCGATGTGCATCACGGCAACGGAACTCAGGACATTTTTTGGCAACGAAGCGACGTCTGGACTGGATCAGTGCACGTCGACCCTGCGGATTACTACCCTTTTTACTGGGGTGCGTCGGATGAAGTGGGGGAGGGTGATGGCAAGGGGTATAACCGCAATATGCCTCTGCCACTTGGTGCCAATGGCATTGAATTTTTACAGGCCTTGTCGCGCCTGTTGTCAGCCCTTGCTGAATTCCAGCCTCAGGCCATCGTCATTGCACTCGGGCTCGACGCCCATAAGGATGACCCGCTGGCCGGGATGACGCTGGAAACCGAGGATTTTTACCGCATTGGCCAGCGCCTGGCTCAGGTCAAAGGCCCGAAAGTGATTGTTCAGGAGGGTGGCTATCCAACGGACAGCCTCGGTGATAATCTCACCGCCTTCTTGCAGGGCTTTCATCGTGGTTAATGGTGCGGGCTTCCCGTTTTTTTCAACGACAACTAGAAAGAGTGTGTTTTATGAGTGATCGTTACATTGATAGCAACCAACGCATGAGTCAGATCGTCATACACGGCAACACGGCCTATCTCGCAGGCCAGGTAGCGCATGACGCCAGTGCCGGTATGCAAGGACAGACTGAACAGATCCTGCAAGGCATTGATCAACTGCTGGCCAAGGCCGGGACCGATAAATCCCACATTTTGTCTGCAACCATCTGGGTAACCGACATGGCCGAGTTTCAGGAAATGAACATGGCCTGGGATGCCTGGGTAACACCAGGACGCACCCCGGCTCGTGCCTGTGTCACAGGCAACCTGGCCAAACCGGAATGGAAAGTGGAAATGATGGTCATTGCCGCCATTCCCGCTTGATTCACCACTATCAAACGGTAAAAGCGTAACAAGTCGTGTCGGCGGACGTGCTAACGCACGCCGCCCTCCGGTAGCATGGTTTTGGGGTCACGCTCGTAACGCTGGATCTCGTAGGGCACTCCCAGCTCCACCCTCGCCAGAAATTCCCCTATATGCTCGAACGCCTCTTCCGCCTCCGGTAACAGTGGCGTAAACAGGTGCCACACATGAACCATGTCGGGCCAGGTTTCCACTTCCACCGGTGAGCCAGCCGCCTGTGCTTTTGCTACATACCGTTTGGCGTTTTCCAGCAGTAGCTCCGATTCACTGACGTGAATCAGTGTTGGCGGGAGGTTGTGGAGGTCTCCTCGCAGGGGTGAGACCGTTGGGCTGGTGGGCAATACCCGCATGCCCAGAATCGTTCCCCACCACAGCAGCGGCAGGGGTATGCGCGCCAGTTTCTCAACAGTTGGCCCCAGCATGGCATCGGTCTTCAGGTTGGCCCGGCTGCCGAGCGACGTGAGCATGAGCTCGGTAGAGGGCGACAGGGCAATAGCGGCATTCGGTGTTTGCAGACCCTGGTCTCGTATCCAGGCAATCAGCCCCAGGGTGTGACTGCCGCCGGCGGAGTCCCCGGCGACCACTACAAAATCGGCCGGCGTCTTTTCGTCCGGGCCATTGTCAAGCAACCAACGGTAAGCCTGCTGGCAGTCGATAATTCCGTCCAGATAGCGATTTTCCGGCATTAGCCTGTAGTCAATGGCGAATACGCAGGCGTGGGCCAATCTCGACAGCCGGTCCGTGATAGTGCGATGACTTTTGGGGCTGCCGGCGACCCAGGAACCGCCGTGAATGTAGAGAATCCGGCGGTTGGGGTCTGATCCGGGTGCAATCACCCATTCCCCCTTGGGCGCGCCGTTTGCAGAGGGGCGGATTTCGGAGGCGAGTTCCAGGCCGTCGCTCATGCTATCCATGTGGCGTCGCAGGGCCTTTACCCGAGCCCGGCCACGGAGGCCTTCAACCGCTGTATGCATGCCCTTGACCTTTTCAAGCACTTGTTGGCGAGCCTCGCTTTGTTGCTGGGGGGTGGTCGTTTTGCGTTCATCACCGGCATCGTGTTTCCGGCGCAGGACAAACACCACTAAAGCCAACAGTGCGACCATTACCAGGCCAAACCACATCATTGCGAACCAGGCGATTCCAAAAATCATGTGCAATCCTTGCGTGGTTTTACGGCAGCTCGCGGGTTAGCTGCCCATGTTTGGTTAACCAGCGTCTCAATATCTGTAAGGATAGCAGGAGCATCGGTTACCCGGGCCAGCCAGCTCAGGGGAATGCCGCGCTCTCCACCAACGCCGAACAGGGCTTCCATCGCCGGCCCGATGATCCAGACCCGCCCGCAGGAATCTCCTTCACAATAAATATTGGCACGAACGGCTTCGGTAAAGCTACGGGCATGGCTCAGGATATGAAAGATCACCGGCATGGCTTCGGGCAGATAACAGGTACGTCCATAAGTGTCGCCAGCCCCCGGAGCAGATGGTCCAGAAGTTGCGCGGCACAGCGGGCCCATGCCACCGCTTCGTCGTTGTGATTGGTCACCCGAACAGCCGCTTCTGTCATCTCCATCAGATTGCTTTTACCGCCATAGCTCGCAACCAGTGGTGGCAGTTTTGAGACCGCTGATAGTTGCATGTCGTCGGCGCCATAAATTCCGGTGACAGGCCGCCAACCTCATGAATGCGTTGACTGTCGTACAGCCAGTGCAAGCCAAGACTGGCTGCGTCCGCAACCCAGCCGCCGACAAGGGCGTTGATGATGCGTGAGCGTTCCTCTGGCTTTGCTTCATGACTCATGTGGCTGCCTCCTGACGGATTGGTCTTTGTATGCAAGTATAAACCGTCTCAGAACAGGACATTCATAAGATTGCTTTGTGCGTCCCACCTTCTACCCAGCCAGAAACGAAAAAGGGCACATCCGAAGATGTACCCTAAATCATTGAAATATGGTCGGGACGGAAGGATTTGAACCTTCGACCCCTTGCACCCCATGCAAGTGCGCTACCAAGCTGCGCTACGCCCCGATTTGCTAATTACTGCCTTTTCAAAGCCGGACTTTGAAGGCATTGGCCAAAGAGACTTAAAGAGGAATCTCAGTGGCTTAGCGGGAGCGAAGTCTACACTAGCCCAGATCAAAAATAAACAGGCATTGTGGGATTCGCTCCCGGATTTTTAGCGAAGCTTTGTTTCTCTGAGTTGCTGAACAAACTTTGGCGGATCAAAGCTATACGGTTGAGATTCCGCCCAGTATTTGTCGAAGACCGCCATGCCGGTTTTGCCCTCAAGCAGCGCGCCGGGAGCCAGAAAGGGGAACAGGTCATTGTAAGAGTGTACCTCTGTTTTCGATACCCGGCGTATTATGTGCTCAGGCCCCAGCTCACCAGGATGGCGCAGGCCTGATGCTTCCAGCAGGTTTTGCAGGGCCTCCAGGGTGTTTTTGTGGAAGTTGTACACCCTCTCGCTTTTGTCTTTCACGTCAAGTTTGCTGCTTCTTCTGGGGTCCTGAGTGGCAACACCGCTGGGGCAGCGGCCGGTATGGCAGTTCAGAGCCTGAATGCAGCCCAGTGAAAACATGTAGCCGCGGGCCGCGTTGCACCAGTCAGCACCCAGAGCAAGCGTGCGCGCAATATTAAAGGCAGAGGTTATTTTGCCGGCGGCGCCGATGGAGATATCTTCTCTGAGATTGGTGCCTACTAGAGTGTTGTGTACAAGCAGCAGTGCTTCTGTCATCGGCGTGCCAATACGGTTGATGAATTCCAGTGGCGCTGCGCCGGTGCCACCTTCGCCGCCATCTATAACAATAAAGTCTGGTTTGCGTCCGGTTTCAAGCATGGCTTTAACTATGGCAAACCACTCCCAGGGATGGCCGATAGCCAGCTTGAATCCTACCGGTTTGCCTCCGGACAGATCGCGGAGCTGGTCCAGAAACTCAAGCAATTCAATGGGAGTTGAAAAGGCTGAGTGCTGCGCGGGGGAGACGCAGTCTTCGCCTACGGATACGCCACGGGCTTCGGCAATTTCCGGTGTTACCTTGGCGCCAGGGAGGATGCCGCCATGGCCGGGCTTTGCACCCTGAGATAGTTTGACCTCTATCATTTTTACCTGATCAAGCGTGGCATTTTTCTCGAACATTTCGGGGTTGAATGAGCCATCTTTGTTCCGGCAGCCGAAGTAGCCCGAGCCTATTTCCCAAACCAGATCGCCTCCTGGTTGCCTGTGATAGCGCGATATAGAGCCCTCTCCCGTGTCGTGATAGAAGTCGCCCATCTTGGCGCCTGTATTCAGGCTGAGAATGGCGTTGGCAGAAAGGGACCCGAAACTCATGGCGGAAATGTTGAAAACGCTTGCGCTATAGGGTTTGGCGCAGCGTGAGCCGATCTGAATGCGAAAGTTGCTGTCTGCAATTTTTGAGGGTTTTAGTGAGTGGTTTATCCACTCAAAACCTTCTTCGTACATTCCCAGTTGCGAGCCGAAGGGGCGCTTGTCCAGCGCGTTTTTGGCGCGCTGGTAAATGATGGTGCGCTGTTCTCTGGAGAAGGGCTGTTCTTCTGTATCTGACTGGATAAAGTATTGTCGAATCTCAGGTCCTATTGATTCAAACAGGTAGCGGAAGTGCACCATGATGGGGTAGTTGCGGCTGATCGTGTGCTTTCTCTGCAGTATGTCGTAGGTGCCAAGAATGACCAAAGCACCGAATATGCCAGGGAAAAGATACCCCGTCTCAAAGTGCAGGCTGAGCGCCAGTGAAACAATAAAGCCTGTAATGCTTGTAACGTAGGCTGAGTAGCGCATCGGGAAAGTGGTTGTTTTCTCCATGAATATCTCGTGTGGCTCCGTAAAATCTATGGGTGGCGTTGATAAATCTACTGCTGCGAAGTATATCGTTACGACGACTAACTGATATCCGATTGATCGGTTTTTTATCCTTCAGCGCTTAGATTTTGGTCTATTCTTGAGATTGAATCCCAGAAATATAGTGTCTTTGATGTTTTGAACTCAAAACATTATTATGGCGCGCCTGCAATGTTTGAATCCAGATCATGAAGGGTTTTCGGTACTAAATTCAGAATCAGGAGGCGCCAACACGTGGGCGACGTAGTTAAAGACGAATATCAAACGGATTACGTGGCCGGCCAGGACAATATCAATCCGTTCGGGCTGGATCTCCACGCACCGGTATTTCCGATTACGGCAATACTGGTTGTGCTATTTGTAGTGGGAACTCTCATGTTCCCCGCAGAGGCGAAATCGCTTCTGGACGGGGCGAAGTGGGATATTATTGCTACATTTGACTGGTTTTTCCTGCTCAGTGCGAACATTTTTGTGGTGGTTTGCTTTGCATTGATCGTAATGCCAGTGGGTAAGATTCGCCTTGGCGGTATGGATGCCAAGCCGGATTTCTCCACTATTTCCTGGTTTTCCATGCTGTTCGCAGCGGGTATGGGGATTGGTCTGATGTTCTGGGCAGTTGCGGAGCCGACTGCGTATTTCACCGGTTGGTACGAAACGCCGTTCAACGTTGAGGCAAACACCCCGGCGGCAGCCGATCTCGCCATGGGCGCGACCATTTACCACTGGGGTCTTCATCCCTGGGCGATCTACGCCATTGTAGCGCTCTCATTAGCGTTCTTTTCGTTCAACAAGGGTATGCCGCTGACTATTCGTTCGGCTTTCTTCCCACTGCTTAAGGATAAAGTCTGGGGCTGGCCTGGACATATCATTGATATTCTTGCGGTGGTTGCGACTATTTTCGGTCTGGCGACATCCCTCGGTTTCGGTGCTCAACAGGCGGCCGCTGGCATGAATTACCTGTTTGATACGGGCGCTGGAACCAATGTGCAGATGGCGATCATCGTTGGCGTGAGTGCGGTTGCTCTGGTATCGGTGCTCCGTGGCCTGGACGGCGGCGTGAAGGTGCTGAGTAACATCAACATGGCACTGGCGGGCCTTCTGCTGCTCTTTATCATTTTCGCCGGTCCGACTATGAAAATTCTGGAAACCTTATGGGTTACTTCATCCAGCTATGTCGGCAACATCATTCCCCTGAGCAACCCGTTTGGTCGTGAAGATGAGGCCTGGTTCCAGGGTTGGACTGTGTTCTACTGGGCATGGTGGATCTCCTGGTCACCGTTCGTAGGCATGTTTATCGCTCGTGTGTCCAAGGGACGTACCGTTCGGGAGTTCATTACAGCGGTTCTGATCGTTCCTACTGTGATAAGCGTGGTTTGGATGAGTGCCTTTGGTGGCTCAGCACTGGAGCAGATTCAGAATGGTATTGGCGAGCTTGCCAAGAATGGCCTCACAGATGTGTCGCTGGCCATGTTCCAGATGTTCGCCAATCTGCCGCTGACCGAGGTTATTTCGTTCGTTGGCATTATTCTGGTGCTGGTGTTCTTCGTAACCTCCTCGGATTCCGGGTCGCTGGTTATCGATAGCATCACCGCTGGTGGTAAGACGGATGCGCCCACTGCCCAGCGTGTTTTCTGGGTAGTCATGGAAGGCGCGATTGCCGCAGCTCTGATTTTTGGTGGTGGTGAAGACGCCCTCGGAGCGATTCAGGCAACCGCGATCATGGCGGGTCTGCCCTTTACAGCTATTCTTCTGGTGATGACATGGGGGTTGCTGAAAGGCCTGACCCATGAGCGTAAGTTGCTGATCTCCAGGGGCGAGATGACGTAAGCAACGATGCATAAAAAAACCGGAGCTTTGGCTCCGGTTTTTTTATGCTCATCATTCAGAAAAGCAAAAAGCTCAAAGCGAATTTTGCTTGCAGCTCAGAGACTCGCAAAGGTCTCCATCGCATAGTTTGCACGCTCTCTGGGTGTAAAGTGAGGGCGCTTGAGGCTTTCAACCGCGCGTAACCTTGGCAGCAGACCGCGGCCATTTGCCATCTGGATGGCAAGGCCCGGTCGCGCGTTGAGCTCGAGCAGCAGTGGGCCTTGATGGGCATCGACGACAAGGTCTACGCCCATATAACCCAAGCCGGTTGCCTCGTAGCAGCGCGATGCCATTTCGAGCATCTCTTCCCAGTCCTCAATATCGATGTTTTGCAGGGCCAGACCAGTATCCGGATGAAGCGTAATTGGCCGGTTAAACTGAACCGCGTTGAGGCTTTTACCCGTGCCAATATCAAGACCTACACCTACAGCACCCTGGTGCAAGTTGGCCTTGCCATCCGATGCGGTGGTTGCAAGCCGCAGCATGGCCATAACCGGATACCCCCGAAATACGATAATCCGAATATCAGGAACACCCTGGTGGGAATAACGAGCCAATGATGGCGCTGATTCCACCAGGTCTTCAACGATGGCAACGTCCGGGGTTCCTGCCAGAGAGTAGAGCCCGGCAAGAATGTTGGTCAGGTGCCGTTCCAGCACGGGTGTACCCACACGGGCTCCGGATGCTTTGATAAAGGAATCCTCATCCCGGCCGGTGATCACGGTAATGCCTTTGCCGCCAGAGCCCTTTGCAGGCTTGATGGCAAAGCCCACGAGCCCCTCAGCCATTTCCCTGAAGTGGGAAATCTCGTGCTGTTGCTTTACAACCTGCAGGAGTTTCGGGGTTTTAACACCATACTCTGCAACAACCAGCTTCGTTTTGAGCTTGTTGTCTACCAGCGGATAGGACGAGCGCTCGTTATAACGCGCGATATAGTCCACGTTGCGCCGGTTCATGTTCAGCATGCCCAGCCGGTTCAGCGAGCGCGGGGAGATCCAGTCCATATCAGTCGTAGACCTTCATTGGCGTAAAACGTCTAAGCTCGCTGAGCTTGTAGCCGGTGTATTGGCCCATCAGAAGAATCACTCCCAGAATCGCAAGGTGCAGCTCGGGGAAGTTGAATGTCAGGTGGCCCGCCAAGGGTGCGCTCATCAGTAAATAGGCACAGATAGCTACGAAAAGGCTGCCGGAACCCTGCACCAGAACTTCCTGTCCACCCTCTTCTTCCCAGAGAATGGACATGCGCTCAATGGTCCAGGCGATGATGACCATCGGGAAGAAGGTTACAGTCATGCCGGTATTGAAGCCCATCTGATAACCAAAGATGCTGAGACCTGCGGTAATAAAAATGACCAGAATGATCAGTGCTGATATACGGGATACCAGCAGAAGGTTCAGGCTTGAGAGATATCCCCGCATCGTCAGGCCAATGGCAACCACTGACAGGAAGGCAATAAGGCCGGGTATCAAAGTTGTTTGAACAAAGGCAACGGCAATTAGCACCGGCATGAAGGTGCCTGAAGTGCGAATGCCGATCACAATACGCATGAATGCAACCACGAGCGCCCCGAGTGGCAGCAGAAGAAGCATGCGGAACATGCTTTGTTCTTCAATGGGAAGTTCATAGAAGCTCAGAAAACCCAGGCCATTTCCATCAGATTGCATGGCTGCCAGCTGCAGGGCTGGTATGGTTTGCCGGAGCATTGAGAAGCTGACCTCGGAATTGCCGCCCCCAACGACATCAAGCAATGACTCCGATCCCTGTCGCCAGAGCAGGAGGTCTTCCGGTACGCCTTGGGCAGCGGTTTTCGGATTAAGCGTTAGCCATTGTTCCCCGTTGTAGATCTGCAGGAAAGGTGTCAATTGTTGGCGCCTGCGAGCGTCTTCAAGCTTCAGGCCGTCAGCGGTCCGGGCTGGAATTCCTGAGTGGTTCAGCATGTCGACCAGCAATTGCAGATAATTTTCCTCGGCAACCAACAGAGTCGTGTTCTGAACGCGTGTATCTGGCTGCATCAGCCGAATCAGTTCCCGCGTCATGCTCTCAGGTGTACTGGAGCGTGCCTTAGCCTGAGCCAGAATTTCTCGAACAGCCGTTGCTTGGGGCTCTTCCCAGAAGAGTCTTTGGGTCTTTGGCGGTTCGGACGGTGGCGTAGGTTCAGCACTCGGGTCGGGTATGAACTGCGCTTTGAAGTACAAGGTTTGCGGGCCGGATACTTCACGCTTTGTCCACTCTGCACGCCGACTACCGGATTTATCAATAATCGAAAAGCCATAACCCGGAGAAGCGGCCTGTTCTGTAAGAATCCGGAACCCGGGCGGCTGTTCGGGAACCTTCAGGCTCGCCACAACGGGTTCATTTGCGCCATCAAAATCAACCCGGGCTTCCACCATCCAGACCGGGCGCTGATCACCGGTTAGCCAGGGAATCCCAAGCTCTATGTGCCGCCATACGGCAAGTGAAATTCCCGCAGAAATGAGCAGGAAAACAGCAATATAAAACGGCAGGCGGGAGGGGGTAGTCACTATTTTTCCCCGTTGTCATTGTCGGTCTGGAGCGATTCGGGCAGTTCCGTGGCGTATTCCTTGCCGACATCAATCAGCATCACATCCCGGAGTACGTTACGGCCAATGAGAGCCTGATAGGTCAGGTTACTTCTGTCTGCCAAGGTAAATTCAGCCACCTGTTGATGATCGCCGATTGAGAACTGAAGCTCCACAACCACACGCCGTTCTGCACCGTCTGCGCTGGCCTGGATTACTTTTACGCGCCGTGAAATTTCCTTCTCAAGGGTTATGAAGTCGTCTGCACCAGGTACGGGTACATCAAAGCGAACCCAGTTACTTCCATCGCGCTCAAAGCGGGTGATGTTGCGCGCGTCGATAGAAGAGGTTTCCGCCCCGCTATCAATGCGCGCTTTGTAGATCAGCCCAGGACCTGCCAGGTAAAAGTTTTCAACCTCGCCAACAATTACCTTCCCTTTAAGCCGGTCAGTCCTGCCTTTTGTTTTATCAGCTGCAGGGCAGGCTTTCTGCTCCTGCACAGGAGGGCAGGAAGGCTTGGCAACCTGGGTTGCAATAGCATCCAGCACTTTCTGAGTGGCTGCTTCGTTGTGTTCGAGAACCTTCTCATGGCGAACCGTTGCGTTGTTCTCCATGGTTACCAGTGTCGCACGCTGGCTTTGAACTGAAGTGTTCAGTTCGCCCAGGCCGGCTTTAGGAACCATGAAATATCTGTCTGCCGAGCATCCCGTCAGCAGAACAGTGCCTGCAAGCACAATAACGGAGAATGTCGATAGACCAGCTCGCAATCGCTTAGAACACATGAAAAACCCCTGAGCCGGTAGCCGGTCACGCCCGGAATAAGGCAAATGTGACGGTATGAAAGTTTATGATGGAGAATATCCGGAGCGGGAGTATACAACAACTGACCTTTGTATTTGCTTTACAGTTGGTTAAGGGGACTTTGTTGTGCGCGTTTGTTATCCGTGCAGGTATCTGTTTAACGGGTTAGAAAAGGGCCAGTTCCAAGAACTTCGTCGTAGCGCAGATATTCCTGGATTATCGGGGAACAGTTCAGATAGAACAGCAACAGTTCCCGCTGGATGTCCTGATCCTGAATTCGCGCAGCATAAGTGATCAGATCAAGCACAGTATCGTCATTGCCGGTATCTGCTGTCCCGGAACTCATGCCATATCGGCTCTTAAGCAGTGATATCAGCCGTTCAAGCTGGAACTCACCGGTATGGGTGATGTGAGGGAGGATGCGAAACCCGTCTGAGCCATAAACCCCGGGCATGCTTTCTCTGCACTCATTGCCTGAGTAGTCAGCCTGCAGAAAATCTGCGCCCAGCTTCCGCCAAAGTTCTTTCAGCATGATCGTTTGTCCGTTCTGGCTCTGGTTTTGGCTCTGTGAGTGTGCCCGAACGCCGTTAAAAAAGCGTAATGCAATAAATCTCGGGCGACTATCACTCTGGTAATGGATATTACGTCACGCGTCCAGAAGCGTATTCAGGCGCATTACCAAATTTCCAAGCAGTCGCGATGCAGACCAAGCGAGCGCTCCGGCCGAAGAGCGTCAAAGAAAAGCCCGTTATGTTCCGATAGAATGTAATGCGAGCGTAAGCTCACGTTAATCCGGATAAATACGGAAAACCCAGAGGAGTCTTGTCTGTGCCTGAAGCCGTCAGCGAATTTATAGTATCCCGGCCGGGATTAGTGGCGGCATTTGTGGCTCTGCTGTTGGCAACTATGGTTATTGTTGCCGTTTTTCTGGCGAAGGCCAGGGCTGAAAGCCGGGCTGCAGGCCTGCAATCGGATGTGGCAGCTCACAGTCGACGAATCGAAGAGCTGGTAGACGAGCGCCAAAGCCAGCGAGCGAAGATTGATGAGCTTGCGACTGAGTTGAGCGAAGCCCGCGCGGTGCTGCGAGAGCACCAGGTTATGCTGAGAGAAGAACGGCGTTCCGCTTCTGAGAAACTGACGCTGTTGGAGCGCAACCGGGATGCTCTGAAACAGGAGTTTGAAAATCTCGCCAACCGGATTTTTGAGCAGAAAAGCGAGCATTTCACCCAGCAGACCCGCACGAGCCTCGATACCTTGCTCAACCCCTTTCGGGACCAGTTGCAGGATTTCCGCAAGCGCGTGGAAGACGTATATACCTCAGAAACCAGGGATCGGCAGGCCCTTCGCAGCGAGATAAAGTCTCTGCAGGATCTTAACCGGCAAATTACCGAAGAAGCTGCAAACCTGACCCGGGCTCTGAAAGGCGATAAAAAGATTCAAGGCAACTGGGGCGAACTTATCCTTGAGCGGGTTCTGGAGAAATCCGGGCTACGCAAGGGCGTTGAGTATGAAACCCAGGGCAGTTACAGAGGCGCCGAAAACCAGCTGTTGAGACCCGATGTGGTGGTTCATCTTCCTGATAATCGAAACCTGGTTATCGATTCCAAAGTATCTCTGCTGGCTTACCAGAAGTGGGTGATTGAGGAAGATGACAAGGCCCGGGAAGAGGCCCTGAAAAGCCATGTCGAAGCGGTGCGCAACCATATCCGCACGCTGAGTGAGAAAGACTACAGCCAACTTGAAGGTCTGCACTCGCCTGATTTTGTTTTTCTTTTTATGCCTATAGAGCCGGCATTTGTAGCAGCTTTTCAGCAGGACGAGAACCTTTTCTCAGAAGCCTTTGAGCGAAAGATTATTGTAGTAACACCAACAACATTGCTGGCGACTCTGCGGACGATCGAAAACATCTGGCGGTATGAGCGCCAGAGCCAGAACGCGCGCTTGATAGCAGAGCGCGCGAGCGCGGTTTATGACAAACTCAGGGTGTTTGTGGAAGCCATGGAGCGCCTTGGCGGACAACTTCATACTGCACAGGTCACGTACGACTCAGCAATGAGTACACTGACCAGAGGGCGGGGTAATCTGATTTCCCAGGCCAACCGGTTTGTTGAGCTTGGAGTGCGGGTAAAAAAAGAGCTGCCGAAAGCCATTACGGATCAGGCAGAGGTGGATTCGGAAGAACAGGCAGTTGGTGCAGATAACGAGCAGGAGTAAGTATCATGGCAGTAGGGTTTGGGAATAGCCGTTTACCGGCCTTGAGACTAAAAGGCCGGCAGCTGGCCAGAGTTGTGATTATCAGCTCTGCGCTGTTAGCAGGGCAGGTTGCTGCACTGGCACCAGAGCATGAAACCCGCCGGCTGATGTTGGCGATCGAAGAATCGGTAGCCGCCGAAAGCTGGGGCGAGGCCAGTGAATATCTTAACCGCTTGCAGCTTCTGGAGGCGGAAAAGCCAGCCGATTACCACTACTACCGTGGCAAGGTGATGCTGCAGTCTTCTCATTTCAATGAAGCCCAGTCAGCGCTTGAGGCCTATGTGAACGAGGCGGGTGCGGAAGGCAGTCATTATCAGGATGCCCTGAAGCTCATCACCGGCATTGAGCGGGCAAGAAAAGAGAAGTCCCTGGCAGCACCGGTTGGTGACGAAACCAGAATCGCTGTGATTGAGCCCGCAGGTGACAAGCGAACCGCGTCTTTGCGCAAACTGTATCTGGCAGACTCTGACCGTGAAGCACTTGTTTTACACATCAACAGCTTACTGGGTGTTGCCGGGTGGCGACAGGATCAGTCGGTAGTGCGTCTTGATCGGCCAGCGGATGTTGAATACCGGCTGAGCGTTGCCGATGACGCCATCTCCATTCAGGAAATCCAGCGCAACAACTCAGGCGGCGTTACACGGAAAACCGGGCAGATTCCGGTTTTTGGTGTAAATCCCCAGGTCGAGTGGGGCTGTGAACCGGCGGTGGCTACTTGCTGGGTATACGATCCAAGAGACGGCTCTCGCTTGTTCCAGCTTTCGCCAAACCGAAGCCAGGTCGAAGAGATAGCGCAGACTCTGGGCAAACTGATCCGAGACCTGCAGGCCCCTTCAGGCTCCTGACGCTAAACCTTGAGGTTGCCCCGCTCGCCTTCTCGATAGGCGCCCGGGGTAACGCCTGTCCACTTCTTGAAGGCCCGGTGAAAGGTTGAGGGCTCTGTAAACCCGACTTTCGCTGCTATGTCATTAATTGAAAGTTCCTGACGGCCCAAGTAGTAAATCGCCATATCCCTGCGCAGTAAATCTTTGATCTCCTGAAATGACGTGTTTTCCTGTTTCAGTCTGCGGCGCAGTGTTTGCGGGCTGGTATGCAGTTCAGTCGCAATCCATTCAAAGTCGGGCAGAGGTTTTGAAAAGTCCCGTCCAATGAGCGCTCGAATCTTACCGGTGAAGGTATTGCTCTCATCCGGGCGTGACAAAAGATCTGCCGGCGAGGTTTTCAGAAACTGAAGCATTTCCGGTTTATCCCGAATAACCGGTGCTGACAGAAAGCGTTTATCGAACGTCAGAGCCGTGCAATCAGACTCAAACTCCAGGGGGCAACGAAAAATGTGGCGATACTCATCGCCATGGGTCGGCCTCGGGTAGTCGAATTCCGCTTTCTCAAGCTCCACCGGCTGGCCTATCAGCCAACAGCCAAGCCGGTGCCAGATGACCAGAATGCTCTCGCGCAGAAAATAATGCGGGTCGTGGATTTCGCCTTCAATGTTAGTAACCAATCGCACCTTCTGTTCGTCGGTTTCCAGTTTCATGGCGACCATAGGATCAAACAAACGGGAAAACTGGTATGCGCGGCGGTAAACCGCCTCCAGCGTGGGGCAGTCAATAACCAGAGCACACATAGTGGCAAATGTACCTGCCCTCGCTCGCCGTGGACCCATGCCCATAAATTCATCATCCATGCGATTCCAGGCAATCTGTAACAGCAAGCTGAATTGGTCGCTGTTAACCCTTGCCATCTCAATGCGCAGAAGATCGGGGGATATGCCCGCTTCCCGGAGCATTTCCCCGGTATCAAACCCCAGATGTTCAGCGCCGGCCAGGGCAGCCTGCACAAAGTGCCGTGAAACTGTCAGGTCAGACATCTAACTCGCCATTTCATAAAAACGAGACCTATCATAAAACCCCCAAGCCACAATGCAACCGAGGCGGCTGTAAGAATCGGCTAATTGTAATGGCGCAACAGGCAGTTGGCCTTAATGGCAAAACCGTGCAGCATGGAGCCAGTCGCAAAAACAATCAGAACAACACATTACAGAAAAGGAGAGCACCATGGCGGGTCCTTTGACCTCGATGAAAATTCTGGATTTCAGCACCCTGTTGCCCGGGCCATACGCCACCATGCTTTTGGCAGACATGGGCGCGGAAGTTTTGAGAGTTGAGGCGCCAGACCGGGTAGACCTTACTCGCGTGATGCCGCCCCACGATGCGGGTGTGAGCACAGCTCATGGGTTCCTGAACCGGGGCAAGCAGTCCCTGGCGCTTAACCTGAAAAAAGAAGGCAGTAAGGAAAAGATTCTGGAGCTGGTCAAGGATTACGACATTGTGATCGAACAGTTCCGCCCCGGTGTGATGGATCGGCTCGGCATTGGCTATGACACTCTGAAAGCGATCAACCCCGGGCTTATCTATTGCGCCATTACCGGGTACGGCCAGACCGGCCCTTATAGAGATCGGGCAGGGCATGACATTAACTATCTCTCCCTTGCCGGCGTCAGCAGCCACTGTGGCCGTGCCGAGAGTGGCCCACCACCCATGGGTATCCAGATCGCCGACGTAGCGGGCGGCTCCCACCATGCGGTAATGGGAATACTCGCGGCCGTGATCCACCGGCAGCAAACCGGAGAAGGGCAGTTTGTCGATATCAGCATGACCGACGCCGCCTTTGCGCTCAACGGCATGGCCGGCGCCGCTTGCCTGGCGGGTGGCGTGGAGCAGATGCCAGAAACCAGCCTGCTGAATGGTGGATTCTTCTACGATTACTACCAGACCCAGGATAGCCGCTGGCTATCTGTAGGAAGCCTGGAGCCCCAGTTCTCCGCAAGGCTCTGCGACATACTCGAACTGGCCGATATGAAGAGCTTTGCGCTCAGCCAGAAGCCGGAACATCAGAAAGCCTTCAAAGCCGCGCTCAGTGAAAAGATACAGCAAAAAACGCTGGCGCAATGGCAGGCTATTTTTGCCGATGAAGATGCTTGCGTGGAGCCGGTGCTGACAATTTCCGAAGCGGCTGAGCACCCGCAGTTAAAAGCACGGGATATGGTGATTGGTGTTGACCGGGGTGATGGCACCCTGCAGAGGCAGATTGGGTTTCCGATCAAGTTTGAGAAGACACCTGCAGCAACTACACAGATTGGACAGCCGATGGGAGGGAGCGGTCAGAAAGTATGATTTGTTGCGAAATAGCCTGAATATAAATTCAGTTTTCTCGACCTTCTGCTAGGTTTAATAGTGTCGCCGGTGACGGCGAATCCCGTAGTCAACAATTATAAGGGTGACACTATGCAAACCTGGAATAATCGGGCCGCGCGCATGGCGCGTGGCATAACGCTGGTGCTATTGGGTAGCACTCTGCTGACCGCCTGTTTTGATGGCAGTAGCTCATCATCAGAGTCGTCTCAGTCTGAACTCGACACAAATCTGTTCCCGGCGGATGGCCAGCTGGAAGCAACCATACGGAGAACGGAAGGGGGTGTGCCCCATATTAAAGCAGACAACCTGAAGTCAGCGGCATTCGGGCATGGCTATGCGCAGGGACAGGATAATGTTTGCATGCTGGCGGAGGCCGTCGTCAAGGCACGGAGTGAGCGGGCCAAATACTTTGGCCCTGGCCCAGATGATATTAATATTATTAACGACTTCAGCTTTAAGGCCCAGAAAATACTGAGTGGGGCTGAAACCGAGTTTCCCGCGTTGAGCGACGAATCGAGGGCGCTTATTGAGGGGTTTGCGGCGGGATACAACAAGTATGTAGCCGAGACAGATCCAGCAGATCTGCCTGCTGAGTGCAGAAGTCAGCCCTGGGTGAAAGAGATATCGCCGATTGACCTTTTGGCGCACTATCGGATAGTTGGTCAGTACGCCAGTGGCGCGCTATTTGCCACAGGGGCACTATTCGTGGCGGTGCCTCCAGGGGAGTCGCCTAACCCTTTGCCGGTGATTAGTGCTACTGGCGGTGAGCTAGAAGGTTTTTTCAAGCAAGTTGCTCTCAATGCGCGGAGTAATGCCAGCGAGATTGAAGACTTTCAGGATATGGGGTTGGCAAGTAATGCCTGGGGTGTTGGTAGCGATCTGACAGAAAATGGTAAAGGCGCGCTGCTGGCAAATCCTCACTTTCCGTATACGGGGCATCGCAGGTTATATCAGGTTCAGATGACGGTGCCTGGATACCTTAATGCGATGGGAGCAGGCCTTCTGGGAACCGCAGTCCCTCTAATAAACTTCAACGAGAATCTTGGTTGGTCCCATACAGTTACTACGAGCCGTCGCTTTACTCTTTACGAGTTGACGCTCAAGGATGGAGACGATCTGGTTTATGTAAAAGAGGGCGAGGAAAAGCCGATTACATCAGAGACTTTCCAGATTGAGGTTTTTGATGGTTCGCCAAACCCTGTGGTTCTGGAGAAGACATTCTATTACTCCGAGTACGGACCCATGGTTTCTGCCAACGCTATAACTGACGGTGGACTGCCATCATGGGGAGCGAGCGGTACGGCCTACACCTATCGGGATGCTAACGCCAGTACTACGAGGCTTCTGGATACCTGGCTGCAGATGAGTCGGGCCTCTACGCTTGCGGAATTCCAGGATGTTTTCAGGAGCTGTGGGTCCACTCTCTGGACCAATTCGACATATGCTGACGATCAGGGCAATGCATTTTATATCGACAGCAGCTCTGTTCCGAATCTTTCCGATGCGACGCTTGCTGTCATTCAATTCAAGCGTCAGGCAAGCCCGGCATACAATCAGCTTTTTGAAGGCGGTTTGACCTTACTGGATGGTGATACGTCGCGCGATGATTGGGTAGAGGGTGAATGTGATGGGCTGGTTCCATACGAAGATAAGCCGAAGCTGTTGAGAACCGATTGGGTACAGAATTCGAACGACAGTTACTGGTCCACCAATCCTGATCAATTCCTGACTGGGTATTCTCCGATGTTCGGGCCCGAGGAGTCGGCCTTGGGTCCTCGTACTCGTCTTGGTATCTCAATGCTGCAGAACCCAATGTCATCGGGTGCGGTTTCACCCACCGCACCGCTTCCTGCGGGTCAAGATGGGAAGTTCGGGGCTCTGGACCTCATCAATGTCATCTACAATAACCGCGCATGGTACGCCGACCAGTTCCTGCAGGAGCTTCGTGACAGATGTACTACGATAGGAGCCACGCCCGTCAATATACCGGGGGGCGGGTCGCGGTCGGTGGATCAGGCATGTGGTGTCCTGCAGTCCTGGGATGGTTTGTACAATGTTGACAGCGTAGGTGCTCACGTCTTCCGGGTTTTCATTGCGAACTATCGAAAAAGCTTTGGTTCCGACCTGACGATTGCTTTTGATCCTGAAGATCCTGTGGAAACGCCATCCACCCCTTCAAGTAACAATGCTGGAACGGCAGATGACATTATGCTTCAGGCGCTTGCGGTGGGGCTCAACGCGCTTGATCAGGTGAATATCGCGTATGACGCAGACCTGGGTGCGGTCCAGTATTACCAGCCCTCGGGTGGTGCTCTGCCGGGTTTGGCGGGAGGCAGTCTGAGTGGCGGAACACCAACAGACCTCGGAGCTTCCTTTCCCTGGCATGGTGGAGACGGATCTATTGATGGTACGTTCAATGCGATTGGAGTCGTATCCGATCTGTTCCTCGAGGATACGCGCTTTCCTCGCGTTGCGCCCAGTACCATTGACGACACAGGCGGTCTGTCCGCGACCAGTGGAGAAGGCTGGCGAATGGCGCGTGGCACAAGTTGGCACTTTGGTCTGGAGTTTACCGATAACGGTCCTGAGGCTTACGGGCTGATCAGCTATTCCCAATCGACAGACTTTGAGTCTCCCTTCTTCAATGACCAGAGTTTGAGATACTCAGAGAAGAGCTTCAGACCAATCCTGTTTAAGGCTGAGGACGTCGAAGCAAATCTTTTGCCGCAGGGGGAAATGACCATTTCGAATTGATGGTAACAAATAAGCCTGGGAGATATTTCCGGGCTTTTTCAAGTTTTAGTGTGTTAGTTAAACGAAAAAGGGACGGCAAATGCCGTCCCTTTTCTCTTGCTTAGCTTATCAGTCTTGCTGAATGATTTCCGTGATTTCCGGGTCCAGGCCGGCTGGGTTGGGAACCACTGCGGTGCCCACCGCCGAGATCAAACTGGCAGTTTCGGAGACCATCTCTGCAAAGACTCTCTCGTCCAGAGGGCCGCCCAGCGGCAGCACTGGTGTGCTGTGAGTGCCTTCGAGATAACGGGTAATTGCCGCGTTATCCAGCGCTACAGGAACGCCATCCCCCGTTACCGGCGTCGCGCCCAGCAACCTGGCGAAAGGTTCGGTGCCAGACAGGTAGGCCTCGAACGCCTGACCAAGCGGGTTGGCCAGTGGATCATTTGGAATTACCTGATCGCCATTCACTTGCGAGAGCACCACCTTGGAAGTAGCCAGATCATCAGCAAAGTTGATCGGATCGGCAGAATCCAGAGCGGCCTGGAAGATGTTGAAGAATGTTTCCAGGTCGGCATCACCCTGCTCGAGTCCTGCAGCGGCTTGTAGGCCACCCAGAATAGTCGGCGCGAATGCTGGTGAGTTTTCGAGCAAGCGAACAATGCCTGCGCCAGGCGTCAGCAACTGGGTTGCAATGATATCGTCCGCAGTCTCAGCCGAATTATTGGCGACGGCAACGAACGGCGCTCCTACGATGGTTCCAAGTGAGTGGCCTGTGAAGTAAACCTGCGTTGCATCAAGGTCAGCACCGACGGTGCCATCGAAGTCGAGGCCGCCGAGAGATTCACGCAAGTTCAGCAAGTCGAGAACCGCTTGACGGTTCTTGTCACGGGAGTTGGTGAAGTTGGTCAAATTGATGAACAGGCTTCCGGACTCACCAGCAGTGGCCGTCATGGGCACTGGTTGGTTGGCGGCGCCTGCCGTAAAGTCAAAGTGACGCTCGTTCTCTGTCTTGGCAAGCCCAGGAACGGTGCTTCCCGCATTCGCTACGGTATTTTCGAACGAGCGCAGGCTACGGATCGCCGGGTCAAGGAGGGCGGCATCTGGAATGGAGATTCCCTGGAGGTCGCTGATCGTTCCTCCAGTGGCCACATCAGCCACTACCGCTGCCGCTGTAGCAGCATCAATCGGCTGCGCTTCTGCATCAGCTTCAACTGCCGCAAGAACGAAGCCAATCGCAATCTGACCAGCGATCACCGCATTGATGTTTGTTTCGTTGGAAGCCAAGGACTCGGGTAGTCCGCCTGCCTGGCCAACCGTTAGCAGCTGGCCAGCCAAGGCTTGCTGGTCTTCAACGCTGAAGGGTGTAACACCATGCAGAGGCTGGTCAATTGCGACTACAGCCACGTTGGCATTCTTTGCGAGAGCGCTGCCAAAAGTCAGAGCAGCACTGCGATCAGTGGTAATGCCGTGCTGATAAATCACCGTTTCAAGAGGTGTGGAGCCATTGTAAGAAGCCGGATATAGGATGAAAACCGGGATAGAGAGCGCATTGCTTGTCGCACCCGGGAAGGGGAAACGGTAGTTGACGACGTCGCTGACAGTGGCGTCTGATTGAGCCAGTTGAACGCCAAGCTGGTCACCGATGTTAGACGCTGCAACCAAGTCAGCGGTGAAGTCGCTTGTATTGATTACCGCACCTTCAGCTTCCGTTTGGCCTGTTGGTACGCCCAGATAGTAAGGCAGATCAATTGTGCCCTGGACGATATTGACGTCACCAAAATCAACAAACTGATCTGTAATGGCTGATACTTGAGTTACGTCTTGTGGCGCACCAAAAGTCGCGCTGCTACTCCGATCACCTGGATTCGGAAGAAGCGCGCCGAGACCTGCATTCAGGGCAGCCGCTGTATCATCGGGGTTTGAAGCTGCCTCCGCAGTATTCGCTGCTTCCAGCAAGTCTAAAAAGTCTGAAAGTCCATCGGCAAGTGCTTGTTTCACACCAGCCACTCGGGCAGCGCCTGCAACAGTGTCCCGGAAGTAAGTGGTTGGGTCAGCGATGTACTTCAGCACTTCCTCATCGTTAGACGTCGTAAAGCTGTAAGACAATGCGATGTCTTCAGCAGTTAGCGGTGTCGGGCGGGTTGTGTTGTTTACTCCGAAATAGCTGCCTGCGACGGTTTCCCAGAAGCTGTTAATAATTGTGCGGACAGGAGCCAGCGAAGAAGTGCCAAGAGGCTGGTTTTCATCGGTTAAGTTGCTATAGGTCGGTGAGGCGATAATTGGGTCGCCATTAATATCCGTTACTTCCTTGGTTACAACAACCAAATAACGCTTCTTGGGATCAAGAGGAACCGTGGGGTGAATCCGGATTGCCGAAGTGCCGTCGAGTTCTACAACTTCATGTGTGTAGGTCGGATTCTGAGCCAGGCCCGCCAGGTAAGCGCCTGCTGCGGCCTGGTCCCGGCCTTCAAGATCCAGTGGCAGAGCTCCCGCTGCAACCTGTGCAGTTATTGCAAGCGGGACTGTCGGCGGTTCACCCATACCGAGGCCCTGGACTGGGTCGCCACTTGCGTACTCCAGTTCGATCAGGAATACGTTTTGGTTTGGATTCGGGGCCGGTACGGGCCCGGATTCGGTCATTACGATTATGAACGGGCGAGAATCAACCGAGTCAACGTCAATCTGGCCATTCAGTCGGACTACCGCCGGAGCGACGGTTGAGGCACCGCTCAGGCTGTTCAAAGCGGTTGTGACGGGTGGGGAGGTGTCGGCGACACTAAAGGTTCCATCGGCTTCAATGATGGCTGTAGCCGGATCATCGGACTTGAATATAAGGTCGTTGGGAAGAGGTAGTTCACTGGTGACCGGATTAAAAATGGGCCAGGTTTTGCCATCAATGGCAGGATTGCTGATTATATAATCCGGATTAGCATTCGCCCCCGTTTCGGCACTATCAAAGCAGCCTGTCAGCCCAAGGGAAGACGCCACGGCAAGACTTATTAGAGTTTTCTTGAACATGGGTGGAACCTTTTCCTGTTGTTGTTTCGTTATGTTAGGCAACTAACGGGGCCGGTCTGATCCGGTAAGCCCGATGTCAGTGGCCTGTTCTGCTTAAACGGTTGTCTGAAATTGTAGCCAGCGCTTGAAGCCAATTTCTATGCCTATAACTATAGCGCCACTGTAGCCAGTGTTGATCAGCCAAAAGTGTGATTCTTGCTATTTGAATCCTCCTCGCACAAGGGGAACTTGGCCTTCATGAAAAATAGTTGGCCGGGGGCCGTTTGTCGAGCCTTGGCGGGTGATAGGATTATTTGAAATTCGAGAAATCCGGTTTGCGCTTTTGCATGAAGGCGCCGAAGGCTTCGGCCGCTTCCGGCGATTTCAGGCGTTCTGCAAACAGTTCCCCTTCCGCCAGCATGGTGGCGGCAAGCTCTTCATGAGTAGGGTGGCTCAGAAGCTTCTTTGTAGCCCGGATGGCGGCTGGTGGCTGGTTGGCAAGTCGCCGGCAGGCTTCGAGAGCGGCTGCTTCGGTGCCGGCAGGATCGCACACGCGGTTAATCAGCCCAAGGCGGTGGGCGTCGTCTGCACTGAAGGTGTCGCCCAGCATCAAAAGCTCGGCCGCTCGCACTCGCCCAATCCAGGAGGGCAACAGCAGGCTGGAGCCGCCTTCGGGGCACAAGCCCAGGCTGGCAAACGGCATCTGGAAGCGGGTATTGGTGCCGGCAAAGACCATATCGCAGTGCAGGAGCATGGTGGTGCCAATGCCCACGGCGGGCCCGTTTACGGCGACAACGACCGGTTTGGTGGCGCTGGCCAGAAGAAACAGAAAACGGCCCACGGGCGTTTCTTTGAAGTCTCCCTGTAAACCACTGGCAAAATCGCTCAGGTCGTTCCCGGCGGTAAAGCACTCTTCGCTGCCGGTAAACAGTACGCAGCGAATGTCAGCATCTGCATCGGCCTGTTCAATTGCATCTCCCAGCGCCGTATACATAGCGTGGGTGAGTGCATTCTTGCGCTCCGGGCGGTTAATGCGGACCGTCAGAACCTGGTTGTTGATCTCGGTAAGAACAAAGTCTGTCACGGTATCTCCTGACGTGCTTTTTGAAGTGCTTTTTATCATTTGATTAGGATGATACCTTTTTTGCGGCGTTTGTTAAGAAAAGCTTCGCCTTCTGTCGAGTCCTCGCTCTTTCGATTTTCTGGTAAACTCTGCGTCCTGTTTTTTGACGATACTCTCCTAACGAGACCAACCTGATGAGGCGCCTATGACCACCGTAATTCGCCAGGATGACCTGATTGAAAGCGTAGCGGACGCGCTGCAGTTCATTTCTTACTATCACCCGAAAGATTTTATTCAGGGTGTTTACGAGGCTTACCAGCGGGAAGAGTCGCAGGCGGCCAAAGATGCCATGGCGCAGATCCTGATCAACTCGCGTATGTGTGCTCAGGGCCACCGGCCGCTGTGTCAGGACACTGGCATTGTTACGGTATTTGTAAACGTTGGCATGAACGTTCAGTGGGATTGCGAGATGTCTCTGGACGATGTGATCAATGAAGGCGTACGTCGCGCCTATACCCACCCGGACAACGTGCTGCGTGCGTCGATTCTGGCGGATCCGGATGGTAAGCGTCAGAACACCGGAGACAACACGCCGGCGATTATCCACTACAAGATAGTGCCGGGAGACACGGTTGAAGTGCACGTGGCAGCCAAAGGTGGCGGTTCTGAAGCCAAATCCAAATTTGCCATGCTGAATCCGTCCGATTCTGTGGTGGACTGGGTGCTGAAAATGATTCCGCAGATGGGTGCTGGCTGGTGTCCGCCTGGCATGCTGGGTATTGGTATCGGCGGGACTGCCGAGAAGGCCATGGAAATGGCGAAAGAATCGCTGCTGGATCCGATTGATATCCACGACCTTCAGGAGCGCGGTGCGTCCAATCGTGCCGAGGAGCTGCGCCTTGAGCTTTTCGACAAGGTGAATGATCTTGGTATCGGTGCCCAGGGTCTGGGTGGTCTTACGACGGTTCTCGATGTGAAGGTCAAAGACTATCCGACTCATGCCGCGAATAAACCTGTCGCCATTATTCCGAACTGTGCCGCTACCCGCCACGCGCACTTCACGCTGGATGGCACTGGCCCGTCTCTGCAAACGCCGCCGAGCCTGGACGACTGGCCGGAAATCACCTGGGAAGTGGGTGAGAACGTGCGCCGGGTAAACCTGAATACGGTTACGCCGGAAGATGTAAAAGACTGGCAGCCAGGTGAAACCGTTCTGTTGTCCGGCAAGATGCTGACCGGCCGCGACGCAGCGCACAAGAAGATGGTCGATATGATCAATAACGGCGAAGAGCTGCCGGTGGATCTGAAAGGCCGCTTCATCTATTACGTAGGCCCGGTTGATCCTGTGCGCGAGGAAGTGGTTGGCCCCGCAGGCCCTACCACCGCAACTCGCATGGACAAGTTTACCCACACCATGCTGGAGAAAACCGGCCTCACCGGCATGATCGGCAAAGCCGAGCGCGGTCAGGCGGGGATTGACGCTATTCGTGAATTTGGTGCGGTGTATCTGATGGCGGTGGGCGGCGCTGCGTACCTGGTGTCAAAGGCCATCAAGCACGCTGAGGTGGTGGCCTTCCCGGAACTGGGTATGGAAGCCATTTACGAGTTTGATGTGGAAGACATGCCGGTAACGGTCGCGGTGGATTCCCGTGGTTCGTCCGTGCACCAGACTGGCCCCGCTGAGTGGCATGAGAAAATCATTGCTGCCAAGGCGGTCTGAGGTTTAGTGAATGGTTAGCTCGAGCAGCTGATATTTATGTGTTTGCCCCAGTCTGGCGGCAGCGCAGCGTATCTTGCATGCTCGGGCTGCTCATCATACGGCCGCTCCAGAACCTTGATCAGTTCCTTCATGGGCTCGTAATCGCCATTCTGTGCTTCCAGAATCACTTGCTGTGCCAGATAGTTCCGCAGAATGTATTTGGGGTTCACCCTGCGCATCTCGAACTCACGCTCGTCGTGGGCGCGGGTTTCTTTCTCAAGCCGCTGCTCATAGCGCGCCAACCATTCATCTGCCACTTGACGATCCACAAACAAATCCCGCACGGGTGCATGGCCATGGGCGTAAACGTTGGAAAGCGCGCGGAAGAAGGCGGTGTAGTCGGTATGGTGCTCGTTGAGCATGCTGAACGTGTCCATAATCAGACTCAGATCCCCTTCGTCTTCCTGCACCAGGCCGAGCTTGTCCCGCATATTCTGTAAAAAGCGACCGTTGTAGGCGGCTTCATAGCGCTGCAAGCCATTGTGGATGGTGTCTTCGTCCATGACCGGCAGCAGAGCGTTGGCAAGATACTGACAGTTTGCAAAGCCTACCTGAGGCTGGCGGTTATAAGCGTAGCGGCCACCCTGATCGGTGTGGTTGCAGATGTACCCGGCATCAAAGTCGTCCAGAAACGCGAAAGGCCCGTAATCGAAGGTATCGCCGATGATCGACATGTTGTCGCTGTTCATAACGCCATGGCAGAAACCGACCGCCTGCCAGTCCGCAATAAGACGGGCGGTGCGCTCCACCACTTCTTCAAACCAGCGGGCGTAACGCTCTTCCTCTGCCAGCTTTATCAGATGTGGAAAGTGCAGCGCGATAACATGTTCCAGCAGAGTTTTTACCGCTTCCGGCCCTTCATGGTGAGCCGCAAACTCAAAGTGACCAAAGCGGATATGGCTCTGAGCTACGCGCACCAGAGCCGCAGCGGTTTCAATAGATTCTCTGCGTACCGGATTCCGGGCACTGACCATAAACAGAGCGCGGGTGGTTGGAATGCCAAGCCCGCTCATGGCCTCGCTGCACAGATACTCGCGAATGGTTGAGCGCAGAACCGCCCGGCCATCCCCAAAGCGGGAATAGGGTGTCATGCCGGCGCCTTTGAGGTGCCAGTCCCAGCGGCGGCCATCGGGGCCTACCGTTTCCCATAAAAGCAGACCACGGCCATCACCCAGTTCCGGGTTGTACATGCCAAACTGATGGCCGGTGTATTTCATAGCCACCGGGTCCATGCCCTCAAGCAGTTCTGTGCCGCCACCGATTTTGGCCCAGTCGGCTTCGTTGGTGACATGAAACCCCATTTCCTGCGCCAGCTTGTGGTTGAAACACGCCATTTTTGCGTCTTTAAGCGGGGAAGGCTGCACGCGAGTGTAAAAGCTGTCCGGGAGTTCCAGGTAGCGATGCTCTACACGAAAACCGTTGCTACTCATAAAAACCTATACTCCCATATGGTACGAATTCTGCTGAATGCTTAATTAACCGATCCATCAAAGACGGGAACCTTAACGTGTCTGACCGTGAGCTTAAACCAACCATTGACGCCCTGATTGAGCAGGAAGGGCTACCTCACAATTACGCTGCTACCGTGGAACTGACCATCCTGCCCCTGATAGAACATATTGTCTCGTTAAGTAGCGCAAAAAAGAGAACCGTCGTTGTGGGCATTCATGGCGCCCAGGGCACCGGTAAATCCACCTTGGCGCGGTTCCTGACCACTCTGCTTTGCGATCACTGGCACTGCCCGACAGCGAGCTTTTCGCTGGACGACCTCTACCTTACCAGAGCCGAGCGACGGGCACTCGCTGAGCAGGTCCACCCCCTGTTTATGACCCGAGGGGTGCCTGGAACACACGATGTAGAGCTTGGCGAGCGGGTTATTGATCAGCTTCGAACGGCTGGCCCGGGCGATCAGACCCGTATTCCTGCGTTTGACAAGTCTCATGACGACCGCGTGCCCTTGAACGAATGGCCCGTTTTTAACGGCAAGGCAGAGATTATTCTGGTTGAAGGTTGGTGTATTGGCGCTCGACCTGAAGACGATAAAGCTCTGGCCGCACCCCTCAACACACTGGAGGCCGAGGAAGATCCCTCGGGCATCTGGAGAGGATACGTAAACCAGTGTCTCAAGGGTGCGTATCAAGAGTTTTTCGGCAAACTGGACAGCCTGATTATGCTGAAGGCGCCGTCGATGGCGAGTGTTCTGGAATGGCGCACGCTTCAGGAACATAAATTGGCAGAAAAAATCGATCGCGCACTAAATGAGGGCGCTTCAGCGCGTGCTGCGCAAGATTTGCGCATCATGAGTGACCAGGAGGTAACCCGCTTCATCATGCACTACGAGCGGGTGACCCGATCCTGCCTTAAGCAATTGCCAGGCCGGGCAGATGCGCTGATTGAGGTCTCCGAAGACCATTCCCTGAGCCGCCCCCACTTTCGGGCTCAACCATAAAGGAACTTCCCATGCCCAAGCCGCGTTTGCTCATATTTTCAGATCTGGATGGAACCCTGCTCAACCATGAAAACTATCGTTGGCAGCAGGCGATGCCGGCGCTGGAGCGGGTTGCGGAGGCGGGCATCCCGCTGATCCTGAACTCCAGCAAAACCGCTGCGGAAATCCGGATGTTGCGCCGGCAACTTGGAAACACCGACCCTTTCATAGTGGAAAATAGTGCAGCCGTGGTTATTCCGCCGGGAACGTTTGGGAATGATAGTGAGCAAATTGTGCATTTTGGGGCGTCCCGGGCAGAGGTGCTGAAGGCGCTGGCCGCGCAAAGGGCAAGCGGCGCACGGTTTCGGGGCTTTGCGGATATGACCGATGACGAACTGGCGCAGCTCACGGGGCTGGATTCTGCTTCGGCCGCACGCGCCCGGGAGCGCCTGGGAACCGAACCACTGATTTGGCAGGGGAGCGACGAAGAACGGCTACGTTTTGAAGCCGCCCTGTCTGCTGAAAACCTGCGACTGGTTAAAGGCGGCCGGTTCTATCACGCCATGGGCACCTTTGATAAGGCCGATGGGGCCCGCTTCTTGCTAAACAAATACAGAGAGCAATACCAGGAGCGCTATGGCAACCAACGAATGACGGCGATTGCGTTGGGGGACAGCCCCAATGATCAGCGAATGCTGGAGGAAGCAGATATTCCGGTCGTCATCCGTGGGGTTAACAGCAACGAGGTGCAGTTGCCCTCAGAAAAACACGCCATGCGCTCTCTCAAACCCGGCCCGGCGGGCTGGAATGAGTGTGTACTCAATCTCCTGTTTGAGTATGGATATTAGTACTGCAAAGGAGAAGCGCCATGGGCGACTTTTACCAGAATGGCATTGTCACCACACTGCACAACCTTGTTCGCCGGCCGGTGGAGGATCTGGAAGCCGAGCTGATGACCTTTCGCAAGTCCCGGCCTATGTCGCTGGTGTTGCCGTCGCTCTATTCCGAGCTGGAAGGGCCGGCGTTAAAGAACATTGTGCATGAACTCACGAAAGTGCCTTATCTGGACCAGATCATTATCGGCCTGGACCGTGCCAATGAAGAGCAGTACCGCCATGCACTTGAATACTTCTCTGAGCTGCCACAAAACTTCAAAGTGCTCTGGAACGATGGCCCGCGCCTTCGTGCTATTGATCTGAAGCTCCGCGAACAGGGGTTGGCGCCGACGGAAATGGGTAAGGGCCGCAATGTCTGGTACTGCTTCGGCTATGTGTTGGCCTCCGGCGTGAGCAAGTCGGTCGCGCTGCACGACTGTGACATTCTCACCTATTCGCGGGATCTGGTGGCGCGTCTGATCTATCCGGTGGCTAATCCCGGTTTTAATTATATGTTCTGCAAGGGCTATTACGCGCGAGTGGCGGATGGAAAGATGAACGGGCGAGTCAGCCGCCTGCTGGTGACCCCTCTGATTCGTGCACTGAAGAAAGTGTGTGGCCCGAACGATTTTCTGGATTATCTGGACAGTTACCGTTATCCCCTGGCCGGAGAATTCTCCTTCCGTACCGATGTAATTGATGATCTTCGTATTCCCAGCGACTGGGGGCTGGAGATTGGCGTACTCTCGGAAATGAAGCGGAACTATGCCACCAACCGGCTATGCCAGGTGGACATTGCCGATGTCTATGATCACAAGCATCAGGAACTCTCGCCGGAGGATGCCAGTCGTGGTCTTTCCAAAATGAGCGTGGATATCGCCAAGGCGCTATTCAGGAAACTGGCAACAAACGGAGAGATTTTCTCAAGCGAGAAGTTTCGCACCATCAAGGCCAGCTATTTCCGTATCGCTCTGGATTTTGTGGAGACCTACCAGAATGACGCCATCATTAACGGTCTTGGGTTTGATCGCCACAAGGAAGAGAAGGCTGTTGAGTTGTTCGCCCAGAACGTGATGCGTGCGGGCGCTTACTTTCTTGAGAATCCCATGGACACACCCTTTATTCCAAGCTGGAACCGGGTCACCAGTGCGATTCCGGATATCAAGGAACAACTGCTCAAGGCCGTGGATCTGGACAACGAGGAATATCGGCCATGAGCCAGGTGCTGAAGGCCAAGCTGGTTAGCATGCTTGAAGTTGTCTATCCAGCGCTGGATTGTGACTTCCTCGCTGAGCAGCTGCTAACAACGATGGGCCTGCTTCCGGATCAGCCTCCGCCGACGGCGCATCAGAGCCGCTGGAGTGAATCGGATGTCGTTCTGATCACCTATGCGGACACCGTTCAGCAAGCGGATGAAAAGCCTTTAGCGACACTGCATCAGTTTCTGAATCGATGCTTTTCCGACAGCATTTCCGCCGTTCATATCCTGCCGTTCTTCCCCTACAGCTCCGATGACGGTTTCTCGGTAATGGATTACCTTGCCGTCAACGAATCCCATGGAAGGTGGGAGGACGTTGAGGCCATCGCGCGGGACTTCAAGCTCATGGCGGATCTGGTGGTCAACCATATGTCAGCCCGCAGCCGTTGGTTTGAGAATTTCCGGAAGCGGATTGATCCGGGCAAGGACTATTTCTTCGAGGGAAACCCCCGGGACGATCTGAGCGCGGTGGTAAGGCCGCGCACATCACCTTTACTCACGCCGGTTCAGACGGACGATGGCGAGCGTTATGTATGGTGTACCTTCAGCGAGGATCAGGTCGATCTTAACTTTGCCAATCCCCGGGTTTTGATCGAGTTCGCAGCGATTATCCGTTATTACCTTGAGCGCGGCGTTGTTATTTTCCGGCTGGACGCCGTCGCTTTCCTGTGGAAAGAGCCAGGTACGCCCTGCATCCACCTGCAACAGACCCACGAACTGATCAAGATTTTGCGTCTGCTGATAGAGCATCATAGCCCGGATGCCGTGGTGATCACCGAAACCAATGTGCCCAACCGTGAGAACCTGACCTATTTCGGCAACGCTAACGAAGCCCACGTGATCTACAATTTTTCTCTGCCGCCGCTACTGATCAATACACTGGTTACAGGCGACTGCAAACACCTGAAAACCTGGCTGATGAGCATGCCACCGGCACAGATGGGTACCACCTACCTCAACTTCATTGCGTCCCACGATGGCATTGGCATGCGACCCACGGACGGGTTGCTGGATGAAGAGGAAAAGCAGCGACTGGTCAACACCATGGATTCGTTCGGCGGTAAAGTGTCCTTCAGGCGCACACCAGACGGCCGGGACCAGCCCTATGAAATCAACATCGCCCTCTATGATGCGTTGAAGGGCACCGCCGCGAACGGCGCGGACCATTGGCAGTTGCAGAGGTTCATTTGTGCGCACACGGTGATGCTCGCTCTGGAGGGAATACCCGCTTTTTACATACACAGCTTGCTGGCGACGGAAAATGATACCGAGCGGGTGGAGCATACCGGCCGCCTGCGCTCCATTAATCGCAGCCAGTGGCAGCTTGCGGATCTGGAACGGGAGCTGGACAACCCTTTGAGCCATCACAGCAAGGCCTACCGCGAACTGAAGCGCCTGATTGCGATTCGCCGCAGGCAATCGGCGTTTCATCCCAATGCGACCCAGTTCACCTTGCACCTGGGGCTAAAGCTGTTCGGCTTCTGGCGCCAAAGCACGCGGCGTGACCAGTCCATTTTCTGCATTCACAATATCAGTGACGAGGTGCAGCAGGTGGCGTTGAGTGATATCAACCTGATCGGTACCGACCACTGGCTCGATCTTATCGCGGGTACGACTATTGACGACCTCTCTGGTTGTATCACCCTGAAGCCTTATCAGAGCGTCTGGCTGTCCAATCGGGAGTAGGGCAGAATGCCTTCATGCCCAAAACCTCTGCCCCTCGAAAACCCAGAATACTCCTGCTCTCCGCCTATGACGCAGGCAGCCATCGTCGCTGGAGAGAGCAGTTGGTGCTCAGTCAGCCGGAATTTGAGTGGCATGTACTTTCTCTGTCTCCGAGATTCTTCCGCTGGCGGATTCGAGGTAACGCGCTTACCTGGCTGAACGAGCCGCTGTTAAAGGAGAGTTGGGACCTGCTGCTTGTGACTTCCATGGTCGACCTGGCGTCGATCCGGGGTTTTCATCCGAACCTGGCCGCTACGCCGGCGCTTCTCTATATGCATGAAAACCAGTTTGCCTATCCGGCATCGGATGCGCAGCACAACAGCATTGATCCTCAAATGGTGAATCTATACAGCGCTATTGCCGCCGAGGCCGTTCTGTTCAACAGCGACTGGAATCGACGGAGCTTTCTTGATGGTATTGAAAAACTCTTCCGGCGATTGCCCGATGGTATCCCGGAGGGAACGCTCGAACGCATTGCCGCGAAATCCCGGGTTCTGCCGGTCCCCATCGATGATCATGTGCTCCTCAACGAAGCAGGGCGCCGAAATCCTGAGGTGGGTGAGCGGTTATGGGGCAATGGAATTGAGTCCTGGCCCTGTTCATCGCCGCTAAGAATTGTGTGGGCGGCTCGCTGGGAATATGACAAGGGCCCTGACCGGCTGATCGCGATTTTGCAGGAACTTGATCGCAGGGCGGTGAACTTTCAGGTGTGTATCCTTGGTGAGAGTTTCCGAAAAGTACCCGAAGCCATGATGACTATCCAGCAGCAGTTTGCCCATCGACTTGTTCAGTTTGGATATGCCTCAAGCCGCACCGAGTATTACGAGTGGCTGGAGAGTGCAGATGTGATTCTTTCAACCGCGTTACATGAGTTTCAGGGGCTGGCGGTGCTTGAGGCTGTGGCTGCTGGCTGTGTGCCCATTGTGCCGGAAAGGGAGGTCTATCCGGAGTTGTTTGCACCGGAATACTTGTATCCGGACTGTGGCGACGATATTCCGGATGAGGCGGTCCACGCAGCGGCGTTGATTGAAAGCCAGGCTGTGGAAAGCCATCGTGACCGATTAATGGTGCCAGATGTAAAGCGCTTCAGCCGTCGCGCATTGAAGCCGATATACAAGGCGTTATTGTCGGGAGCTATAGCAGGTAACGCATGATATAAGGCCCGGCTGTGGGGCGCAGGCGATAACCGGATTATGAAAACATACTCATTACACCCACGCAGCCACATGGGGTATCCTGACCGAATATTCCTGACTGGACACTCGATTCATGACGGGACACTCGAAAGTGCCGAGACTTAATACATGATGAAAGTAATCAAGATAACCGGTGACTCCCTCAAATGGGAAGACTGCGCGAGCTTTGAAGAACTGCCGGCAGATCACGTAGAAATCGATGTTGTCTGGAGTGCCGTGAACCGTGCAGACCTGTCGCAACGTGCTGGAGTTTATCCTCCACCCCCGGGTGCGTCTGACATTTTAGGGCTGGAAGTCAGCGGTCGTATCGCGGCGGTTGGCAAAGCCGTGGCAGGCTTTGAACCGGGCGACGAAGTGTGTGCCCTGCTGACCGGTGGTGGCTATGCAACCAAGGTTATGGTTCCTGCCGTTCAGGTGTTGCCAGTTCCCAAGGGGTATTCGCTGAAAAAAGCCGCGGCTATTCCTGAGGTGTTTGCGACAGCCTGGCTGAATCTTTATCAGGAGGCTGACCTTCAGCCGGGCGAGAGGGTGCTGTTGCACGCAGCCGCCAGTGGCCTGGGTACTGCCGTTATTCAGATTGCGACAGCGTTTGGTAACCCGGTATTTGCAACCGCCGGCGATGAAGAAAAGCTTGAGATTTGCCGTAAGCTGGGTGCGACAGGCACTTGGAACCGAAAAGACGGCTCTTTCGTGGATGCTGTAAAGAGCTGGGGCGGTGTGGATATGGTGCTGGATCCGGTCGGTGGAAGCTACATCAAAGAGGACCAGGAAGTTCTGAGCGCCGATGGCAGGATTATTCTGATAGGCCTTATGGGTGGCCGATCTGCGGAAGTCGATCTGGGCCTTATGTTGATGAAGCGTCACAGGCTGATCGGCTCAACATTGCGGTCCCGGTCAGTAGAAGACAAGGGGAGTGTAATGCAGGCATTGTATCGTCACGTCTGGCCGTTGCTGGTAGCGGGGCAGATTGAGCCTATGATCGACAGCACCTGGCCCATCGAGGAGGTTGAGGATGCTATGGCTCACGTGGCGGCCAACAGGAATACCGGGAAGGTTCTCCTCAAGATAGCGGAATAGCCTTCCCAGTGGTGAATTCCGTTTTGCTTTAATCGGCGATATGCACCAGTTGCTTGCCGAAGTTCTTGCCCTTCAGCATACCCTTGAAGGCCTCAACTGCGTTTTCGAGGCCTTCAGCAACCGTCTCACGGTATTTGATCTGGCCTGAAGCAATGCGGCTAGTAAGGATATCGGTAATCTCCTGATGCTTATCCTGCCACTCGGTGACCAGAAAAAAGCGGTGCTCTGGAACCGGGTCGAGGCGTTTGAGAATATCGAATGGCGTCTCTACTTTGTCTGTACTCTTGGCATTGTAAGCCGAGACATAACCGCAAATGGGTACCCGTGCCCCAGGGTTCAGAAGCGGTGCAACGGCTCTGGTGACGTCTCCACCCACGTTCTCGTAGTAGATGTCGATGCCGTCCGGGCAGGCGGCTTTCAGATCGGCCTCCAGGTTGCCCGCCTTGTAGTCCACGCAGGCATCAAACCCTAGTTCATCAACCACATAGCTGCATTTCTCCGGGCCACCGGCAATGCCAACTACGCGGCAACCATTTGTTTTGGCGGTTTGGCCAACAACCGTGCCTACGGGGCCGGACGCGGCAGAGACCACCACGGTTTCACCTGCTTTGGGTTTGCCTACATAGGTTAAGCCGCAGTAGCCGGTGCGGCCTGGCATGCCTGCAACACCAAGGTAGGTTTGCAGTGGAACACCGTCTTTCTGATGGATTTTGTAAACCATCGGAGCTTCTGCGGGAAAGGTTACGTATTCCTGCCAACCTGAATAACAGGTGATCAGATCACCGACTTTCAGCTTGTCCGACCGGGACTCCACAACCCGCGCGACGCTCTCGCCGGTGATGGGCTCATCAATGCCGATCGGATCCATATACCCTTTGGCATCATTCATGCGCGGGCGCATGTACGGATCCAGCGAAAGCCATAGTATCTGTGCAACCACTTCGCCTTCTCCGGGCTCGCGTACCGGGCGCTCTTCCATAACCAGGTCACCCTCCTGGATTTCTCCGTTGGGGCGTTGCTTCAGAACGATGGCGCGATTGTGATAATTGCTCATGATGTTCCTCCCTAATCTTCAGTGAGATAGTTTGGAGCAGTCTTGCTCCTTGAGTTGCGTAACGAAACCAGATTAGCGTGCAGCAGAATGGTGTTGTGGTCAACCTCTCATGTTTTACGCGGTTCTGTGTGGCGGGGTTACATTCCGGAATCTGAAGGTTATAATCGGGCACCGGCTCAGGATGAGCACGAAAAGACACCAATCTTCAGGGATCGAAGATATGCCCCAGGCAAACGGACTGCAGTTTACCGCCTGTATTGGCGAACTCCCCTCTGATCTATTTTCCGTTGTTGGCTTTACGCTGACAGAACGGCTTTCCGAACTGTTCCACGGCTGCCTTGAACTGGCCAGTACCGATCCGGGCGTTGATGCGTCTGAGGTTCTGGAACAACCGGTGGATCTTCTGGTCTGGCAGGATGGTGCGCTCCTGCGACGCTTTACAGGTGTGGTCAACGAGTTTGCCCGGGGTGACAGCGGTCACCGCCGTACCCGCTATGAACTCGTCATCCAGCCGCCTTTATGGCGTTTAGGGCTGATGCACAACAGCCGCATCTTTCAGACTCAGACCACAGACACCATCGTGCGCTCGCTGTTGGAAGAGCGGGGCATAGTGAATTCGGTGTTTGATCTCAAACGAGGTCCCCAAGAACGGGAATACGGCGTTCAGCACCGGGAAAGCGATCTGGCGTTCATTGAACGAATGGCCGCAGAGGAAGGCTGGCATTACCGTTACCAGCACGGCAGTGTCGATGGAAGCCAGCAACCTGGCCTGGTCATGGCCGACCATCACGGCGATGCGCCCCGGCTGGGAACTGCTGAATATAACGGCAAAGCAGGCGGAAGTACCAGGCAGCCTTCGGTGTTCCGCTTCTGCTACGAAGAACGGGTTCGCGTCGCCGCCGTAGCCACGAAGGACTACACCTTCAAGAACCCTGCCTACGCCCTGATGCACGAACAGAGCGCCGCCACTCCCAGCCAGCGCCAAGACTATCAGCACTTCGACTACCCGGGCCGCTTCAAGGCCGATGCCAGCGGCCAGCCGTTTACCGAAGCGCGATTGGATGCTCTCAGAAACGACGCCAGCACCGCCCACGGCGAAAGCAATCGCGCAGACTTTACCTGCGGTGCCAAAGCCGAACTGACTGAGCACGACAACGAAAAACTGAACCGGGACTGGCTACTCACCGCCGTCACTCACACCGGTAAGCAGCCCCAGGCCATGGAAGAGGAGGGCGGTTCTGAACCGACCATCTATCACAATACGTTCAGCGCCGTTCCTGCCGACAAAACCTGGCGCCCCCTTTGCGACCATCGCCCGATGATGGACGGCCCCCAGATAGCCATCGTCACCGGCCCGGAAGGTGAAGAAATCCACTGTGACGAATTTGGCCGGGTAAAAGTACGGTTTCCCTGGGATCGGCGCCATCAGCAAAGCAAGGTAGAGAGCACCGAGAACAACGAACACAGCAGCGCCTGGCTCCGAGTCAGCCAGGGTTGGGCCGGTGGTCAATACGGTTTTATGGCCCTGCCGAGAATCGGCAACGAAGTCATCGTCTCCTTTCTTGATGGCGACCCGGATCAGCCCATCATTACTGGCCGAACTTTCCACGCCACCAATACACCGCCTTACGCGCTGCCGGAACATAAAACCCGCACTACCCTGAAAACCCGGACCCACAAGGGTGAGGGCAGTAACGAACTGCGCTTTGAGGACGAGGCGGACAAGGAGCAGATCTACATCCACGCTCAGAAAGACCTGGATCTGCTCACCGAAAACAACCGCACCGAAGTCATCAACAACGACAGCCACCTGACCGTTGAGAATGACCGCTTCAGCCACGTAAAGAGCAATGATCACATCACCGTTGATGGCGAAAAACGCCAAACCGTGGGCGCCGATTGCAGCCAGAACGTTGGCGGCACCCTGCATCAGAAATCTGGCGGCGCAACCTTGTGTGAGGCCGGTCGTGAAGTTCACTACAAGGCTGGCTCCAAAGTCATGCTGGATGCCGGCGTCGAACTCACCATTGCCGGTGGCGGCAGTTTTATCAAACTTGATCCGGGTGGTGTGACGCTGAGTGGGCCGGGGATCAAGATTAATTCTGGGGGGAGTCCGGGGCGTGGAAGCGGTGTGAGCGTTCAAAGTGCAGATATGCCACAGATGTTAGATGGCGACAGGCCGGTTTCTCCGCCTGCAGCAACTTTTGCGAATGTCAGTACGCGCAAAGCTGCTTCTGCAGCTCCCCTTCAGATAGAAGGCCTGCCAGGTACCGATCGAAAGCTCATTGTTGATGTGATTGGAGGGGATGCTGGCAGGGGTTCCGTTGACGTTATCAAGGGCTCTTCAGAAGGCGATGAGGTATGACAGGCCCCGTGACTTTTACAGACGAGCTCAAAGATCGTTCAGTTCGTCGCAAAGCAGAATACGATGACAGCAATCCTCACGATCTGGTTCTCACGATAGCCAAGCGTGGAGGAGGGCAGATCACCATCCCTCTCCTGAAAAATGCCCGTTCGAATATTGAGCGGGAAGACTATCAGGAGAATACCCTGTTAAGAATTAAACCCTTGGCAGAAATTGAAAGCGCACTGCCCGTCTCCACCGGTTATGGAGCCCCGGTTTTTCAGGGCAAGGCTGTTGCGATGATCCGGCCGGGTTATCTGTATATCTATCGTCGGGACAGGCTGTGGCGTGAACTGGAGATCGGGCCGGATTCGAGGGTGAGTGATGTGGATCTGGTTGCAGCTCGGAAAGCCATAGAGAGCCCGGAAAGCAACTTACGGATAGAGCGACCCGCCGAAGGCGAATGGCTTGATGATGTGCTTGTACCTGTATTTCTGCAGGGACAGGGAGTCATGCACGATATCCGCATGGCTTACAGTGAAGTGCAGTGGGATTGGAAATATATCCAGAAGCTGGAGACAGACGAAAAGGCCAGAAATGCCCGAACGACAGGTGTTGGGCATGCCTGGGCAGTGACCACGGTGGAAGGTCTTAGCTTCCAGACCGGTTTTCCGGCATCACGAGTTGAGGATTTGCCAGAGCTCCGTGCAAGGGATCTGGGTGTTGAGCTGATGCTGGAGAACCCCAGAAATTTTATACCCGAATTCGAAAAACCATCTGACTCTGAACTCTGCGTAAAACTATCTGCGCGCCTGCGCGAAGCGCAAGGAGAGGGTGAGAAACCTATTGAGCTCGACATCCATTGTGATGCCGATGAAGACCGGTTGGCTGGGCTGAGAGGGCAGAAAGGGTTGGCCTGTGTTGCTTTGCCGGATCCGCTATTCAAACTGCGCCATTCTCTAGCTCAGTTACAGTTGGCTTTGCATTATCTGGATGCAGTTGATGCTTCTATTCAGAAAGACCCGATGGTTCATTCTGCAATGCTGATCCGGCAAGCGGTGTTTGATCCTTCGCCAAGCGGAAGTCCCAGCGCTCTGGCCAATTACTCCCAGGCTATCGACAGATCAAAGCTGGATGAGGTGCTGGGCACGGAAGAAAAAAATCATGCCATTCGCGTAATTGAGCAACACGTTGGCGAGTTTCTGAGGTTGATGGGTGCAAGAAAGCTCGACCCCGTTCTGGAAGATTATCGGGAGTGTAGAGACATCGCGGTCTGTGAGGCCTACCTGTTGATTGCAAACAAGCTAGACCTGCTCCAGCAGATCCCGGGTGTGCTCAAAGCGCAAGGTGTCGATAGCCAGAATAACGTGTTGCCGGGTTTACGAGATTGGATGCTGAATGGCGATTTCCTGGAAGACTGGGCTCCAGCATCAAGTGAATCCACGGAGGAGTACGAGGTTGATGGGCGAACGCCGTCCGCCTTTGAGCGTTTGCAAAAGCTTGCTCAGCAGCAAACCGAGATTGATGAAGCCTTGTTGAATCGGCTGAATGTAATGTCCTTGATTCACCTTGAAAAGCAAGTCAGAGAAAACGATGAAAGCAATAGCAGTGGTATCAAGGGTGTTGCTAACGCAGGCAAGGTAGGCGGTATGATTTCCGGCGCCCTTAATGAGTGGAGTGCTTCGATATTGGCCGTGTGCAAGCGTCTTATCGAAGCCGACGTGATTCAGTCCATCGAAATGCAGCGGATCATGCAGAGAGTCAGCTCGAACCTTGTGCTGGCTGACCCGTGGCTCACGGGCATTGATGTGAAGAGCAGAGCCGGGGCAATGGAGCGAAGAGTTATTGTGGGAGTTTATGGTGATGGACTCCGGCGGGGGCTTACGGATTTCGATCTAACTCATGGCCCGCTCACAAGGCGTAACGATTATCTATATGCGGATCTTTTGGATGAGGCAGGTAAAAGGGTGGCTTCAACCAGTCCTTCTCGTGTTGCGGAGACACTGGGTGAAGCCATTAAAAAGGTTGCTGGCTCGACCTTTGTGTTTTCTGCTCCGGCGGGGCACCCGGAAGTCCAGAAGCTGAGTTTGCTTAAGGTGGATTATGCCAAGCAGCTCGGAAAAGTCGTGGATGGTCCGGTGGTGTCTCGTGGGCTGGCGGTGTTGGCGGCGTTTAATGTGTTTCTTGAGTTACATAACTTTGGCAAGGCACTGAATTCAAATAATGAAAACGGAGCGTTGGCCGGGGTGAAGCTTTTTGCTGGTGCTGTGTCTGACCTGGTTGCGGCATCGTTTAAGCTTAGCGAAGTCATGGGCAGATCTGCGTTAAGCGCTACCACCCGGATGAACCGAATAGCCACCCGCCCCCTATTTGATATGAAAAATTGGATTTTCATTGGTGACGGGCTAAAAGCTGCGGGAGCACCCACCTTGGTTCGGGTCGTTGGCTTGGCTACCTTCTTTGCAGGAAGTGTAGGCGCTGGCCTTAGCTATTGGGATATGCGTATTAGCATGTCCAGCAAGGATTTTGATGCCGCCACTGGCCATGCCATCGCCATGACTGGCAGCCTGGTTGTATTGGCATCACCTCTTATGAATGGATTGCTGGCAATGCCCGGTTGGGGCTGGGCTATTTTCGGTTTAGCGATGGCGGTTGGCGGTGGGTTGTATGCGGGTTCGGCCACCGATGATGCGTTTGAAAAATTGCTCAAGCGTGGCCCTTGGGGCACTCACTCTGAAGGAGCGTTGCCGGGGCAGGATGACCAAGCCTACTACAGCCAGTTGCTAACCCTTTTGTCGCCCGTACAGGTGACAGCCCAGCGCTACGAGAACGTGGAGCCAGATCCTGCTTTGTTCCATTCAGACTATCCGCCGAAAGCGGATGATTACGTGATTACGCTCCAGTTTCCGCTCGTTAGTCGCCTGAAGATATACCAAAAGGATGGTGACGGCCTGCCTGATAACCCCTTCCGTTTGGTGGTCCAAGAGGTGGCTTATCGGTCCTCGACAACTGCTGCTGTTGCTCTTGGCTCGACAGGTTCTGTGAGTGACACCCAGCTGCTTAAGGTCACACCACTGACCAAGGTCACCGCCCGGCAGTCCCTGCCGAACCAGTCAGCTGTTCGATTTCTGGTGCGGCGTGAAATTCAGGACAGCAGTTATAAAAGTCTGTTTTACGAGGAGTCTGTAACGACTCAGGTCCGGGTTGGGCTTCAGGCTACCCTGGATACCGAACTGGGGCCGCTGGTGTTCCCAGCCCCGGTGTTAGAACACTATGAGCCGTTCGACGAGGCCCTGCATAGCGAGCCACCTTCCAAAGTCCGGTTGGCCCTCAACCCCTATACCCAGCCTCAATCCCCTTACTGGTATTTCACCGAGGTCAGCACATGAATAGCGAACACGAACAATCTGTGTTCACTGAAATCGCCTTCCGGGCATCGGCGATTGCCCCCTTGCCCGAAGCCCCGATCAAGCGCATCCGCATAGGTGAAGAGCTTCAGCCCATTGGTAGCTACGCGTGGGCCATTCCTTATCTTGGTACTATTGAGGCTATTGAGGCGCTTCAGGACTGCGACAAAAGTGATCCAGAGTTTCAGGATAAAGAGTGGTGGTGGGACCATCAGCGTATACGGTTTTTGAATGGGAAGCTGGGCTTAAAGTTTCTGATCATGATCATTCCCATTGTTTGGATATTCATTTTATGGCTCGCCGGCCCTGCAGCGTTGGTTTGGGCGGTCGTCGAGATAGAGTTAATTCGAGCTCTTCCAGGGTTGTTCGTAGGCTGCGTTGGTATAGTACTAGCTCTCGCATGGTACATATTCGCTATTTGGATAACCCCGGCCACCACCAACTGGATCATGAGCACCGGTATCGGCTTTTTCCTCAAGCCTTTCGAAAAGACCCTCAGCAAAAAGCTGGGCGAGACGCTGGAAGACGGATGCAGTGAGTTCAACCGGGTCACCGGGCAGGTTCGCATTGCTTTGGGACGGAAACGGTTTCTTGAAGCTCCCTTTGTAGAATTCGATGCCTATGTGGATAGGGTTATTCAGGAAAGCGGCGTGTTTTACCGGTTAATGCTGGTGCACCGCTATACCCAGAAAACCTTCAACAAAACGGCGTTCAGTTCCATTGAATCCAACAAGAATGAAGTGCTGGCGACCTGGGATATGCTGCAGCGCTACATGGATGTGAGCCAGCCGCTACCGGATACCCCTCGCCTCGAACCATTCCGTCACCTGGACCCCGTAACGGCAGAACATGACCGGAAGACAGGACGCAACCCGCGATACTGGCGAGACCTGGATCTGGAAGCCTGGAAGGACGGTGAGGGTTGGACGGAAGTCCACAGATATCAGAATGAATATCCATGGGGAAGCCGGCTCTGCAAACTCACCCCACAGCTCGGCAAGATCTCGATGGAGGAATACCGGCAGCAGCGACCGGCGGGGGCGTGGCCTATTTGAAAATATTTCGGTAGTTGGCACTGAATTGGCCATGCAAAGTACTAATGAGAACAAAGTGAGTCAGTTTCGCCTATCTCATTTTGCAAGTTGCAACGGTTATTGCAAAACGCAACACTGGTGGTAACCTGTACATATTAAAAGTCAAATCACTGGAGGCCCTATGACCACAGCTATTCGCTTGGACGACAACCTGGTTCGTCACGCGGCTGCCGAAGGACAGGTGCACCGGCGCTCTACGCCCAAGCAGATTGAGTATTGGGCGGAGATAGGTCGTGCGGTTGCGGGAGAGGTGAGTGCGGAGGATCTGATTGCGATCCTTCAGGGTATTCGCCGCGTTAAGGTGGAGCCAGTGGTTCCGGAAACGGTCACCAGTGATGATTTGTGGGCAGAAGTGGATCAGGCCCGCGACAGCGGCGAATTGAGCCGCTCGATTGCCCGGGGGCGTACGGTGTATCAGGCCGCTGCGGATAAACCGGGTTATCTGGAAGCGATTTACCCTGGTGGTACGCGCTCGATCGGTCAGTTCCGTAATGGGCGGTTTGAAGCCGTGAGCGACCGTGACGACGCAGCCTGAGCTTTGGCTGCTCGTCGGCGGCAATGGTGCGGGCAAGTCGACGTTTTATGAGCGTTTTCTTGCCCGGCGCAGCATCCCTTTAGTCAACGCGGATAACATTGCGCGTAGCCTGTGGCCTGATTCCCCCGAAAAACATAGTTATGAGGCGGCTCTGATTGCTGAGAAAGAGCGGTTCCGTCTTTTGAAGGAGCGTCAGAGCTTCTGTTTTGAAACGGTTTTTTCTCACCCCTCAAAAATTGACTTTGTGGGAGCTGCTAAGGCTGCAGGTTTCCGTATCCGTATTTTCTATTTTCATCTGGAAACTGCGGCTCTGAACAAGGCCCGCGTAATCACTCGTGTCCAGTCCGGTGGCCACAATGTGCCGGAGAAGAAAATAGAGAGCAGGGTTCCGAGATCGTACGCCAACTTGCGTGAATGCATCGGGCTGGCGGATGAGCTACATCTTGTTGACAACTCCAGCCTGGATCGGCCCTTTGTTCGTGTTGCCGTCTGGGAAAATGGCGAGTGGCGGCGCTGCTGTGAGACGTTACCTGGTTGGGCGCGGGATTTGCTGGATGGATGAAGTTTTTGCGCAAGAGTCTTGGTAGGAGTTTCAGGGCCAGGTTTCAGGCACCACAAAAACCCGGTCAATCTCAAGCCAGTTTCCCGTTTGGCGATCTGGCCGCATCATTGCGAATAGCTGCGGAACGACTTTGCGTTCCACACGTTCCAGTGCTTCCAGAACATGTTCTGTATCCGGCTGCTCGCTCTGAAACCAGTTGCCAATCCAGTGTGGTTTGTTAAGTACAACCCAATGTGACGTGTCCAGGACTCTCGCGTCATGGGCGTACATCCAGCGCCCGCGCAGATGGTTCGCCGGAACATAATTCGGCGTTACAACCTTCTGGTCATCGGGATAGAAAAGATACCCAGGCATAAAAATTCGCGGAGTCAGCGGGCCGGTTATATGAAATTCCGAGAGCAGTACGAGGGTTTCCGGGAGCTGTGTGCGGCGGCTCTGTTGTTCTAGCAGGCTGGTTGTTTTCATATCCAGCCGGTCACGGGCATTGGGGCCGTACCAGAGGGTTGAGCCGGCGAGTTCTGAAACGCCGAGATAGAACTTGATAGCGATCTCGTGGTGCTCGATGCGATCATTTTTCTTGTTGTGCACCACGAAATCCAATTCGCCGATGGTGCGCCCGCTTGACTGGATCTGCTGGTTTTTCAGCAGAATGGGCCAGCCGAGCAAGTCCTCCATCAAAACCTGATAGAGTCGCTCGAAATAGAAGCCCAGCCTGCGCTGCGGTGGTTCATGCAGTAGCGGTGGTGCAGCCGCTGTTTCCTGATCCCAGGTTTTAAGAATATCGGGATAATTTGAAGGCAGGTACTTTAAAGGTTCAAAAGTGATCGGCGAGCGCATCAGTTGAGGTGCCTGGCACAGCCATGCGAGATGCCTGATTGCTGGCGTTTGATACGAGTTGATCAGATGAGAGGCGAGGTTTGCATCCATTCGCCAAGAATACCGTAAACTGTCAGTTAATAAAGGTGCGAGTGTTCTACGAGACGGTCGCCGAATCATGAAGGCTCGCCGCACCAAGCAACCGGAAATAACAGGAGACAGTATGCAATACCTACATACGATGATCCGCGTAAGCAATCTTGAGCAAACCCTGCATTTTTTCTGCGACCTGCTCGGTATGATCGAAATTGATCGTAAAAGCAGTGAGAAAGGCCGATTTACCCTGGTATTTCTGGCAGCGCCGGAAGATGAGGCGCGAGCACGTGAAGACAAGGCTCCGATGCTTGAGTTGACCTATAACTGGGACCCGGAAGAGTATTCCGGTGGTCGCAACTTTGGCCATCTGGCTTTCAGAGTGGATGATATTTATAGCCTGTGCGAGACGCTGCAGGCAAACGGCGTAACCATTAATCGCCCGCCCCGGGATGGTTACATGGCGTTTATCCGCACTCCAGACAACGTATCTATCGAGTTATTGCAGAAGGGTGACGCGCTGGCGCCTAAAGAGCCATGGCTGAGCATGGAAAACACGGGGACATGGTAAGGAGAGTCATTCGGTTCGAAAGAATTGAAGATGCAGGGAAACGCCCATAAAATCATCAAAACTTTAAAGTAAACGTTATCGGTATAACTTCTACGGCATCAGGATGATGCGATAAAACAGGGAGATGTTTCATGGAAGATTGGCAAGGATGCCTTACCCCTCAATGTCAGACTGCGTTACTGAGTGCCCGTGATCATGTTGATCGCCGTGGCGGTTCCGTCATCACGGTTGAAGACTTCCTGCTGGCGCTGCTGGATTCCAGCCCCTGTGCAAGCAGTTTTCTGCGCAGCTGTGGTGTGGATATGGATGAGCTGACCCGAACCATCCAGTGCGAGCAGCCCATTGTGACTGAGGTAGGCGGTGAAGGGCTGCTTTCCTCCCAGTTAATATACTGGTTGGCGACAGCACGTGAATCCTTTGGAACGCCCGCCTGGCTGGATTGGCCCCAGCTTCTCGAAGTGCTTGCACGGCATGCAGAGCGCTTGCAGGGCAAGGCCTATGTTGCGGTTCTTGAGATGGTTTCACGTTGGCCAGAATCGGGTGATCCGGTTAATACCGGAGTGGACCTGGAGCAGTCTGGCATTGAAGAGCATGAAGCAGCGCCGATTGTGATTACCGATCCGGAGTGGATCGAGCTGGCGGAAGACGTCGCCATCACACTTGGCGCAGCGCCTGATGCTTTGGTGTGGGTCAAGGGAGCGCGCGGGGGAGGGAAGTCCTCCTGGCTGAGCTCGATGCTGTCATCGATAGCGCAACCCTTCGTTGAAATGGATCTGCGCCGTGAAGCTGAGCTGCTGGCCAGTGATCTTGCCGTGATTCCTGTGGCGGCCAGAAAACCCTGGCCTGTCCTAGTGCTTGATAATGTAGCACCGGCCGACCTGCTGGCCCTGATGGAGTTTCCGTTCGGCCTTGCGTCGGAGCTGGTTCTTCGCTGGCAGGGCCCTGTCATGCTTCTGGGGCCTGATACGTCAGGCAGCGATGCCAGCTGCAACTTGCTGGAACAGCGCCTGGGTCGGGCTCTGGAGACGTTCAATATGCGCCTTTCGAGTGCAACACAGCGTAAGGCTATTCTGGTCGCTCATCAGGCGGCTATTGAGCGTCGCTGGAACATTCAGCTATCGCACTCAGCCGCCCAGTTTGCGGCCTCCCGGCGCAGCCAGTGCGTCAGTACGCCGGGTGGGATGCTGCAGTGGGTAGAGCGTGCAGCGGCGCGACTCGACCTGTTTGCCCGGCGCGGCCCGGCAAGTTCGGTGGCGCTTTCCGGGCAGGCGGAGACGCTCCGGCGCCAGAGCTTGGTTGCAATAGCACGGCAGGAGCCGCTGCATGAGATTGAACAGTCACTTGAAGAGGTAAATCTCTTGCGCGCCGCCACGGAAGTGGCATGGCATGAACGAAAAGCTGCGGGCACACTGCGCCAGCTTACGGTGGAAGATCTGCGCCAGGAACTGGAACGCTGGGTTGCAGCGCGGCGCGGGCCGGTTCACTATGTGCTCCATTGTGACCATCAGCATGGAGAATCTGCGGGTGAAGGATCTGGAAATCTACATTCGTGACCTGGAATCAGGCGCGGTTTGCCGTTGGCTGGAAAGCCATGTGGAGCAGTTGGTGCTTGATGACGGTGATGTTTCATCCGTTATCAAAGGCTCTGCCCGCTTCGGTGAAGACCGCTTAAAAATAACGCTTTATCCGCAAGCTTTTGGTAAGCGGTATACGTCACTGATTATCGAAGGCGAACGGCTTCCTTGGAGCGCTGATCTGGATTGTGCGCGCAGCGCATGGCGAGCTTTGGATACAGAAATCCGATGCAGCCCGGGAGAGTGGAAAGAGGGTGAGTCGGCAGAAGATGAGAAGTGGTGGCGGTTGGATAACCGGGGTGAGCAGCTCGTAGTCTGGAACTGAATAGTCTGTAACTAAAAAAAGCAGCCCCTTATGAGTAAAGGGCTGCCTTTTGTTTTATATCAGCAGATGTTTCATTCGCTCAGAATAGAAACGTTATCTGCCTGTAGGCCTTTATCCGCATCAACCACGCTGAAGCGAACCAGTTGGCCCTGGCGAAGAACCCGGCGGCCACTTCCGCGAATAGCACGAAAGTGAACAAAGATTTCATCTCCGCTTTCACGAACGATAAAGCCAAATCCTTTTTTAACGTTAAACCACTTTACAGTGCCTTCTTCGTCACCTTCCGGGCTGTTGTCATCGTAGCCTTCATCGTCATCGGAATAGTTCTGGTTAGAACTCTTATTGGAGCTCCGATCAGAACTCTGGCTCCGTGACGGTGAGCTCCCACGCTGAGAAGTGCTGCGGGCAGGCTGCTGTTTGGCTGAAATTGCGACGGCCAGAAAACCGGCAATACCGAAAACAATGAAAGTGATGATATATGCGGTGATGCCGCGAGTGCTGCCCAGAGCCTCTACAAATTCTCCCACCGCAAGCAGGCGAAGTGGTTCAGGGGTAAACGAGAGCAGCAGGGCAAGTACCAACGGTGCTGGAATAGCGATCAGGATAGCAACAAGGATCGCTTTGGCTGGATTACGCATTGATTGGGAATTCTCCGTTATTTATTAACGCTGACGATAAAAAACCGGATATCGGGTAAAATCGCTTATCCGGCCAGTGAATACCGCCTAGTTTCCGGGAAAACAGAAACAGGGGCGGGCAAAAACGGCATGATAACAGATTATCCCGACGGCTGACCAAGCTTCACTTATCCACGCGAACGATTCATGCGAGGGAGTTCCGATACCCGATGAGCCATAACGATCTGCAAGCCAGACTGGACGAGCTTGAAACACGGCTGGCGTTCCAGGACGACATTATCAATACCCTGAGCGAACAGGTGGCAAAACAGGAAATGGATATCCGTGAGCTCTGGGACGCAAAGCGGTTATTGCATAACCAACTGAAAGATGTCTCCTCTTCCCACCTGAAGCGTGAAGAGGAAGAAGCCCCTCCGCCACACTACTGAGCCTGAAAACGAAAATGCCGAAGTAGTTGCTCCGGCATTTTCGTTGTGTCAGTCAGCCTGTAAAAAGGCTGGTCAGGCCAGCAGTTCTGCAAGTATCTGCTCGTAGATCAGCGATAGCGTATCCAGATCATCGGCTTTCACGCACTCGTTTACCTTGTGAATAGTGGCATTGATCGGGCCAAGCTCCACAACTTGCGCTCCGGTGGGTGCGATAAAGCGCCCATCAGACGTGCCGCCTGAGGTGGAAAGCTCCGTTTCACGGCCTGTCACATTGCGGATAGCATTCTGGCTGGCAGCGACCAAAGCACCCTTGTCGGTAAGGAAAGGGCGGCCACTGAGGTGCCACTGCAGGTCATATTTAAGGTTGTGCCGGTCAAGGATAGCCACAACCCGTTCCTCAAGGCTCTCCGCTGTATTTTCAGTGCAGTAACGGAAGTTGAAGTGCACCAGACATTCACCGGGAATGATATTACTGCCGGTCCCGGCTTCCACTTTCGTGATCTGAAAGGTTGTGGGAGGGAAATAATCGTTGCCGTTATCCCAGAACTCGTTAGCCAGCGTGTGCAGCGCAGGCGCAACGGTATGAACGGCATTCTCCGCAAGATGCGGGTAGGCCACGTGGCCCTGAACCCCTTGCACAGTCAGGTAGCCGTGCAATGATCCACGACGACCGTTCTTGATCACATCCCCGACTTCCCGGGTGCTGGAGGGCTCGCCTATCAAACACCAGTCAATTTTTTCCGAGCGGGCTTCCAGGGCCTCAACCACTTTAACGGTGCCGTTCTGGGCTGGGCCTTCTTCATCGCTTGTGATCAGCAGGGCAATGGAGCCGTGATGATTGGGGTGGGCGCTTACAAAGCGCTCACATGCAGTGATGAAAGCCGCAAGGCTGCCTTTCATGTCGGCAGCGCCGCGGCCATGCAGATAGCCGTCTTTGATAATGGGATCAAATGGCGGGTGTGCCCAGTTTTTCTCCGGCCCTGTGGGAACCACATCGGTATGACCGGCAAAGGCCAGCACTGGCCCCTCTGAACCTTTGCGGGCCCAGAGGTTATCAGTATCGCCAAAGCGCAGGTGTTCGCCGACAAAGCCCAGAGGCGCCAGCCGGGACAGCATCAGTTCCTGGCAGCCGGCGTCATCCGGCGTTACCGATGGCCGGCTGATAAGGTCGATGGCCAGTTCGAGTGTTGGAGAATCAGTTGTTTGCATGCAGTTCTTCGTTCAGCTCGATGGCGGATTTGTTGGTTTTGCATTCAACCGCGCCTGTCTGACTATTGCGACGGAACAGCAGGTCTGGCTTGTTGGCCAGATCACGGGCTTTGATGATTTCTACCAGCTCATTGTTGTCATCCAGCAGGGCAACCTTGGTGCCTGCGGTAATGTACAGGCCAGCTTCAACCTTGCAGCGGTCGCCCAGGGGAATGCCAATACCTGCATTGGCCCCGATCAGGCAGTTTTCGCCAACGGCAATAACCATGTTGCCACCACCAGACAGGGTGCCCATGGTGGAGCAGCCGCCGCCAAGGTCAGACCCTTTGCCTACCATAACGCCCGCAGAGATACGGCCCTCAATCATGCTGGTGCCTTCGGTGCCGGCATTGAAGTTGATAAAGCCCTCGTGCATTACGGTTGTGCCTTCACCTACATAGGCACCGAGACGCACGCGGGCTGTGTCGGCAATGCGAACACCTTTGGGAACCACGTAATCTGTCATCTGTGGAAACTTGTCTACGGATTTGACCTCCAGAGAGCGGCCGTCCAGGCGCGCCTTGAGCTGGCGCTCCGACAGTTCGTTCAGATCAATAGCGCCCTCGTTGGTCCAGGCCAGATTCGGCAGCAGGCCGAAGATGCCGTCAAGTTTGAGGCCGTGAGGTTTGGCCTGGCGATGGGAGATCAGATGCAGTTTGAGGTAAACCTCCGGAGTGCTGGAGGCGGTGTCGTCTGTTTCCAGAACGGTCACCACAACTGGACGCTTGCTGCGGGCTGCTTTTTCCGCGAGAGATGCTTGATCAGTCGCGTCGGTTTGGCGCAAGGCATTGGCAAACTGTGTCAGTTGCTCAGCGGTTGCATGGATAGCCTGATTGCCGCCTTTATAGTCGAGGGCAGTTTTTACCACATCAATCAGCTCTCTTCCGGGTGTCATGATCGGCTGCTGATAAAAGACCTCCAGCCATTCGCCCTGATTGTTTTGGGTGCCGATACCGATACCGAATGCAAAGCTCATGTGGTGATTGCTCCTGTTTAGTTGATCATTGTTGCCCAGTCGTTGGCATTAAAGCCGACATGCACAGAGCCTTCATGCTCGACCACGGGTCGTTTTATGATGGATGTATTTTCCAGCATGATGTCATGGGCAGATTGGGCGCTAATGGTATCACGAACCTCGTCGCTGAGTTTGCGCCAGGTAGTGCCTCGACGGTTCAGCAGGAGTTCCCAGCCAACCGCCTTTTCCCATTGGCTCAGGCGAGCCCCGTCGAGTCCGTCCTTTTTAAAATCGTGGAACTCATAGGAAATGCCCTGTTCATCAAGCCATTTTCGGGCCTTTTTGACGGTGTCGCAGTTCCGGATTCCATATAGCTTCATAATTCAGTTTGCCTTTACAAATTCAACAATGCGCTTTGCGGCTTCAACGCACTCTTCCAGCGGTGCAACCAGTGCCATTCGCACCCGGTTCTCTCCCGGATTATGACCATCTACCGTGCGGGACAAGTAGCGGCCGGGCAGAACATGGACGTTCTGTTGGGCCGACAGCTCTTTCGCAAAGGTCTCGTCATCGATCGGTGTCACCGGCCAGAGATAGAAGCCGGCATCGGGGAAATCTACGTCCATGACCTCACGCAGAATGGGCACCACGGCTTCAAACTTGGCGCGGTAAGCCGCCCGGTTGTCCCGCACATGACTTTCATCCTGCCATGCTGCAATACTGGCCAGCTGGTTATGAACAGGCATGGCGCAGCCATGATAAGTGCGGTAGTTCAGATAACCTTTCAATACACTCGCATCTCCGGCGACAAAGCCTGATCTCAGGCCAGGCAGGTTGCTGCGTTTTGAGAGGCTGTGAAAAACCACACAGCGTGCGAAGTCATGCCGGCCGATAGCTGCGCAGGTCTGCAGTAAGCCTTCGGGTGGATTTTTTTCATCGGGATAAAGCTCGGAATAGCACTCGTCTGAAGCAACGATGAAGTCGTGCCTGTCCGCCAGTTCAATGACCTTCGTCAGGGTTGCCCGGGGCATGACGGCGCCACTGGGATTGCCCGGGGAGCATAGGAACAGCACTTGGCAATCCCTCCATACGGATTCTGGTACTGCGTCAAAATCCGGAATGAAGCCGTTGGAGCCATCGCACGGCAGGTAAACCGGCGTGGCGCCTGCCAGAAATGCAGCACCTTCATACACCTGATAAAAGGGGTTTGGGCTCACAACCGTTGCCGGCTTGCTCGAATCAACCACGGCCTGCACCAGCGAAAATATCGCTTCCCGGGTACCGTTCACCGGAACGATGTTGTGATCTGGGCTCAGGGATCCGGATTGCAGTTGGAATCGCCGCGTGGCCCATTCGCTGATTGCCGCCCGCAACTCGCTCAAACCTCGGGTGGTGGGGTAGTTGGCCAAGCGGTCGAGGTTGTCGGCAATCACCAGTTTCACAAATTCAGGTGAAGGGTGCTTGGGTTCGCCAATGCCCAGGGAAATAGGTGAAAGATGATCGGGCGCAGATATTCCGGCCTTGAGTTGTGCGAGCTTTTCGAACGGGTAGGGGTGAAGCTTATCCAGGTTCGGATTCATTGAATGTCATCCAGCATTTTGCATAGGTCCTGCTGCAGGTCAAGGCATACGGAAGGATCGCTGATAGGCTCGCCATGCTCGTCGGTAACAAAGAACACGTCTTCCACACGTTCGCCTAATGTTGCAATTTTGGCATTGCTCAGGCGAATACGATGATTCAGCAGAACCTGCCCAATCCGTGCCAGAAGGCCGGGACGGTCCGGCGTGATTACTTCGATCACCGTGCGCTCGTTGATGGTGTCGTTGGAAAACACCACCTCGGTCGGGAACGCGAAATGCCTGAGTTGCCGTGGTGTACGGCGGTGAATAATGTCGGGGTAGTCTTCCGGATCGTCGAGCTCTTCGATCAGGCGCTTGCGCACCCGCTCTTTGCGGGCCGGATCCGCTCCCAGAGGTTGGCCTTTATCATCCAGCACCACATAGGAACTGATCGTATAGGGGCCTTCGTTTGAGCTGATACGGGCATCAACAATGTTCAGGTTGAGCTGTTCCAGTACCGCTGTTGTTGCAGCAAACAGGGTTGGCCGGTCGTTCATGTAAATAATGATCTGGGAGTAACCATCGGTAGGGCCACCGAGTGTATCCCGGATAAGTACCAGCGGGTCAGGCGTATTGCCATGGTTGATGATAGCTGCGGTTTGCCATGCGATATCAACTGTGGAGTCCTGCAGGAAGTAGTCCTCATCAACCGTATTCCAGATCGCATCAATTTGTTTGTCGGTAATTCTCTGGGCGTGGAGAATTTCACGGGCCTCAGACTGTGTGGCCCGAACCCATGCCTGCCGATCAACAGGAACTTCTGTGCCGCGCCGAAGAGCGCGTTTTGCTTCTGTATATAGCTGGCGCAGCAGGGATGCTCTCCAGGTATTCCAGAGCTTTGGGTTGGTTGCACTGATGTCGCACACCGTCAGGATATACAGGTAATCCAGGTGCGCGTGGCTGGGCAGAGCCCGGGCAAACGACTGGATAATATCCGGGTCGGAAATGTCCTTACGCTGCGCCGTCATGGACATTAGCAGGTGGTTTTCCACCAGCCAGGATGCCAGCTGGGTGTCACGCTCCCCAAGATGATGGCGCTTGCAGAACGACTCCACATCCTGAGCGCCAAGCTCCGAATGATCTCCTCCACGTCCCTTGGCAATGTCGTGATACAAGCCGGCAATATAGAGAACTTCCCGTTTGGGAAGCCCGTGAATCAGCCGGGCTGCCAAGGGGTAGTCGTTGCGAGCTTCCGGGCTGTTCAGTCGCACCATGTTGCGCACAACCTGCATGGTGTGGGCATCAACGGTGTAAATGTGGAAAAGGTCGTGCTGCATCTGGCCGATAATCTGGCCGAACTCCGGCAGATAACGGCCCAGCACGTTGTATTTCTTCATGGCGGAGAGGGTTTTATCCAGCGCATGGGGTGTCCGTAGTAGTTCCATGAACAGGGATGTCACGGCCAGATCACCCCGGAAAGCATCGTCAATCAGGTGTCTGTGTGCCCGCAAAGACCGGATGGTTGTGGCCCGGATGCCTTTTATTTCAGAGTGCTGGGCCATCAGCACAAAGATTTCCATGATTGCGTAGGGTGAGTAGGCAAATACCTGGTTGTTTACCGCCTCTATATAGCTGTTGCGAATCTGGAACCGTTTGTTAATGGGCTGAATGTTGTCTTCTGTGCCGGTGCCGAGTATCGCCTCGTCGTAAAACTGAAGAATAACATCGGCGAGCTCAGCCAGTGCCAGCACAGTGCGATAATAGGATTGCATCATCAGCTCGACATCCAGCCGTTTGCCTTCGTCCTTGTATCCCAGCATCTGAGCCAAGGCGCGCTGATGGTCGAACAGCAGCCGATTTTCGTTACGGTCTGCGATCAGCTGAAGCCCGTAGCGCAATTGCCACAGGAAGGTTTCGCCCTGAACCAGAATCTGGTGCTCCTCGTCAGTGAGAATGCTGAAGCGGGTCAGGTCGGCAATGCTTTGCAGGCCAAAGTGCCGTTTGGTAATCCAGCCGATGGTCTGAATATCCCGCAGCGCGCCAGGGGAGCCTTTTACGTTTGGCTCCAGGTTATACTCCGTGTCACTGTACTTTCTGTGGCGCTGCTGCTGCTCTTCGCGCTTGGCAATAAAGTAGTCTCGATCGGTGATGATGTTATCGGAGTAGGCTTGTTCGCTGAGCTCTTTGCGCAGCTCATCCGGGCCGGCAATTGTGCGGGTTTCCAGCAGGTTGGTCAGGGTGGATATATCGCCCCGAGCCGCGGCTTTACTTTCTTCAATGCTGCGAACGCTGTGGCCGATGTCGAGCTTCAGATCCCATAGCAGAGTGACAAAAGCGCCAAGATCCTCCTGCCAGCTCGGCTCAATTCCGTTGCGGGTCAGAATCAGCAGGTCGATATCCGAGTGCGGATGAAGTTCACCGCGGCCGTAACCGCCAACGGCAATCAGCGCAATATCGGATGAGCTGGAGAAAGGATAGCGATTCCAGATCAGTCTCAGTACGGTGTCAACGGTATCGGCTCTGGAGTGAACCAGAGCCCTTACGTCGGCGCCTTGTCGAAAGGCTTCTGCATCTGCGTTATAGCGGTCTTTCAGCAGCTCCCGGGCTGCCATGACAGGGGAGACGTCCTTGCTGATCCTGGCCTCCAGCTCCTGACGCTCCACTTAGAAGGACTCCTCCGATCGTTTGGTCAATACTTCATGGCCATCGGCTGTTACAAGAATGGTGTGTTCCCATTGCGCGGAAAGCTTGTGGTCTTTGGTAACCACGGTCCATTGATCCGGTAGCAGTTTGGTGTGGTACTTGCCTTGGTTGATCATCGGTTCAATGGTGAAGATCATGCCTTCTTTCAGCTCCATGCCAGTGCCTGGTTTGCCGTAGTGCATAACCTGTGGCTCCTCATGAAACACCTTGCCGATGCCGTGACCGCAGTAATCCCGCACCACGGAGTAGTGGTGCTTTTCGGCGTGTTGCTGGATTACATGCCCGATATCCCCCAGGTGCGCGCCGGGCTTTACCAGCTCTATGCCTTTGTAGAGGCATTCCTGAGTGATGTTGATCAGGCGTTCAGTGCCAGGTTTGGGTTTACCAACAATCCACATCTTGCTGGTATCACCGTGGTACTCATCCTTTATCACTGTGACATCAATGTTAAGTATGTCGCCGTCCTTCAGGATTTTCTTCTCCGAGGGTATCCCGTGGCAGATAACGTGATTGACGGAAGTGCACACGGATTTCGGAAAGCCTTTGTAGTTCAGTGGAGCTGGGATCGCTTGCCGCTCTTTAACAATGTAGTCGTGGCAGATCTGATTGAGTTCTTCGGTGGACACGCCAGGCTTGACGTGCTCCCCGATCATATCGAGAACATCGGCCGCCAGGCGGCCGGCCACGCGCATCTTTTCAATTTCTTCCGGAGTCTTGATCGATACCTGCATTGGGCTTCCCGTAGATTTGTATCAAGCGACTATTTTAAGGGGCTGAGGCTCAGGGTACAAGGAAGCCTCGGTGCAAAAATAATGGCGGGAGGCCTGCGTTTTGTGATATAAACGCGCCCGCTGGAAACGAATCCGGCAAATTCGCACACGTGTCAGCACGTTGTCCCAGGGTGCCTGCTCCTGTTCTAGAGTTATAAAGGAGCCTGGTTGGGGCAATCGGACGCGTGGAGGACTAACCCGAAGCTACATTAAGGTAATTATCATGGCTCAGGTAAACATGCGCGACCTGCTTAAAGCAGGTGCTCACTTTGGTCACCAGACTCGCTACTGGAACCCGAAAATGTCGAAGTTCATCTTCGGCGCCCGTAACAAGATTCACATCATCAACCTTGAGCAGACTGTTCCTGCCATGAACGAAGCACTCGACTTCGTTCAGAAGCTGACAGAGAGCAAGAACAAGATCCTGTTCGTCGGCACCAAGCGCGCCGCCGCCAAGGTCATCAAGGAAGAAGCAGAGCGTTCCAGTCAGCCTTTTGTTAACCACCGCTGGCTCGGCGGCATGCTGACGAACTACAAAACCATCCGTCAGTCCATCCGTCGTTACCGTGATCTGGAAGCCCAGAGCAAAGACGGTACCTTCGACAAGCTGACCAAAAAAGAAGCCCTTGAGCGCACCCGTGAGATGGATAAGCTTGAGCGTTCTATTGGTGGTATCAAGGATATGGGTGGCCTGCCTGACGCGTTGTTTGTTATCGACGTCGATCACGAGCGTATCGCTATCAAGGAAGCCAATAAGCTGGGTATCCCCGTTATCGGCGTAGTCGATACCAACAGCAATCCCGATGGCGTTGATTATGTAATCCCCGGTAACGATGACGCTATCCGTGCGATTCAGATCTACGTGAAAGCTGTTGCTGACACATGTCTGGAAGCAGCGCAGGCTGGCAGCGCAGGCGCTGACGAGTTTGTTGAAGTCGCCGAAGAGACTGCAAAAGCCGCTCCGGCTGCTGAGTGATGCGTCAGCTTCACTTTTGAGATGTAAGGCATACCCGGGCATGTTTTGGGTATGCCTCCCCACCGAATTCGAAAAAGTTAAGAGGATTGAACATGGCTGCAATTACCGCTGCAATGGTCAAAGAACTGCGTGAGCGCACTGGTCTTGGCATGATGGAGTGCAAAAAGGCTCTGGTTGAATCTGAAGGTAGTGTAGACGGTGCGATCGAAGAGTTGCGCAAGTCTTCCGGCCTCAAAGCCGCCAAAAAAGCCGGTCGCACAGCCGCTGAAGGCGTCTCGTTGATCAAGATTTCTGACGACAATACCGCTGCCTATATCGTTGAAGTGAATTCCGAAACGGACTTCGTTGCCCGCGACGACAACTTCATCGATTTTGCCAACGACGTTCTGAACCTTGCCTTCGAGAAAGGTGAGACCGACGTTGCCAAGCTGATGGCAGGCGAGTTGGAAGCCAAGCGCGAAGCGCTGGTTCAGAAAATTGGCGAGAACGTTACGGTGCGCCGTGTCGTTGAAATCAAAGGCCCGGTTGTTGGTGGCTATGTTCACAGCACCAACAAGATTGCCTCAGTTGTTGCTCTGACTGCAGGTGACGCCGAGCTGGCTCGCGATATCGCTATGCACGCTGCTGCGGTTAACCCGCGTGTTGCAAGGCCGGAAGATATGCCGGCTGACGAGCTCGAAAAAGAAAAGGATGTCATCAAGGCTCAGCCGGATATGGCAGGCAAGCCCGCCGAGATCGTTGAGAAAATGATGGGCGGCCGGATCAAGAAGTTCCTCAAGGAGCACAGCCTTGTAGAGCAGCCCTTCGTCAAGAACCCGGAACAGACCGTGGGTGAGCTGATCAAGGCTGCTGGCGGCGAACTGGTCGGTTTCGTTCGCCTGGAAGTGGGCGAAGGCATTGAAAGAGAAGAAGTAGACTTTGCTGCTGAGGTCGCCGCTGCAGGCGGTACAGGCAAGGCCTGATTTTTCTGGGCGCTGTGATAACCACGTATAGCGCTACCTGAGTCTGCCACGTTAGTTGGATTTTTCCGGCTCTCGTGGCGGGCTTGTATCTGAGATCCCCCTTTTTTCAAGGAGTATGTCAGATACAAGCCTGCAATGCGTATCACGCCGGATAGCAGTCAACAGACGAAAAGGGGATCAGTATGCCGACACCATCGAAAAACCAGCCAAGATACAATCGTGTTTTGCTCAAGCTCAGCGGCGAGGCCCTTCTGGGTGATCATGATTTCGGTATTGATCCCAAAGTTCTTGATCGTATGGCGCTTGAAATCGGTGCACTGATAGGCATCGGTGTTCAGGTTGGCCTCGTTATTGGCGGCGGCAACCTGTTTCGGGGCGCCTCACTCAGCGCTGCCGGTATGGATCGGGTTACCGGCGATCACATGGGCATGCTGGCAACCGTTATGAACGGCTTGGCTATGCGTGATGCTCTTGAGCGCTCGAACATTCGCACCCGCGTTATGTCGGCCATTCCCATGAGTGGTATTGTTGAGCATTATGATCGCCGCCGCGCTGTTCGCGATCTGAAAGATGGTGATGTGGTTATATTTTGTGCTGGTACCGGCAATCCTTTCTTCACGACAGATTCAGCAGCCTGCCTGCGTGGTATCGAGATTGAAGCAGACGCGGTACTGAAAGCCACCAAGGTGGATGGTGTTTACTCTGCAGATCCGCACCTTGACCCGACTGCGGTAAGGTACGAAAGACTGACTTATGATCAGGTGCTCGACAAAAAGCTGGGCGTGATGGATCTGACCGCTATCTGCCTGGCGCGGGATCACGGAATGCCGCTGCGTGTTTTTGATATGAAGCGTCCGGGCGCCCTGACGCGCATCGTGACCGGTGAAAAAGAAGGTACACTGATTGAATAACGGGTTTTATGATAGCCCGACGAACAAATTGAGGATGATTACGTGATTAATGACATAAAAGCAGAAGCCGAAAAGAAAATGACCAAGAGCCTTGAATCTCTGCACTCGGCTTTCAACAAGATCCGTACCGGCCGTGCTCACCCGTCTATTCTGGACAGCGTGATGGTTAACTACTACGGTCAGGAAACGCCTCTGAAGCAGGTCGCGAGCGTTAACGTTGAAGACAACCGTACACTTGCCGTATCACCTTGGGAAAAGAACCTGGTTCCGGTTATCGAAAAAGCCATTATGATGGCTGATCTCGGTCTTAACCCGGCAACCAGCGGTGATTTGATTCGTATCCCGATGCCGATGCTGACTGAAGAAACCCGCAGAAACATGGTAAAGCAGTCGAAAGCGGATGCCGAGAATGGTCGTGTTTCTATCCGGAATGCCCGTCGCGATGCAAACAGCACGATGAAAGAGCTGCTGAAAGATAAAGACATTAGCGAAGACGACGAGCGCAGGGGTGAGGAAGAAATCCAGAAGCTCACTGACCGCTATATTGCTGAAGTTGAGAAAATGCTCAAAGCGAAAGAAGAGGATCTGATGGCGGTCTGATTGCCTCGGTTCACTTTCAAGCGAAACGCGCGGCTGGTGGGTTTTCTGCTGGACGCACAGGGGATTTCATGACGGGAACAGTATCCGCAGAGATTCCGGTGTCGGCTGATAGCCGGCCCCGGCATGTGGCCATTATCATGGACGGTAATAACCGGTGGGCCAAAGAGCGCCGGCTAAAAGGGGTGGCAGGGCACAAGGCCGGAGTGGGCGCGGTAAAGTCTGTTGTTGAGGTCTGTGCCCGGGAAGGGGTGGAGGTGCTCACGTTATTCGCTTTCTCAAGCGAAAACTGGCGCCGCCCCCAGGACGAAGTTTCGGCCTTGATGAAGCTGTTTGTTTTTGCTTTGGAACGGGAAGTCAGAAAACTTCACCGCAATGATATACGCCTGCGCATTATCGGTGACCGCTCTGCGTTCAGTCCGACGCTGCAAGAACTCATGGCTAAGGCGGAGCAACTCACCAGCAATAACACCACAATGACGCTCGTCATTGCCGCAAACTACGGCGGCCATTGGGATATCGCTCAGGCTACCAGACAGGTTGCCGAACAGGTGAAAGCGGGTCAGCTTCAGCCATCTGACATTACCGATGATCTTATCCAACAGCATCTGAGCATTGGCGATCTTCCCGTGCCAGACCTTATGATTCGTACGGCGGGGGAGCAGCGGATAAGCAACTTCATGCTTTGGCACCTGGCCTACACCGAGCTGTATTTCTCGCCCGTATTCTGGCCGGACTTCAAAGAAGACGAGATGCGCAAAGCGTTGCAGGTCTATGCCGGGCGCCAGCGTCGCTTTGGTCAGACGGATGACCAGATTACAGCCAGTCCGTCACAACAATAACGAACCATAGTGACCTCTATTGTGCTAAAAACCCGAATCATTACCGCTCTTATCCTTGCTCCCATCGCTATTGGTGGCATCTTTTTCCTGCCGCCTTTGGGTTTTGCGCTGTTTACCGCTGCGATAATCACACTGGGTGCCTGGGAATGGGCCAATATGTCCGGTTTTGAGCAGCAACCGGGCCGGGTTGGTTATGCGGTAGTGATTGCAATAATTCTCTATAGCCTTCTTGATGTGCCTGCTGTTGCAGTGCTTTGGCTTGCCCTTGCCTGGTGGTTTGCCTGCTTCTTTCTGGTTCGCAGTTATCCGGCGGGTTCAGAGCGTTGGGGCAGTGTGTCGGTGAGAGCGCTTATGGGGGTGTTGGTTCTGGTGCCCGCATGGGTTGGTCTGAATTACCTTCGGGCAGGCGGGTTTCAATTTGGCAGTACCGACAACAATCTGATGGTTATTCTTTACGTGTTTTGTGTTGTCTGGGTGGCGGACATTGGCGCTTACTTTGCCGGCAAGGCCTTTGGTAAGGCCAAGCTCGCGCCGAGAGTCAGTCCTGGTAAGTCCTGGGCGGGAGTATGGGGCGGCCTGGCAGCCGTTGGTGCGTTTGCTGTGATTGTTAGTGTCCTTGCCTCGGCCAGCACTGCTGAAACCATCATGCTGGTCGTCGCGAGCCTGATAACGGGCATGGTGTCAGTGCTTGGAGATCTGCTGGAAAGTATGCTCAAGCGCTTCAGGGGTATCAAGGACAGCAGCCGGCTGCTGCCCGGGCACGGTGGAATCATGGATCGCATCGACAGTCTCACTGCCGCAATTCCGGTATTTGCGCTTATTATCACCCAGCTTGGCTGGCTGACGACGGTCGGGTCCTTTTGAGTACGGCCGCTCGCTCTATTACGGTGCTCGGGGCCACGGGGTCAATCGGGCTCTCGACTCTGGATGTTATTCGCCGCCATCCCGGACGGTTTTCTGTGTATGCGTTGACGGCCGGAACTCGCGCTGAGGAACTCGCGCTGCTGTGCCGTGAGTTTCGCCCTGAAGTTGCCGTAATGGCAGATGTGCCAGCGGCGCAAAGACTGGCAGATCTGCTTTCGGATCTCCCGGATATTTCTGTTCGAAGTGGAGAGTCGGGGTTGTGCGAAGTCGCCTCCGCTCCGGAAGCATGTACCGTTATGGCGGCGATTGTGGGGGCCGCGGGGCTGGCGCCCACTCTCGCAGCCGTGCGCGCTGGGAAGCGAGTGCTGCTGGCTAACAAAGAAGCGCTGGTTATGTCTGGCAAGCTTTTTATGGACGCCGTATTGGCCTCTGGCGCCGAGTTGTTACCTATAGACTCCGAGCACAACGCAATCTTCCAATGCCTGCCAGCGGATAAAGTTCGCGACCCGGATGGGGCCGGCATTACTCGTATTCTTCTGACGGCTTCCGGCGGACCTTTCCGGGAGCACAGCGCGGAAGCTCTACGCTCTGTTACGCCGGTTCAGGCCTGCGCTCACCCGAACTGGTCCATGGGGCAGAAGATCTCTGTGGATTCAGCAACCCTGATGAATAAGGGGCTTGAGCTGATTGAAGCGTGTTGGCTGTTTAACATTACGCCAGACCGTATTGAGGTTCACGTACACCCGGAAAGTATTATTCACTCCATGGTAGAGTATGCGGACGGCTCTGTGCTGGCTCAGCTGGGCAGTCCGGATATGCGTACGCCCATTGCCAACGGCCTGGCGTGGCCGGAACGTATTGATGCCGGGGTTGAGCAGCTGGATCTGTTCAAGATAGGGCGGTTTCACTTTGAACGACCGGATCTTTTGCGCTTTCCCTGTCTGCGGTTAGCGGCTGAAGCCTTTGAGATTGGCGGTACCGCGCCTGCGGTACTGAATGCTGCGAACGAAGTTGCGGTGGCCGAGTTCCTGAAGGGGAATTTGGCGTTTACGGATATACCCGTTGTTATTGAGAGGACGCTTGCGGTAACGCCCGTAGTGCCCGCAGATAGCTTTGATGTCATCTTCGCGAAAAACTCGGAAGCACGGCAACGGGCGTGGGAACAGATCGGCCTCTTAGCAGTCTGATATAAGTTAAAGATTTTCGCCGTGCTGGCGCCAATACCAGGAAAGCTATGCAGATTATTCAAACCGTACTTGCTCTCGCGCTTACCTTGGGCATACTCGTCACCCTGCATGAGTATGGCCATTTTTGGGTAGCGCGCCGATGTGGGGTTAAGGTACTTCGTTTTTCAGTAGGTTTTGGTAAACCGTTATTCTCGTGGTATGACCGCCATGGTACCGAGTTTGCCATAGCGGCTATCCCGCTGGGTGGCTATGTCAAAATGCTCGATGAGCGTGAAGGGCCGGTCCCCGACGAACTCAGGGATCAGGCCTTTACCTCCAAACCGCCTTCCCAGCGAATTGCCATTGCGGCAGCAGGCCCGATTGCCAATTTTTTGTTCGCAATTTTTGCCTATTGGGTACTCAGTGTAGTGGGTGTTACCCAAGTTGCGCCGATTGTCGGTGAAATTACGGGGAAAAGCGTTGCCGCGCAGGTTGGCTTGCAGGAGGGGATGGAAATTCATGCAGTTGACGGGCACCGGGTAAGTTCCTGGCGAGACGTGAATATGCGCATTCTTGAGCGTGTGGGCGAGCGCGGCCTGATAACTCTGGACGTGTCCGGTGGCGGAACTCGGGGAACTTTGAGTGGCGAACTCGGCGGCTGGAGCTTGAGCGATGAAACTCCTGACCCGCTTGCGGAGTTCGGTATTACCCCGTGGCGACCGGATGTGCCCGCCGTTCTTGGTCAGATTTCAGATGGCGGCCGCGCACAGGCCGCAGGCCTGCAGGCAGGAGATCGCATCCTCGCGGTGAACGATGAGCCAGTGAGTAACTGGTTTGAACTGGTTGATTTTATTCGCAATGCACCCGAGCAAACGCTGGCTCTTACTGTCGAGCGCGCGGGCTCGGGGCAATCTGTACAGATTACCCCGGAAGCAAAAAAACAGGATGATGGTGAGATAATCGGGTTTGTAGGTGCCGGAGTTGAGGCTATTTCCTGGCCCGACAATGTGCTGCGGGAGGTTCGCTACGGTCCCCTGGCGGCGATTCCTGTTGCGCTGGATGAAACCTGGGCGGATACCCGCCTCACCCTTGTTGCCATTAAAAAGATGGTTACAGGGCTGCTTTCCCCCAGTAATCTCAGTGGTCCTATTACCATTGCCCGAGTGGCGGAGGCCAGTGTCAGTTCCGGATTTGAAGGTTTTGTTCGTTTTCTGGCTTATCTCAGTGTCAGCCTGGGTATTCTCAACCTGTTGCCGGTGCCGGTTCTGGATGGTGGTCACATCGTGTATTACACCATCGAGGCCATCCGCAAAAAACCGCTCTCGGACGAGGTTCAGGCCCTTGGATTACGAATTGGTATGGCAATGATCCTCACATTAATGGTGTTTGCTCTTTACAACGACCTGATGCGGTTGTGAGAATTGCGGGCTCCTTACGCGCATTAACCAGGCGAAATAATTGAATGAGACGTTCTCTTCTAGGTTTAGCCGTTGGCCTCGCTGTTGCCGCAACCGGCATGACGCCAGCATTTGCAGATGAATTTACGGTTGCAGATATTGAGGTGGAAGGCTTGCAGCGTGTTTCTGCGGGTACCGTTTTTTCCGCTTTCCCCGTCAATATCGGTGAGCAGATGGACGAAACGGAACTGGCAGATGCGATCAAATCACTCTTCCGGACCGGTTTGTTCACTGATATAGAAGCCAGTCGGGATTCCGGTATTCTTATCCTTACCGTGCGGGAACGCCCTTCGATCACCTCGATCGAAATTGAAGGCAACAAGAATATCGAAACCGACATGCTCATGGATGCTCTGGCAGGTGCCGGCCTTCAGGAAGGTCAGGTGTTTCGTCGAGCAACGCTGGAGCGGCTGGAGCTGGAGATTTTGCGCTCTTACATTGGCCAGGGGCGTTACAATGCTCGGGTGAAAGCAACCGCCGAAGTGCTGCCGCGTAATCGTGTTGCCATTCGTCTGGATATTAACGAAGGTACGGTTGCTGCCATCCAGCACATTAACCTGGTGGGTAACCGGGACTTCAGCGATGAGCAATTGCGCGATCTGTTCGAGCTGCGAACCAGCAGCTGGTGGAACTCCCTTACTAACTCAGACAAATACGCCCGGGAACGTTTGGGTGGCGATCTGGAAACGCTGCGCTCATTCTACCTCGACCGTGGTTATCTGGACTTCAATGTCGAATCCAGTCAGGTTTCCATTTCGCCTGATAAGCGGCAGGTCTTTATTGCGATAGCATTGGACGAAGGGCCGCAGTACACGATCTCCGAGATCCGGCTCCGCGGTAACCTCATTATTGATGAAGAAGAATTGCGGGAACTTATTCCGGTGGATGAGGGGGATGTATTCTCCCGTGCCCGCATGACGGCGATCTCGGAAACACTGGCGTTCCGGCTGGGTAAAGAAGGTTATGCCTTTGCCAGTGTGAATGCCGTGCCTGAGCCAGGTGAAGGTAATACTGCTGCCGTTACCTTTTTTGTTGAACCGGGCAAGAGGGCTTATGTTCGTCGGATCAACTTTGACGGGAATGTATCCACACGGGACGATGTTTTGCGCCAGGAAATGACGCAAATGGAAGGCGGTATTGCCTCCTCGGATCGCATCGAGTTTTCCAAAAGTCGTCTCGAGCGGCTTGGTTTTTTCAAGTCGGTCAATGTGGACACGCTTCCTGTGCCGGGAACAGACGACCTGGTTGATGTGAACTACTCTGTAGAAGAGCAGCCAACAGGCAGCCTCTCTGCTTCCGTGGGATTCTCTCAGGATTCCGGTATCATCCTTGGTGCCAATGTCTCCGAAAACAACTTCTTCGGCACCGGCAAGCGCGTATCGTTTGGTGTGAACGTCAGCGATTCGGTCAAGAGTGCCAATATCTCTTACATGGATCCTTACTACACGGTGGACGGCGTCAGCCGGGGCTTCAGCGTGTTTGCCCGAAAAACGGACTACCAAGAAGAGGACATTACTTCTTACCTTCTGGACGAGTATGGCGGCCGTCTTACCTTTGGTTATCCTACGGACAGCATCACGCGACTGAACTTCGGGCTCGGATACACGCTCTCCAAGGTCAAAGGCGGCGTATTCACTTCTCAGGAAGTGAGTGACTTTATAGATGAGGAAGGTGACTCATTCAATAACTATTTCCTGTTTGGCAGCTGGCGCCGTAGCACTCTTAACCGTGGTGTATTGCCCTCAGACGGTTACAGCCACTCGTTGTCGCTTGATGTCGCAGTGCCCGGCAGTGATCTCACATTCTACAAAGTGAGCCACAAAACCGACTTTTATTTCCCGCTCACAGATACCAATCGCTGGGTGCTGCGCACAAGAACAGATATTGGCTATGGTGATGGCTACGGAAGCCGCTCAATCATGCCATTTTATGAGCATTTTTATGCCGGCGGCTATGGGTCAGTCCGGGGGTATCAAGCTAACTCGCTCGGAAGGCGGGCCACCAACGCGGTCAACGATTTCTCCGACCCTGATCCTTTCGGTGGTAATCTCCTCACTGAGGGTTCCCTGGAACTGATCTTCCCGACACCGTTCGCCGGTGATAGCCGCTCCATGCGGACGGCATTCTTTCTGGATGCCGGGCAGGTGTTCGATACAGATCGCGGATTCCATCCGAGTACTGACGAGGTGCGTTTGTCAGCCGGGGTGGGGTTCCAGTGGATTACAGCGGTAGGCCCCCTGGCATTCAGCCTTGCCAAGCCGCTGAACGACAAGCCTGGTGACGATACTCAGATATTCCAGTTCTCACTGGGCCAGACATTCTGAATCAGAAATTTGAGAAACAAGAACGAATGAAACTCCGGAGACCTATTATGTTCAGAAGCGTACTGATATTTGCTGCAGCTATGGCGCTGGCATTGCCTGCCGTGGCGGAAACCCGCATTGGTGTTGTAGATCTGCGCCAAGCTTTGTTTTCGTCCAACGATGCCAAGGCGTTCAGTGAAGTCCTTCAGAAGGACTTTGCCGGCGACGAGGAAAAAGTCCGCGAAACTCAGGAGGCCGCCCGCAAGTTAAAGGAGCGTCTGGAAAAAGACGGTGCGATGATGAATGAGAGCGAGCGTAACAAGCTTGCTGGTGAATTTCAGGAGAAGGTCAAGGAATTCAACTTTCTTAAGCAGCGTCTCGACTCCACCGTTAACCAGCGTAAGCAGGCGTTTCTTGAAGAAGCTCGCCCTGAGGTAGACGCGTCGGTGAAAGAGCTGCTGGAAGAAAACGATCTTGATCTGATTCTGCCAAGTGAAGCTGTTGTCTATGTGAAGCCGGAAATGAACCTGACCTCGCAGCTTCTGGATAAGCTGAATCGTTAATTCCTGCCGGAGGGCCCCCGGGCTCGTGAGCGTGTTTTGGAGCGCCTGATGACAGAAAAGTCTTACCGGCTTGGGGAAATCGCAAAAGCTCTGGGAGCAGAGCTTCGCGGCGATCCTGAGGTCCGGGTTTCCGGCCTTGCGACTCTTCAGGCAGCTGGCCCGGATCAGCTCAGCTTTCTGGCAAATCCCGCCTACGCAAGGCACATGGCGGATACCCGGGCTGCAGCGGTTATTTTATCGCCGGTAGCTGCGGGGGATCGTCCGAACAATGTTTTGTTACTCGATAATCCGTACCTGGGCTACGCTCGTCTCAGCCACTGGTTTGATCCGGCGCCAGTCGCGCCGCCCGGCATTCATCCTGCGGCCGTGGTTGATGCCAGTGCGATAATAGCGACCAGCGCCAGTATCGGCCCCAACGCCGTTATCGAAGCGGATGTTGTAATTGGTGAGCAGGTTGTAATTGGTGCAGGCTGCGTTATTGGAGCCAGAACCAGTATTGGCCCTGGCTCAATTATTCGCGCCAGAGTTACCTTGGCCCACGATGTGGTTATAGGGCAGCGCTGCCATATCCTCAGTGGCGCTGTGATTGGTTCTGATGGGTTCGGTTTTGCCAATGAAAAAGGCCAATGGCACAGAATCGCGCAACTCGGGCGTGTCATTCTTGGCGATGATGTTGAGGTTGGCGCGAATACAACGATTGATCGTGGTGCATTGGATGACACCATTATTGGTAATGGTGTGAAGCTCGATAATCTCATTCAGATTGCTCACAACGTCCGCATTGGTGATCACAGTGCCATGGCCGCTATGGTCGGGATTGCGGGCAGCACACGGATTGGAAGCCACTGTGTATTTGGCGGAGCCTCCGGAGTGGCCGGACACCTGGAAATTGCAAACGGGGTGCACCTGACGGGTATGACCCTGGTAACCGGAGACATTCGGGAGCCGGGAGTCTATTCTTCCGGCACCAGCGCAGATACGAATCGGCGATGGCGCAAGAACGCCGTGCGTTTCCGCCAGCTCGATGCTCTGGCACGGCGCGTTAAAGAACTGGAAAAGAAATCAGAGGGCTGAGGCCGATAAAATGATGTATATCGATGAAATACTGGAATATCTGCCGCACCGCTATCCGTTTTTGCTGGTAGATCGGGTTACCGAGATTGAAAAGTCAAGTTCGATTAAGGGTTACAAGAACATCTCCTTTAATGAGCCGTTCTTTGCCGGCCATTTCCCAGGTAACCCGATTATGCCAGGTGTACTGATTATCGAGGCCATGGCCCAGCTTTCAGGCATTCTCGGGTTTGTGACGGTGGGGCGGAAACCGTCAGACGGGCTGGCACAGTACTTGGCTGGATCCAGTAAGGCGCGGTTCAAACGCCCGGTGGCGCCGGGAGACCGCATGTGTATGGAGTCGCAGCTTATATCGAGTAAACGTGGTATCTGGAAATTTGATTGTCGTGCACTGGTCGATGGTCAAGTCGTCTGTGTGGCGGAGATACTGACCGCTGAGAGAGAAGTCTGATGGCGACAAATGACTGGTCGGGTGTTCATCCTCAGGCGATTGTAGACCCGTCAGCCAAACTTGCGGATAACGTAACGGTTGGCCCGTGGACTTATATTGGCCCGAACGTTGAGATCGGCGAAGGCACAGAAATCCTCTCCCATGTGGTTGTGAAAGGGCCAACGGTAATCGGCCGGAACAACCGGATTTTCCAGTTTTGCAGCATTGGTGAAGAGTGCCAGGATAAAAAGTACGCCGGGGAGCCAACAACACTGGTTATCGGCGATAACAACGTTATCCGCGAGAACTGCACCATTCATCGGGGTACAGTGCAGGACCGAGGTGAAACCCGGGTTGGCAGCAACAATTTGCTTATGGCTTATGTGCATGTGGCCCACGATTGCGTTATAGGTGACAACATCATCCTTGCGAACTGCGCAACGCTGGCAGGCCACGTAAAAGTTGGGGATCACGCTATTCTGGGCGGCGGCACTATGGTGCACCAGTTCTGTAATATCGGGCCGCACAGTATGGCCGCCGGTGGGAGTATCGTCCTTAAGGATATTCCAGCTTATGTGATGGCAGCTGGCCAGTCGGCGGAGCCTCACGGCATGAACGTTGAGGGTCTCAAGCGGCGTGGTTTCGACAAAGAGGTGCTGATGATCCTGCGGCGCGCTTACAAGGTTATCTACCGTCAGGGCCTGACCACAGAGCAGGCCGTCGAAACGCTGGAAGATGCCTACGCTGATACGCCGGAAGTGCGCGTGCTTATCGACTCCCTGCGAGGAGCTCATCGCGGCATTATCCGCTGAGCAGGCAGGAGCTCCGGTTGATGGATTATCCCCTGACTAATGCGATTGTCAGTGATCGCAGAATAACCTTTGCCATGATCGCAGGAGAGGCATCGGGAGATATTCTCGGTGCCGGCCTGATCCGCTCGCTTCGCAATCGATACCCTAACGCGCGATTTGTCGGCATCGGTGGCGATGAGATGGTTTCCGAAGGCTTCCACTCTCTGGTTCCCATGGAGCGGCTCTCTGTGATGGGGCTGGTTGAAGTTCTTGGTCGCATCCGGGAACTCTTCAGTATCCGCGCCCGACTGCTAAGCTATTTCTTTGCTACACCACCAGATGTGGTTATCGGCATTGATTCCCCGGATTTCACCCTTGCTATTGAGCGGCGTTGCCATGAAGCCGGTATCCCATCCGTTCATTACGTAAGCCCTTCCGTTTGGGCCTGGCGGCAAAAGCGAATCTTCAAAATCGCCAAATCCGTTGATCTTATGCTCACCCTGCTGCCGTTTGAGGCCAGGTTTTATGAAGAGCATAACGTGCCCGTTGCGTTCGTAGGGCACCCTCTCGCTGATCGTATTCCTGTTGTCCCGGAGACAAGCAAAGCCCGTCAGGAGCTGGGGCTTGATGAGAACGTACCCTTGTTAGCCGTACTGCCAGGAAGCAGAGCCGGCGAGGTTGAACGTCTGGGAACCCTGTTTCTGGAAGCTGCACGCTGGATACAGGCTAAGCGGCCGGATGTGCAGTTGGTTATACCCTGTGTTAATCGTGAACGGGAAAAGCAGGTTCGCGACCTTATTGAAGCGCTTGAAGTGAAGTTGCAGGTCACCATTGTGAGAGGTCGGTCCCGCGAGGTGATGGCCGCCTCAGATGTTGTATTGCTAGCTTCCGGAACGGCGACCCTTGAGGCAATGCTGCTGAAGAAACCCATGGTAGTGGGTTACCGCTTGAGCAACGTCAGCTACGCACTTCTATCCCGCTTGGTGAAAGTGCCTCACGTTTCATTGCCCAACCTGTTGGCAAAGCAACCTTTGGTTCCTGAGCTTTTGCAGGACGACGCGACACCAGAATCACTTGGCGCAGCCGTGTTGGAGCGCATGGAAAACCAGCAGGAGCGTGATCGACTGGTGGAGGCATTTACAGAGCTTCACCACACATTGAGACAGGATGCCGATGAGAAAGCGGCCCAGGCAATCTCGACGCTTCTTGAAAAGAGGGCCCACTAAATGGCCCGCGCGCCAGTACTGCCACCTTTTGAGTGTGCGTATCAGGGAAGGCTTCTGGCCGGCGTTGATGAAGTTGGGCGTGGCCCGCTCATCGGCGCGGTTGTAACGGCCGCCGTGATTCTGGATCCCGACCGGCCCATCGCAGGGCTGGCAGATTCCAAAAAGCTCACGGAAAAAAAACGTAACGCTCTGTACGACGAAATCATTGAACACGCAACGGCTTGGTCTTTGGGCCGTTGTGAGGCCCGTGAGATCGACCAGATCAATATCTACCAGGCCACAATGGTGGCTATGGAACGTGCCGTTGCCGGTCTGAAAATCCTGCCGGAATACGTATTGGTAGATGGCAACAAATGCCCGAAGTGGCACTGGCCCTCAGAGCCGGTGATAAAAGGGGATAGCCGGGTGGAGGCGATCAGTGCAGCATCCATTATCGCCAAAGTAACCCGAGACCGGGAGATGGCAGAGATGGAGTTGCAATACCCCGGTTACGGCCTGGCCCAACACAAGGGTTATCCCACACCCGTGCACCTGGAAGCGCTGTTCCGGTTGGGCGTAACGCCAGAGCACCGCAAGTCCTTCCGTCCGGTTCAAGACGCGATAGAGCAGGTCGGTTTCTTCAAGGCTCCGGTGACATCTGTGGCAGAAGCCCTGCAATACCCTACGGATCTCTTCGAAAACAGTAATTGACAATGTTCTCCCGAGTCCTTAATATACGCGCACGTTGATCGGGGCAACCCGGTAACAACCAGTTTGATGCGGGGTGGAGCAGTCTGGTAGCTCGTCGGGCTCATAACCCGAAGGTCGTAGGTTCGAATCCTGCCCCCGCTACCATATTTTAAAGGCAAATCAGTAACATACTGATTTGCCTTTTTTCGTTTGGGGCATAAAAAGTCTCTCTGACGATCTCAGAACATGTCGCCTAACCAAGAAACCCCTTGCAGCCTCAATCCCAGTAGGGCGGGTCGCCAAAGTAGCCATCGATAAAATCAACAAAACTCCGAACTTTGCTCGCCAACAGTTGCCGGTGGGCATAGACCGCATAGAGCCCCATGGGTTCAGGTTCATACTCCTGCAGGATAACCTGCAGCTTTCCTTCCTTGATTGCCGGGCCTGAAATAAACGTAGGCTGCAAGGCAATCCCTGCTCCCGCAATAGCGGATTCGACCAGTACATCGCCGTTGTTGCTGGTCATACCGTTGCTGTCGTTTTGGCCATTGTTTTGCAGCCATCGGTGCAATGGTTGGCTGGCATCCAGCTCTATGTAGCTGTAGCGCAGGTAGCGGTGACCCTGAAGATCTTCCAGGTATTGGGGAGTGCCGTTTTGTTTGAGGTAGGCCGGTGAGGCGCACACAACCATGCGGATCGGTGCAATTGGTTTGGCGATCAGCGAAGAGCTTTTCAAGTGGCCGATCCGCAGGACTATGTCGAACCCCTCCTCAACCACGTCGACTTTTCGATCATTCAGCTGCAAATCGATGCCTACGCCCGGATGAGCCTTCTGAAACTCGCGCAGCAGCGGCGCCATATGGCGGATAGCAAAGGAAACAGGCGCACTGATCCTTAGCAGGCCGCGAGCCTCGGTTTGCAGGTCTCCAATCTGGCTCTCCATGTCATCAATGTCGTGCAGTATCTGTTGCGCTCGCTGATGATAGCTGGTGCCAGCTTCGGTTAAGTGAATCCGGCGAGTGGTGCGGTTGAGCAGGCGTACACTCAGGTGTTGCTCAAGCTGGGAGACATACTTACTGACCAGCTGTGGGGAGATGTCCAGCCGCTCGGCGGCGCGGGTGAAGGCGCCTTCACCCACCACCGTAACGAAGGCGCGCATAGCGTCGATGCGATCCATAGGCTCATCCAGATTGTGTGATTATCAACGTTTTGTTGATAATGATGCAATGATCGTCATCTTATTCTTCTTTATTGGCGATAGTAAAGTAGGTTCATCATCTGGAGCGCGCGGCTTCAGAGGGAAGTCAACAGATCACTATTCGGGGAATGATGATGAACTCTAAAATTACACAAGCCTTGTTCAATTCCAACGGCGGTTATGCGGCGCTGATTTTGCGGGTACCGGTTGGACTGATTTTGGCGGCACACGGTGCGCAGAAGCTTTTCGGCTGGTTCGGAGGCTATGGCTTGGAAGGAACCGGGCAGTGGATGGCCAGCATCGGGCTCGAGCCTGGTTATTTGATGGCGCTAATGGCTGGCGGCGCGGAGTTCTTCGGTGGGCTGGCGTTATTGTTGGGCTTGCTGACACGCCCTGCCGCATTGGTTGTCGCCTTTGCCATGCTGATTGCCATTTTTGCCGTGCATATTGGTAATGGTTTGTTTATGGCTAACAACGGTTACGAGTACGCCTTGACCTTGTTTGTAGTTTCCTCGGCCCTGGTAGTTCAGGGCGCCGGACGATTTGCCTTGGACAAGGTGCTTCTGGAGCGTTTCGGTGGTGCCAGCCGCTAAGCAATGGCTTGATGAGATCAGTGGGTGTTGCTCATTCCCATGAGCCTGCTGATCGCCCTACACTGGCTTATCTGTCAAAACTCTGAATTTAATCACTGAGGTCGATTATGCAAGCCATACAGTTTTCAGAAGCGGGCTCTCTCGATTCGCTGCAATTATGTGACCTGCCGAGGCCTGTACCCGGTGCCGGAGAGGTTCTGATTGAGGTTCGGGCTACGGGCCTGAACCCCAGCGATTTGAAGAACGTTCTCGGGCGCTTTCCTTACACCACCACGCCGCGCATTCCCGGCAGGGACTTCTCGGGTGTTGTTGTGGAGGGCTCGGCAGAACTGCTGGGCAAAGCAGTCTGGGGCGGCACCGGTACAGGCTTCAGTTTCAACCGGGACGGGTGTCATGCTCAGTATGTGGTTCTGCCGGCAACCGCAGTTGCGCCCAAGCCGGAATCGCTGACCTTTGCCCAGGCGGCTACCTTCGGCGTTCCATACATCACTTCATGGGATGCCTTGGAGCGAAGCCAGGTTCAAGCTGGCACCCGGTTCCTGATCATAGGTGCCGGGGCGGTGGCCAAAGCAGCCCAGGCACTGGCCAAAGCAAGGGGCGCTGATGTTGTGCTGGGCGTGCGCCGTGCCGAGGTTGTGAGGGAACTCGAAGCGCAAGGTATCAGTGCTTTTCAATTAGCAGAAGCGGAGCAATTGCCAGAGCAGGCGCAAGAGTGCTTCCAGCAGCAATCGCCCGAGGTCATTTTTGATACCACCGGCTACTGGCTGCCTGCGGCGGTTAATTCGGTAGGTGCGTTCGGGCGCATCGTGGTCATCGCAGCGCCGGTGGATGGGATGATCAGTATGCCCGTTCTCAATCTGTACCGCCGCGGCGGCTCGATCATAGGCATCAACTCGCTGCTATACAGCCTGGAGGATTGCGCGAAGATGCTTGAGCGAATAAGCGCAGCGTTTGAGGGTGATCTACCGATTCCTGACGACTTTACCGAGTTGCCGCTCTCGGAGGCAGTTGCGGCCTACCATAAGGTGAACGAGGGTGGGTCTGAAAAGATCGTCCTGATCCCTCAAGGCAAGATGATCTAACCGTCACGGTTTAGACGAAGCAGGAGATCTTACAATGATTGAACTTAGACCTCACAGTGAACTCGGCGGTGCCCATCATGGCTGGCTCGATACTCGCCACCATTTTTCGTTCGCCGAATATTATGATCCCAACCGTATGCACTGGGGCAACCTCAGAGTGTGGAATGACGATACCATTGCTCCGCATTCGGGTTTTCCGCGCCATCCGCACCGCGATATGGAAATCATCACCTATGTGCGCAAGGGTGCCATTACGCACCAGGACAGTCTTGGCAACAAGGGTCGCACTGAGGCCGGCGATGTCCAGGTGATGAGTGCCGGAACAGGCATTGCTCATAGTGAGATGAACGAAGAGGGCGAAGCTACCCAGATCTTCCAGATCTGGATCATGCCCAATGAAGCGGGCCTGCCACCGATCTGGGGCACCAAGCCGTTTCCAAAAGGTGAGCGAAGTGGGTCTTTCGTTACCCTCGCCAGTGGTCTGCCCGGTGATGACGAGGCTTTGCCAATCCGAACGGATGCTCGCATGGTAGCAGCAACCCTGGAGGCAGGTCAGAGTACCGAATACCACATTGCTGCAGGGCGCAGGGTCTATCTGGTGCCAGCAACCGGCAAGATTGAAGTGAATGGTGTGGTAGCCTCAGCCGGCGACGGCGTTGCGATTAGCAATGAACGACTGCTGAAGGTCAGTGCCCGGGAAGACAGCGAACTCGTGCTGGTGGATGTGGCATAAGCGAACCGTCCGGTTTTCGGGTGGTGGGTTGCAACAACCCTTATGGCGCGTTGACCATTGCCGGTGGTGATGGTCCGCGCCAAGCCCATGGCTTTGTCCGGGAACTATTCACTGTATACTGCGGGTATTTAGAATGACCTGCCGTTATGGGGAAATCAGTTTGTCTGGCGAAACTGTAAGTTACGGATTAGAAAGCATCGTCCTGCACCATTCCTTCAAGCAGGTGAGGGGACGAACCATCAAAATCGACTGCCGTGAACGAACGCACCTGGGTGGTGTGAACGGGGCCGGCAAAACGTCTGTTCTGGCGCTTGTTCCGGCCTTCTTTGGTGAAGAGCCAGAACGGATCGTCACCAAGGCATCGGGGAAGCTGTCCTTTTTGGACTACTATCTGCCCACCTTTCAAAGTCTCATCATTTTTGAGTACCGGCGACATACGGGGCTCTATTGCGCGGTGATGTATCGTCACGCTCAGGGTAAGCCATGCTATCGCTTCGTGGCTGGATCCGCCGAAGAAACTTTCTTCGCGCCCGAGATTAAAGAGCTTCTTCAGGGTGGTGCCAGTGCAGACGATGTATTTGCCGCTATCCGTCGGGGAGGCACGCCCGTCTCGAAGATCATCGATACCATTACCAATTACCGCGCGATCATTCAGCGCAATCAAAAGCTGCTGAAGCGGCTGCCTGCGGATGCCCGGTCGCTTCGCGCATTGGCTGCAGAATTTGGCCTGGGGGACAGCGACACCCAGATGACCAACATTGAACGGCTCACCCATGTGGTGTTGAACAAGCATCGGCTTCTGAGCAGCTTCAAGACCATGATCTGCGAGACGCAATTCGAGAATATCCACCAGCATGCCAGGCCCCGCGCCATTGACCGTAAAGATCTGATTGCGGATATACAGAGCCTTTCTGCCTTCGCGGGTGAGGAAGAAAAAATCCGTGAATGCCTGAGAAAAGACGCCGAGCGCAGGGCGATACTTGAGCAAGCCGATAAAACCGTCGCCAACTTGTTCGTGACCGTTGAGGAAGCCCGGGAAAAAGCGAGTGAGCTGAGCCAGCAGAAAGAGCGGTTCGAGACTGAGAGAAGTGATCGAAAAACGGTGTTTGAGGACACGGATCACCAGCTTGCTCGCCAGGTTACCGATCATAACGCCCATTTTGAGACCCTGGATGGGCAAGTCGCGGCCCTGCACAGGCAGAACGATCAGTATGAGGTTGATGATCTGCCCGGCCTGGCACAGAGATTTGATAATCTGGCCGATTACCGTCAGCGCCATGCAACAGCGCAAGCCGATTACGACAGCCTGACAGGTAAGGCCTCTGCCATTGAGGGCGAATACGATCTTGAGAAGCAAAGCATCCAACGCGAGCATGAGAAGCATCAGGCCCAGCGCGAGCAGCGCTTGAGAGAGGCCACCGACGCGCTGACCTCGGCAAGACACGCCTACGATTTGAAGCTGAACTCGATCAAAACGGACAAGGTAACGGCAGTATCTGAGTACAAAGATAGCCGGGCAGTCGAGCGGTCGGAGCTGACGAACGAACAAGCCCGCTTGTCAGCGCTCAGGGAAAGTCCAGGGCAGACGGAAGCGGAACAACAGGAAGTCGCTTTCGCAGAGCAGGCATCCGAGGAAGCCTCCGAGCAGGTCGCTCAGACGCACGAGAGTCGTCTGGAAGCCGGCCGTAAGCGGGATCAGGCGGATCACGACTGGAAAGCGGCTCAGGAACAGGTTCAGCACATGGATGTAAAAGTCCAAGGGCTGGAAGACAGCTTTAACGAGCTGCAGAAGCAGATCGCGCCTGAAAATGGTACTTGGTTGTCGCAGCTACGTGCCCAGGACCCAGAGTGGGGCAACCGCTTGGCAAAGGTTGTTAATCCGTCTTTGCTGCATAGAAAAGACCTAACGCCAACTCGCGATCTAAATGCCAGTGAAACAGCTGTTATGGGCTGGCAGCTCGCGCTGGATGCCATACCGGTACCGGATTTTGCAGCTTCTGAGGATGCTCTGCAGGAGCGCAGCCGAAGCATCGATGCGGAGCGCCAGGGAGCGATTAAGCAGCGGGCAGACACCGAGCGCGAGGCCCAGCGTCGGCATGAAACCTACAAAGCCCGTGCCGAAGCTGCAGACCGGCTGGAAACAGAGTTTTCTCTGGTAGAGCGCACCCGCAATAACGCCCAAAACAAGCTGGGTAATGCGCGCCAGCGTGTTAAGGAGGCGCAGGCGGCCCGAATCGCAAAAATCACCAGGGATCTCGACGCGGTTCAGCTCAGGCTTAAAGACTTCGATGAGCAAACCGGAGAAGGTATTCGAGACGTTGAATCCGGCTTTCAGCAGCAGATGCTGGACATGCGAGGTCATTGGGCGGAGCAGGAGTCGGAGCATCAATCCAGCGTTGACCAGCTGTCTGAACTGATTGCCTCGGCAGAGTCGGAACACAAAGCACGCCTCAAGAAAAAGCGTCAGATATATGATCAACGCCTCTCTGAGGAAGGCATTGATCCTAAGGTGGTTCAGGACGCCAGAGATGCGTTGGCCAAACTCACTGAGACTGTCGAAAAAATTGTGGTGTCTGAGGATCTTGTACGCGGATACCGAAAATGGCGCGAACAGGAATGGAGCAAGGTTGAGGCTCTGACAGAGCAAGCCAGCCAAGCCAGGGCAAAGCGCGAGGCCGCAATCCGAAAGCGCGATGAAGCTGAGCGCACGTGGAAGGAGCATGACAGCAAGCTGAAAGCTTCTATTGCCGAACACCAGGGAGTAATCAAGACGCTCCGGGAGCAAACGGAAGCCGCCGAAGGCGTGCTTAAACACTTCCGCGGAGATACTTTTTCAGAAGGGTTTCCGGGTAACCTGGCAGATCTCACCCAGGAGCTTCAGGGTGCCTACCAGAAGCTGGAACAGCTGCGTAAAGAGGTTGTTGGAACGTTTGATCAGGCCACATCTATCCTGAACCGGTATGACAACACCCAAATCCAGCAAGCGTGGCAGAAACTATCGGCCCATCGGCACGGCCAGATGACCGGCGATGTGCTGGATCATGAGGAAAGCTTTAAGCTGGCGCGGGTTCCGGATCTGCGAGAGTTGTTGGATACCGACATACCTCAGCTACGTGATGCGCTGATCGATCAGTTTGTATCCGAGGCTGGCAGTCTGGTGAAGTATTTCGACAGCCTGGAAGTCATGGCGCGCGAGGTGAAAGCGGTTTCCAGCCTGCTGAAACGAAAGATCAACACCGATCAACAGATCGAGAGCCTCAGTGATATTCAGGTGGTGCTCGAGCCCCGGATTTATGAGGACGAGACCTGGCAGCCTCTGAAGGAATTCGTGGAGCAGTGGCAAACGTGGATTCACATGAACCGTCGTTCACTGCCGAGCGATGCAATTCTGAGACGCTTTAAGTTGGTTACGGATACCCTGAGTGATGCCAAAGTAAAGGAAAGTGTCGAGTCGATGATCGACATGCGCCTGGAAATGAAAGAAAACGACCGGCAAGTGGTGATCCGCACAGATGCTGACTTCCTGTCTGCCAGTTCGACTGGTCTCACATACCTGGCAATCATGACGGTGTTCATGGGGCTGACGCGCTATCTGTGCCCGGACCTGAATACCCGTATTACCTGGCCCATTGATGAACTGGCTACGCTCAGCCCCAACAACATCTCTCATCTGGCCGATATGCTGGAAGCGAACAATCTGACCATGATTTCCGCGTGTCCGAAGTTGGACAGAAGTTTGCGCAAATTTTTTGAAAATAAGATTTCGCTCAAGCAGGGTCGGGTTCATACCTACGAAACGTCGGAGATTCAGGGAAAGCACACCGAGATGTTCGCAAGCGTGAGCCACGGCGGGCAGACGCCGCAGACAACAGCAGAAGAGGTGCCAAGCCATGAGTAGTCCGTTATTCGAGCGCACCGTTACAGCTTTGCTTCAGGAGCGGGTGATCTGTGAAGTCAGTGACGACGAGCTCTACAACTATCTGCTTTTGCCGGGCAACCAGGATGCGGTGAACCGTTTTTTGGGTCAGATCAACCGAACGCTTCGCCAGACCAGCGCCCACGACGCCTTTGTGTGTGCGTATCTGGACATCTCGGATGCCGGCACCAAGGAAGCGATCCGTCATCAGTTCAGGGATGTTGCCAATAATCTTGAGGCTTTTGTGCAGTTCCTGCGGCTTGTGATGATGCTCGAAGCAAACGACCGCCCGGTGTTGCCTGGCGATAAGCTTTCTGAGGGTGCCATCTTAGATCGCATTGCGGCGGCACCGGCGCTGGAATCAAAGCTCAGATCGCTGGCGGAGAAAAAAGTGTTTCATACTAAGCGCGCGGACTCGGCAGGCCAGATTCGTGCGGTTCTCTCCAGCCTGGAGAAGATGGGCTACCTGAAGCCCGTGGGCACCAGCGGCAGCCTGTTCCGGGCCACCGGCCGCTGGAGCTGGCTTTACGATGCCATGACGTTCATTCAGGCTCACGAAGGCATTCAGGGCTCCGAAGATGCTGATTCCGAGCAGATGAGGCTTCACTGATGGCTCGCGCTCAAGACGCTCAAAGCACACTCCGTGCCTTGGCCAAGTACGGCGAGGCGATTCTGGAGGCACATCTGCGAAACGGAAACCGTATTCCGGATTCTGATGACAATCTCGGGCTGATTGAAACCTTGGAGCATCACCGCCTGGTGTGGCGCATTGGTGAGTCTGAAGACCTTCAGCTGAAAAAGGTGCTGGTTCAGTTTCTCGATCACATAACCGAGTCGGAAAGGCGTCGCTACGCCAGTGCCCAGGTGCACATACTGTGGCAGCAGCTGAGCGAGCTGTTTCAGGAATATAAAGAGGCCAAGAAACGATCCGCCCTGAGTGATATCGACCGACTGGAAGGTGAGATCAAGGAATGTCTTGCGGATGTGATCGAGGATATTCGCAATGCTACGGAGGCGTTCGCCACCTACATAAACACGGGTTTTGCGTATATCACGAATCTGAATTTGCGCATCCGTGAAAACGAGCGGGTTATTGAGCGCGCCGGTCGACTGATTACTCTGTTCGAGAGTTTTCGTATCCCGGAACTCGCGGAGCAGGCCGGTTCGGATGCGTTTCTGAAGCGCCTGTTGCTTCGACATCTGCCGGCTACTTTGGAGTCCTCTCAGAAGAACCTTTCTTACGCACTTAACCAGCTGCGTAAAATGCTGGTGCGCATGCGCGAAGATCAGAGGCTGAGCCGAATGGTCGGTGCTTTTGAAGCACATTTTATCAACAACCGCGGGTTTGAGCCGTCTATTGACCACCTGGATTTGAGGCAGGTTCCGGAAGCTCTCAACACAGTTGCCCCTTTCCAGATACGTGGATTCGGGGATATTTACGATTCTGCTGACGATCTTGAGCTGATAGAGATAGCCGCCAAAGCCCGGACTGTCCCCGTTGAAATTGAGGATAAGCCCGTCCCGGATGGTGTGGGCACCGTCAATTTTGACGTTGCAGGTGAAACCGAAATTGAGGAAGACGATCCGGTAGAAGAGGCCATTGAAGAGCTGATTAAACTGGTTGTAGACGGTGCTCTTGGCGAGCGAACTATACTCGCTTCCGAGGCGCTTGCCAGTACCGGTCTGGGGATTGACAAAGCTGACTGGCTACAGGCCATTGTCTCTGAGATTGAATCTCTGTCAGATGGAGATCAGAGACATATAGACGTGGTTTATCACCAGATCCCGCACCGGATCTATCCGGATAATGTCATGGTTTCTGATCTGACTCTGAGGCACAACCATGCTGGCTGAAATTGCTGCCATAGAGCGCCTGTTGAAGGCGGGCAAGTCGAAGGTTCAGCGTAGCCAGACCTGGGAACAGATTTGTGCGGAAAATGGAGTGGGGCAGGTCATTGGCCGAGAGATCCACTTTACTGCCGCTGATAAACAGCGCCTGAGAGAGTATGCCTTGGCCGAGCATGGGGTAGATCCGCAATTTGACTCCCGCGTCGGTGGCCGGATGGTTATGGCTCTTCAAGATGCCAGCGAAAAGCTCAGCAGCGACTCAGTTTTTGGCCACTTGATCGTGCTGGCAACCGCTGGCACTGCGAAGGTGGCAGTGGGTGGTGAAGAGTTCAGGACGCCCCGAGGCAGTGTGCTCAGCGTGCTACCGGGATGTCTGGATACCGATCACCTTCAGTCCCAGAAATTGGTGATCGTTGAGAACGGAGGTGTCGTGCCCTATTGGGCAGACATTCGGCTGCCGGGCTCCTGGGAGAATTCGGTGATTCTCTACCGCGGTCATCGAGAGAATGTCCGCACAATTGCTGAGATCGCCAGGAATCAGCCTGCAGGCAATCTGGCATGGTTCTTTGACTTCGACCCGGCTGGGCTGGCACTTGCACTTGATCAAGGCAGAGGGAGTGCTCTGGTGGCCGGAAAATGGCGTGAGCTCGGCAGGCATACACCGTTTAATCAACCTAAGATCCATCGCAAACAGTCGGTAGCTCTGAAAAGACTGAAAGCCCGGGCTACCGGTGAGCTTCTCGCCATCGCAGAACATATGTCGAACGAAGAGTTGGCGGTGATGCAGGAACACCTGACTCGGCGGCACATACAACTGGTAGCGCTACCCATTACTTGTTGAAAAATGGAACAGTCCCGGAGTAGCCCCTGAGTCAGAAGCCAGCCTTAAACCTTTTCAGCTCATGAATACAACCCCAACAAATCATCTAATATTTTTTTTGCCTCTCCGATAGCCCGCACGACAAATGCTGGGCAAAAAATTGCCCGGGCAATCAGTAATTCGCGTTAATCCGACCGTTTCATTACGGTTTCCTGACGGGATATTGACGATTTTTTAATTAGAGAAATGACAGGCCTCACATTGATAATCGCCCGAGTTTTGTATAATTCGACAAATTCGGCGATTTACTGGTGTAAAAATACTATGAAACGCGTCATTAAAATGTCACGGGCATGGATAGCCGCGTTTTTTCTGGGAGTTCTTCTTACAGGGTGTGGCGGTTCTTCTGATTCGGCCAGCACAGGTTCAGGTTCGGCTGGAACCAACACGGAAGGGTCAGTCAGTGAGCCCGCTCTTCCCGGGCAAGCGAAATCCGCAGTCCTGAGTTGGAATGCACCTGATAGCCGGGTGAACGGTGACGGAATAAAAATGGCTGAACTGGATAAGTACATCATCCGCTATGGTCAGGATGCCAATAAGCTGGATCGGGAAGTTGTTATTTCCGATGCTCAGTCAGATGCTCGCATGACTCATAAGGTGAGCGGTCTGGAAGCTGGAACCTGGTATTTTACGATCCTGGTTCAGGATAATAACGGCTTGTTAAGCGCTCCTTCTGCAGTTGTTGACAAGGAAATCAAATCCTGACGAATGTGATTGGCTGACCTGTTGATAAGTTTCGATTCCTGGGGCTTAAGACATGGGATCTGCAATCGGAAGTTTCAGAGTAAAAGATGAACCTTCCCCGGGGCTGGAGGCCACATAAATCTCACCGCGGTGCTTCTCGACCACAGTTTTCACAAACGAGAGCCCTAGCCCGGTCCCGTGAATGCCTGCCAGCTCGCTGCTTTTCTGGCGACGGTAACGGTCAAACAGATGGGGCAGCTCGTCCGGGTCGATACCACAACCGTCGTCTGCGATCGTCAGGCATGCCTGATGCCCGGCACGAAACACCTGAAGGCTCACGGCTGACCCCGCCGGGCTGTACTGGACGGCGTTGGTCAAAAGGTTAATGACCGCCCGCTCAAGCAGTTCTGCGTTGCCTCTTAACCACAGATCTTCCGTGCCTTGCAGTTGCAATGGAATGTGCTTCTCAAGTGCCTGCTCGCTCACGCTGTCACGGGCGTTTTCAACAATAGCCAGAAATTCGCACTCATAAAACAGGGTCTCAGTCAGCTGTTCGGCGCGCGCCAGCTGAACAAACTCCTCAGCCAGATGGTAGCTTCGCCTTGCCAGTCGTCCCAGTTGCTCCAGCTGGCTTTGGTCGATATGAGTGGGGTCGCGCTTCAACTGTTCGATAAGCGCCAGCTGTGACACCAGAGGCGAGCGTACATCGTGGGAAATAAAGTCTATTGCCTCTCGGTGCTGGCGCTGCTGCTCCCGCAGTTCGGAAATGTCGGAGATGTTGGCAATGATGCCGTATTGCACGCTGTCTGGCAGAGCAAAGGGCGCGAAATGAATGAGAAAGTCCTTTTCCCGGATTTTTAAATCCACCGTCCGGCTTTGCAACAGCGTGAGCGTTTCAGAAACCGTTTCATGCCAGGGCGGAGTTTCGCGTGGATCGTGACCTTCCAGAAGTCGTGTCAGAGGAAGCCCACCCAAGCTGGGCATGGGCTCTCCGAACCACTCTTCAATATGGCCGTTGGCGAATCGGATGATGCCCAATTCATCGGTTACGATGATGCCATCAGGCATGCGCTCAAAACTGCGGCGGATAAACTCCTGCATGTGGTTCAGGCGTTCAGTGGCCACCTTAACGCGCTCGATACGCGCTGAAATGTTTTCGCTGGGCCGGAGCATTTTTATTGCGGGGCCGGAGGTGGAAAGTTTCAACCGGCGAAGGTAGCGCTGTATGGCGTCTCGGCTCAGATCGTTGGGCAGGGTAAGGCCAAGCGTGTAGCAGCTGTTGCCGCGGTTCAGTTGAATCCAGCTCTGGTTTCCGTCATTTCGCCAGAGCCCTGGTTCCAGATCATCCGGAACCTCGGCCCGCCCAAGGTTCCGGGTGGAAACGATGTTGCTATTTTCCATCAGTAACCAGCCTTGCGGCTGAAACAGCGCCTGAAAGTGTTCAAGAAGCTGGGTCAGCGGGCGTTTTGATAGCTCCGGTAAGGCTACTCTCGGCGCTCGGGCCAGCTCATCCAGTTGTCGATTGAGGAACTGATTGGTCATAGCCAGGCGCATGCCGCTGGCTATCGGGAGCGCAAGCAAGGGAATGATCAGTGCATGGGCAACCGGAAGCCATACCTGTAGCGCAGTCAGCATAGCAATGTACAGGCCAAGGATTGTGATGCCGGCCGTAACGCATGCGAACAGCGTGCGGGCAGGGCGCATGCGGGGCAACAGGACGGCCAGTGCCACAAGTGTGATAATCGCCAAGGCTATACCAACCCATGCCGGGGCCGCAGTGATAAGAAGTCTCTGCTGGTAAGCTGAAAACGTATTGGCGTGGAACTCCACGCCGGAAATAGGCCGACTGAGCCCCGAGAACGGCGTTGGCAAGATATCTCCCAGCCCGGCTGCTGTGGCTCCGACAAAAACGGTCTTGCCGCCAAACACATCCGGAGCCGGAGGGGCGTTGAGTACATCACTATATGGGTATGTGGGCAATGTACCGGCACCACCCGCGAGGGGAACAATCCGATAGTCGTCCCGCACGTTTACAAATGGGGGCAGCCCTTGCGAATCGGGTTGCCTCGAGCTGACACCGGAGGCTGCGAGCGCGAGAGCAGGCCACAGCTGGCGAGTCATGCCGTTGAACAGATAGAGCCCCCTGGCGATACCATCGTGATCCAGTTCAACGTGTGCGTGGCCAATACCAGCGGCTGCAGTGATCAGGTCGCTTGCAGGAAACTGTTCACTAAGCAGTAAGCGCGAGTTCGGTGGCGACATATGTACTGGCATAATAACCCTGCCATGGGCCTGCATGGCGCGGCTAAGCACAGCATCATCCGGAGACGGTTCCGTGAACAGCACGTCGAATACGATGGTTTCGGCACCGGCCTGGTGCAATTTCCCGATAAGCGCAGCATGGGTTCGACGTGGCCAAGGCCAGCGGCCTTGCTGAGCCAGGCTGAGATCATCAATAGCGACGATCACTACGTCTGGAGATGCGACGGCTGGGCTGGCAAACATTACAGAATCAAGAAGCCAGTAGTCAACGCGTTGAGGCAGCGCAGCCGTTTCTGCTAACAGGAACATCAACAGGAGTGCCAGACCGAGCGTCCATGGAGTCGTTTTAATTGGCAGCCAATCCCGGGTCATGAGTCCTGCTGTGCGTGTTAATTGTTCAAGGTGTTATTCCAGGTACAACTCCCTCCCTGGTCCCCAGCGGCTTTGTAACGGGCCGTCAGAAAGTGCTTTCAAGCGCACAAAATACCGCCTTCCGGGAATAAGACGCAAGGCCGCCGTGGTTTCTGGCAGCGTAGCTTCCTTGATTATGTTGTTGAAACCGGGTTCTTCCGCCAGCTGCATTCGGTAATTGGCAGCAGTATCAACCTTCTCCCAGAATACGCGAACCTGGCTGTCGATGTAATTGATACTGATGATGCGTACTGGCGGGAGCGTTCCGGTTACGATCAGTTTGCGCGGCTGCGTTGTTGCTACTGAGTTTCCGCCGGCTTCTGTCACTACGCGCCAGTAATATTGGCCAGGACTCAGGGGGCGGGAGGGCAGAGCGGTTGTTTCCGGTGCCCATTCGCTGGTCGCTACCAGATTCCGGAAGGCTTCATCCTCGGCAATTTCTACCCGGGCCACTTCGTTTTCACCATTGAGGGCCCAACGGAACTCAGGCATATCGTCATTCACGCTGCCTTTGTTTTCCGGTGCCAGCAAGCTGGCTGTGCGGGCTTGTAAATCAACCTCTATCGGAAGTATGCCGGGCATTCCCGCCATACCTTGCGGGTCAAACGCCGCCAGGTGAATCTCATACTGGCCGTTGTCCAGGCGGCTGATATCAAAGCGGCTGCCGTTGACTTCACGGCTTTCAACCCAGCGGCCGCTATCTGTTTCAAAGATATCCAGTCGATAGTTTGCTGCCGGGCTTTGTTTCCAGGTCATCTCTGCCGGGAGCTGAGTAAGTATTGGAGGAAGCGGATTGATTTCCGGCGCCGGTGGCATCCTGCGTATGCTCAGTGTGCGACTGTTGTTACTGGCAACCGTTGCGCTGAAGCCGGCAGGAATCCGATGGGTCTGGTTTGGTGCTCCGAAATCAACTACGCCTTTGGTTACCTGCAAACTGGTGCCTTCCGGCCCGGTTTGCAGTGAGAATGCGGTGCCACGAACGGCGGCAACGGCAGACGGAGTTTCAATTTCAAAGCGGGCACCACCTTCCATCACTGGCTTGACCCGGGTGTGGACTTCTCCCCGGTTCAGCCTCAGCCGGGTGTCTACCATGCCGGGTTTGCCGTACTGCGTCAGGCGGTTGAAGATCAGCCGGGAATCCGGGGAGAGGCGGACTTCTGAACCGTCAGCCAAGGTGATGGTTGCTGCTCCCGCACCGGAAAGCACTTCATCACCCACCCGTATCAGGTCGTTTTTTGTCAGGATTTTTTTTCGGCCGTCAATTCCTGATATCAGTTGAACGTTGCCGGAAACCGACGTAGCGCGCGCAGGGTCGGGCTGTCTCTTCAGCCAGGACAGGGGGATGCGAATGCGATCGCCTTCTCCCAGCGTGGCGGGGTTTTGGATGGCGTTATATTGAAGGAGCCGGCCGGCATTGTAGTTTTTTACCAGAAGGTCGCTGGCGACTTCCGCAAAGCTCTCGCCGGATTTCAGGGTGTAGATCCACTCTGGCACGGCTTCGTTGGCGGAGCTTGTCACCGTTGTTGCCGAGCCGCGGGTAATGGACAGCTCCGCCCACGCAGGCATACCCGGTGCCAGAAGCAGCAGCACCAGGAATACTTTGGCGAGAGCGGGTAACCGGTATTCAGTCATTCGGTGCTTGCACTTCCTGGCCTGCTGCCTGGGATTCTGTCATCTCTTCATCGATAGCTTCGGCTTTCATGGCCTCCAGGCGGTAGCCGCGCTGGTAGATCGTCTTGATACGGAAGCCATTTTCCGGGTTCAGGCCCAATCGACGACGTAGCCGGCTCATGTGCGTGTCTACTGTTCGTGTGTTGATATCCCTGGCTAGTCCCCAGACTCTCTCAAGAAGCACTTCACGGGTGAGCAGGCGGCCCTGGTTCTGAAACAGGAATAGAGTCAGATCGAAGTCTTTGTCGGTCAATGTAAGCGCTTCACCATGGAGGGAGATGGTTCTGTGCTGGGTATTAATTTCAAACGGACCGTATTTAAGGTCTTCTTTCTCATTGTCCGGATTGGCGCGGCGCGCCAGAGCATTGATGCGAGCGACCAGTTCCGCAGCGCCTGCAGGTTTTGCGAGAAAGTCGTCTGCGCCCGCGTCCAGGGCCTGGACAATATCGGATTCGCTGTCGCGCTGGGTAAGGAATACCACGGGAATTGCCCAGTTGATCTGCGCTCTGACGCTTTTCAGCACATCAATGCCGGTCATGTCAGGAATCTGCCAGTCGAGAATCATCAGGTCATAGCTGCGATGCAGTGCCGCGCTGAGAAAACTCTGACCTGTCGGGAAGCTGTCGCAGTGATGGCCGCGCTCAGTCAGAATGGACTGGATGTGCTGCGCCTGTTCCTGTTGGTCTTCGAGCAGAGCGATGCGCATTGCGCCTCTCCTGGAGTAGGTAGTGTGGGTGCGATCCTGTTTCACAGTGCGTGATAGCGGATTCCCTGCCATATCAGGCGATTATCACAAAATGCTGCCAAGCATTCCGTTTCGTTATGTAGACTTGCGTAAACGCGTTGCCGGCTTTCCGTCTTCGTCGTCCAGTGTTTGTCGGCAGGCGGGGAAATTACTGCAGCCCCAGAACCAGCCTTTTTTACCTTTCCGTCTTACCAGAGGCGAAAAACAGTGAGGGCAGGGGATGGGTTTTTGCCCGGTGCCGTCTTGAGGTTTGTCATCTTCAAGTTGGCGTGTTCCCCGGCAATCCGGGTACCGCGTGCAGGCATAGAAACGTCCAAATTTGCCGTCTCTTTCAGCCATCGGAGACCGGCATTTCGGGCAGTTAGGAGCATTGGTTTGCAGCCCGGTATCAGGCGCATCGGCGGCAGGACCAATGAAACCCCGGATCTCCGCCTTCAGAGTCTCCAGGAATTCCCGGGGGTCGTCCTCGCCCCTGCGGATACTTTCCAGGGTTGCTTCCCAGACCGCAGTTCTGTCCGGCTTGCTGACAGATTTCGGTAGCGCGCCGATCAGCGCTTTACCTTTATCGGTAGAACGGATTTGGCGGCTATCCCGGTACAGGTAGTCCCGTTTGAACAGGGTATCGATGATGTTCGCACGGGTGGCCTCTGTACCAAGGCCATCGGTCTCCCGCAGGGTTTTTCGCAGCTCCGGGTCGGTTACAAATCGGGCAATGTTGGTCATCGCCGACAGTAGAGTGGCATCGGTGAAGTGCTGGGGTGGTTGGGTTTTGCGCTCGCTCACGGTGCTGTCTTCGCAGAATACCGGTTCGCCCTCATCCAGGCGCGGCAGCGGAGACTTTTCTGTTTCTTTCTGGTTGTCCCGGAGCTTCAGTTCCAGTGTTTTCCAGCCTGGTTCCAGCACAGCGGTTTCTGTGGCACGGAACCGTTGCTCTGCCACTCGCACGGTGAGCCGGCCTTCTCGGTGTATGGCATCCGCTGAAAACTGCATCAGGAAATAGCGGCTGACAAGACCATAGATTTTCTGTTCGGCTTCACTGAGCTTGCCATTGGGTGCTGTCCGGCTGGTCGGAATAATGGCGTGGTGGGCATCGACCTTTTTATCGTTCCAGGCAGTCGTTCGGCGGCTGAGGTCCGCTTTGTTGCGGGCATCAGCAAGATCTGGCGAGACTCTGCCAATCGCCCCCGTGACCTGCTCGCGCTGGGCATAATGCCCTTCAGGCAGGTACCGGCTGTCGGAACGGGGGTAGGTGATGAGCTGGTGGCGCTCGTAAAGATTCTGGGCAGTGTCCAGTACGTCCTTTGCACCCATGCGGAACAGGCGGCCAGCTTCTATCTGTAATGCTGACAGCGATAAGGGCAAAGGCGGAGCTTCGGGCCGGTCGCGGAAGCGTGATTCTATAACGGAGCCGGGCCGGCTATGAATACTGGCGGCAATCTGCTCGGCTGTTACCCGATCCAGCAGTCGGTTTTCTTCGTCCAGATGGTCCTGAAACTGTTCGTCCGGGAGCCATCGGGCGGTGAAAGCCTGCTTGTCAACTTCCTCTTCCTGTGCTTTGAAGCGGGCTTCTATGCGGAAGTAAGGTTTGGGCTCGAAGTTTTCGATGGTGTTGTCCCGCTCCACCACCAGCCCCAGTACCGGTGTTTGAACCCGACCGACGGAGTAAACGCCCTGCTGCCCCTGCTGCTGGTAGTTCAGCGTGTAAAAGCGAGTGAGGTTAATGCCATAGAGCCAGTCGGCCCGTTGCCGGGCGAGTGCAGAGTGTGAAAGCCTGCGAAATTCCAGGTTGTCTCTGGGTTGCTGTATGGCTTTGGCGACCGCTGCCGGGGTCAGGTCATTGATGAGTATCCGTTTTACGGGTGCCTTGGTTCCGAAATAGCGAATCACTTCATCAACCAGCAACTGGCCTTCTCTGTCCGGGTCGCCGGCGTGGACTATGGTGTCGGCCTGCCGGATCAGGGATTCCAGTGCTTTAAGCTGCTGGCGAACGCTGTCTTTGGGGGTGACCTGCCATTTGTCCGGGAACATGGGGAGGTCGTGCTGGCGCCAGGCTTTCCAGGCCGGGTTGTAGCTGGCGGGTTCGGCCGGCTCCAGCAGGTGGCCGATGCACCAGCTTACGGTGGCAGCGTCATTGCCTGTGCCGCAGCGGATCCAGCCCTGGCCTTTTTGATAAGGGCCGGGGAGAGCGGCGGCGATTGCTCTGCCGAGGCTTGGTTTTTCGGCGATATACAGGAGCATGGTTTGGGTATGGTTTTGTCTGGGTTGAAGTGGGAGGGGAATGTGGCTGTTTGGTAGTTGAGTGTCAAGGTTCGGGTGGCTCGCTTCTTCTGTAGTAGACTGTTTGCCATTGTTAAAGCGGATGTGGGAGTCAATGAGCGATGAAAATCCAGAGCACAATCGAAACTAAACTTAAGGAAGCGTTTGACGCCAGCATTCTTCAGGTGGAAAACGAAAGCCACAAGCACAGTGTGCCGCCAAACTCAGAGACGCACTTCAAGGTGACGATGGTTTCGCCGGCCTTTGCGGGGCAGATGAAGGTGAAGCGGCATCAGGCTATTTATAAAGTGCTTTCGGAGGAGCTGGATATGGCTGGTGGCGTGCATGCGCTGGCTTTGCATCTATACTCTCCGCAAGAGTGGGAGGCGTCCGGGCAGGAGGTGCCGGCGTCACCGAATTGTATGGGCGGTTCCAAGGCGGATCTGAAGCCGGCCGCTTCAGGCGCTCAAAAACAGAGTGGAGGGCATTCATGAGTCAGTTCTTTCAGATTCATCCTGAGAACCCGCAAAAGCGGTTGATCAAGCAGGCAGTTGATATTCTTCGCAGTGGCGGTGTTGTGGTGTATCCCACCGATTCAGGCTATGCCCTTGGCTGCCATTTGGGTGACAAACCGGCGGCGGACAAGATCAAGCGGATTCGCCGGTTGGATGACAAACATAACTTCACGCTGGTGTGTCGGGATCTCTCTGACATCGGTGTTTATGCCAAGGTGGATAACACTCAGTACCGGTTGTTGAAAACCTTCACGCCCGGGCCTTATACGTTCATTCTGGATGCGACCAGCGAAGTGCCTAGACGGTTGTTGCATCCCAAGCGGCGTACTATTGGCGTTCGGGTTCCCGATAACGCGATTGTTCAGGCTCTGCTGGGTGAGCTTGGCGAGCCGATCATGAGCAGCACGCTGATTTTGCCGGGCGAGTCCGAACCCATGACGGATCCCTACGATATCCGGGATACGCTGGAGCATGAGCTGGATCTGATTATTGATGGCGGTTTTTGCGGAATGGAGCCGACTACAGTGGTCAACTTCACTGGCGATATGCCGGCTGTTACAAGGGTTGGCAAGGGTGATCCTACTCCCTTTGAGGGGTAGTGCTCAGGCCCGGGTGTTCAGGTTGAAGGCATAAGCGCCTCGATTCGTCGCAGCTTCAATCTGATCAGTCGGGGCCGAACGGCGCAGGGTGTCGTAGCGGTTTACGAGATCCTGCAAGCCGTTGAACTGCTGGTTCTCACTGACCAGTGTGTCCAGAAGTGAATTATTCACGCCGTAGGCCTGGTTGAGTTTCAGGGCGTTATCCATGAAATGCAGTGTCGGTTCGTTGACGCTCAGCCGGCTGAAAGCATCCGTGAAATTCTTGTTCACGTTCAGGTCATTTTCGATCCGGGTGCGGGTTTCTTCCGCCAGTTTGCCGCCCGCCTCAAGCTTACCGCTATCATTTTTATTGACGCTTATTGCGGTGGCCGGGCTCAGATTGTATTCGGCAAGTTTGTGCCGCAGTGTCTCCCTTATAAAGGCAAGATCCTGCCCTACGGTTTGTTTGTAATCCGCTAGCGGCAACTTCTGCGATTTCAATCGGTTCGCATCACTCAGGGAATCTCCTGAGGGAGTGAAACGGTCGTCGCCGGGGCTTGCAGGTGGCACTGTCTCTGCGCTGTTCGCGCCTCTGGCTCGTTGCTCCTCTGCCCCCGCTGCCGGTCGCTTTTCCAGAGTTTGCTGGAAGCGGGTACTTGCCTGAATTAGGGATGTCAGCAGTGACATGGCGTGTTTTCCTCCATTGGCTCGCAGCAGGCGTGCCAGAAAATGCTCGTTAAAACGTTATGAAGCATATTCCGGGCCACATGATAGAAATGCGTCATTCTGACTTGCGTCAGTAAATAATTGACGTATGTCTGTAAAGTTAGCTGCCGCTTTGCCGTCAACAACAGAGAGCATCTGAGGAACCCCGGCTTGTTATGAAAAAACACTATTCCATCCGCTTTCTGTTGCTCGCTGCTCTGGCAGCAGCATTTTCACTGATTCTGGTCTTCACGGTGCTCTATAGCGCGAATGCACAGCGTGATCACATGGAGGCATTCAGTCACAAGTATGTGGATGGTCTGGCCAAATCCTATTTTGATGGCCTGAACACCATGATGGTAACTGGCACGATCAGTAACCGAGAGGTGCTCCGGGACAAAGTCATGGCTCCTGAGGATGTGCTGGATATAAGGGTGATCCGCAGTGACCAGTTGAATCGGATGTTTGGCAGCGGCACGAAGGCAGAACAGAAGCGCGATCCTGCTGATAAAAAGGCTTTGGCGGGCGAACGGATTGAACACTATTCAAGCAACGAAGATGGTCGCGTTTATACGCTGATTGAGCCGGTCATTGCCCGGGAAAACTATCAGGGTGTCAATTGCCTGGGCTGCCACCAGGCCCGGGAAGGTGATGTACTGGGTGCGATCCGTGTGGATTACTCACTGGCCGAGGCTGACGACAGCCTGCACCAGCAACTGTTGGCCAGCGGTGGTATTCAGGCCGTTATCTTCATTGTGGTGTTTTTCCTGACCGCGCTGGCTTTGAATCGGCTGGTTTTCTCCAGATTGCGACGGCTCCAGGCCAGTATGGATGAGATTTCCGGAAACTCCGATCTCACGCTTGAACTGGACGTTTCCCGCAACGACGAAATTGGTTCGGTATCCCTGGCGTTCAATCGCATGATGGCAAAAATCCGGGAAAGTATGCATACGGTCATGGATAACGCCGCACAGGTGGAACAGGCTGCTCGCCGCATCGCAGCAAAAGCCGAAACCACCGGTGATGAAGTGATGGCACAGAAGGACAATACGGATCAGGTTGCCAGCGCAACCACCGAAATGGCAGCATCGGCCGTTCAAGTGCGCGAAAACGCTAATCACACGACTCGCAAATCGGCAGAGACAGCGGATTTGGCCAATAGCGGCGAACGCCGGGCCCGCGCCGCGGTGGAAGGTATTGAAGCACTGAATACGGAAGTGCAGGGCGGTGCCAGGCGAATTGAGGGTCTGAACCAGCGCACCAGCCAGATGGCGAGCATGCTGGAAGAGATTTCCAACATTGCCGAGCAGACGAACCTGCTAGCGCTGAATGCAGCCATTGAGGCTGCCAGAGCAGGAGAGCAGGGGCGTGGCTTTTCTGTGGTTGCGGATGAGGTTCGTGCACTGGCATCACGGACACAGGTTTCCACGGAAGAAATCCGAAAGACAATTAACGGGCTTAAAAGCGAGGTGGTTGATTGCGTTTCTACGATGCGCCATGCCTCGGATATGGCGGGCCATCAGGTAGAGGCCATCCTGAAAGTAGAATCCGAATTGCAGAGCATTGCCTCCGCTGTTCGTGAAATTACGTCTCTCAATCAGGAGATGGAAAGCGCGGCGAACGAGCAGAGCGATGTGTCAGAGGCGATTAATCAGAACGTGATTGAAATCAGCCGTTCCGCAGAGCAGACGTCAGCAGATGCGCAGGAAACGGCCGACATTGCGGGTGACTTGCTTGTGATGGCTGAAACGCTCAGAGAAACCATTGAGCAGTTCCGTTTGACCAAAAAGGACAGATGACGGGCCGGCCTTTGCGGGCCGCCCCCGTAACCGCCTCCCAGCAGTCAGCCTTTGCGGGTGACGTTAATGATCTTAAGATGGATATTGTTGCGGCCACGGATCGGCCACTCTATGGAATCACCCACCGACAACCCGAGCAGAGCAGAGCCTGCTGGCGCAAGAATAGAGATTTTACCTTCTCCGGTGCCCATTTCGTGCGGATACACCAGCGTCAGTTCCTGTTCCTGACCGCTATCTTCATTCTTAAAGCAAACACTTGAATTCATTGTCACCACGTGCGCTGGCATTTCTGCGAGTGGGACGAGCGTTGCCCTGCTCAGCTCATCATCCAGGCCGTCCGCAACATCAGAATCTCCCTGTTTTTCGATCAGGGTCGTCAAACGGTTGAAATCTTCTTCAGCAACCAATATTGCCGGCATATCAGCCATGGATATCTCCAGAAAATTAAATTAATAGCTCGGAATTTCAGGATTCAGACGCCGAATCCGGCGTTTCAGCAGCGGATTCAGCGATAAAAGAGAAAAGCGGGCAACACACCGGTAGCACCTGCCTGGTGGCGGGCACTGAAATAGTAGGAAGGAATGGTCTCTGAGAAAAGCGTTCTCACAGGCTCACCTAGTGCGTTGTTTCTGATAATTAAAGGAAAAGCGGGAATTTGGCCGCTTTGATCAACTTATAAGCTTTTGCCGGGTTCCACAAGTGGGCGTACGGTAAACGTGAGAAATAAAGCGCATAACGCCAGATTTGTTAGACTGGCACTAAAGACGACTCATCCACAAGCTGCACCAGGCAAGGAATTCCCAGCCATGTCCAAATTGTTTCCTTCTGTTGACCCCGACGGGTTGCTGGAATACTCCGTGGTATTCAATGACCGCTCGCTAAACCACATGTCGGCTCCCTTCCAGCAGGTAATGCGGGATATTTCTTCCACACTGCGGCAGGTGTATAACGCCGAAGGCGCCGTTATTGTTCCTGGTGGAGGCAGTTTTGGTATGGAAGCTGTTGCCCGCCAATTTGCCAACGGAGAACACTGCCTTGTGGTTCGCAACGGCTGGTTCAGTTACCGCTGGTCGCAGATATTGGAAGCAGGCCGAATCACCGACAGAGTTACCGTGCTCAAGGCCCGGGCTTTGGACAATACTCCTCAGGCGGCCTACGCACCGGTTCCCGCCGAGACTGTGGCAGAGCGCATCAGAGCAGAAAAACCCGCCGTTGTATTTGTTCCCCACGTGGAAACAGCAGCGGGCATCGTGCTGCCGGACGACTACCTAAAAACCATTGGCAACGCAGTAAAGGACGTCAACGGCCTGTTCGTGCTGGATTGCGTAGCCTCCGGTGCTCTCTGGGTGAATACCAAAGCGTGCGGCGTGGACGTTCTGATCAGCGCGCCCCAGAAAGGCTGGAGTGCCTCACCTTGCGCAGCGCTGATCACATTGAACGAGCGTGCCATCGCACGCATGGAGGAAACCACCAGCAGCAGCTTCGCGGCGGATTTGCGCAAATGGTCCCAGATCATGCAGGCCTATGAGTCCGGCAACCACGCATATCACGCAACCATGCCTACCGATACCCTGGTTATCCTCCGCGACGCCATGCTCGAGACACTGAAAACTGGTCCGGATCTGCTTTATCAGCGCCAGGTTGAGCTTGGCCAACAGGTGCGCGAACTGTTTTACAGCGCCGGCTTCAAAAGCGTCGCCGCTCCCGGCTTTGAGTCGCCCAGCGTGGTGGTTTTGCATACTGATGACATTAATATGCACAACACCAGCCTGTTCCGTGAGCAGGGCTTGCAAACTGCAGCTGGCGTGCCGCTGATGTGCGATGAACCAGAGGGCTTTCGCACGTTCCGCATAGGATTGTTTGGTCTGGAAAAGCTGAATAATGTGGAGAGGACGATGGAGAATCTGCGAGTGGCTTTGGAGGCGATTCGGGGCTGAAGTCATTTCCCCGCTTGACGTCAAACTGTCTTAAAACTGCCCACAAACTGTCATGGCGCCGCTTTAGGGTGTGTCGGAAATACAAACACATCAGACATACTGAGGCGACCATGGAATTTCGAAAATCTCTTCTGGCTTTGGCCATTTCGGGTTCAGTCATCGCACTTGCGGGCTGCACAGACGACGGCACTGACGGTACTGACGGCGTAGCCGGTATCAGCCAGACTCTTATCGAACTGAATGTATTAGGTACATATAACAGCGGCACGTTCGACGAGAGTGCTGCAGAAATTGTTGCCCATGACGCGATCAATCAGCGTTTGTTCGTAATTAACGCTAACGATTCGAGCGTGGACGTACTGGATATCAATGACCCGGAAATGCCCACCAAGCTCAGCACAATCGATGCCAGCGCGGAAGGTGCATCAGCCAACAGCGTTGCAGTCTACGGCAACCTTGTAGCCGTAGCCATTGAAGCTACGGTGAAGCAAGACAACGGAAAAGTGGTGTTCTATAACACCACCGACCTGAATAAGGTAGGGGAAGTGACGGTTGGTGCGCTGCCGGATATGGTGACCTTTACCCGCGGCGGCCAGAAAGTACTGGTAGCCAACGAAGGCGAGCCCAGCGACGATTATTCCAACGACCCGGAAGGCTCCGTCAGCATCATTGATATCTCCAATGGTGTGGCCTCCGCCACCGTGACCACGGCAGGCTTCACTGCCTTTAACGCCGACCAGGCAAACCTGGAAGCCGCCGGGCTGCGCGTGTTTGGCCCTAATGCCACCCTGGCGCAGGACATGGAGCCGGAATACATCGCCGTCTCCATCGACAACACCAAAGCCTGGGTTACCCTGCAGGAAAACAACGCCGTGGCCGAACTGGACATCGCCGCCGGTGAAATCAGCGCTATCGTGCCGCTGCGCTTCAAGAACCACGGCCTCATCGGCAACGAACTGGACGCCAGCAACGACGATGACGGCATCAACATTCGCAACTGGCCGGTGAAAGGCATGTACATGCCGGATTCCATTGCCAGCTACGGCTACAACGGCAAAACCTATTACCTGACCGCCAACGAAGGCGATTCCCGGGACTACGACGGCTGGACCGAAGAATTCCGCATGGGCGACCTGACCCTGACTGGCGCTTTGGCCGGCATTGCCAACCTGCAGGACGACGCCAACCTGGGCCGCCTGAACACCACCTCTACGATGGGTATCAGCAACGGTTGCAACCCGTCACAGCTGCCCGCCGACCTGGGTGACCTGAACAGCGACACCAACGTGGATGTGGACGACGTGAAGTTCTACGTGGAAAACAACTGCGAATACGACACCCTTTACAGCTATGGCGCGCGCTCCTTCAGCATCTGGAGCGCCGACGGCCAGCGCGTGTTCGACAGCGGCAGCGAGTTTGAACGCATTACCGCCAGCCTGATCCCGGACAACTTCAACGGCAACAACGACGAAAACAGCTTCGATAACCGCTCCGACGACAAAGGCCCGGAACCTGAAGCCATCACCACCGGCACCATCAACGGCCAGACCTTCGTCTTCATCGGCCTGGAACGCGCTGGCGGCATCATGGTGTACAACGTGACCAACCCGCAGAACCCCGAGTTCGTCCAGTACATCAACAACCGCGACTTCTCAGTATCCCAGACCGACCTGGAAAACGGCATGGCCGGTGACCTGGGCCCCGAAGGCTTTGCCTTCATCCCGGCGGGTAGCAGCCCTAACAGCAAGCCGATGCTGGTGGTGGGTAACGAAGTGAGTGGAACCACCACGCTGTATGGAATTGATGTGATTGAGTCGTCAGCTAACTGATTCGGGCTTGTTGTTGCTCGGCGCCTTGGGCGCAGTCCAAGGTGTCCTTGCGAAGCGCATCCAATACATCATTGATCAGTTTCTTGAGCGGCAGGGGATATTCCGGCCGGATACAGGTCGGCTATTGAGGCGAGTGCGCACCGGTATCAAAAGCAGTCCGAAGGTAGTGAACGAATAGTCGGGAAGAAAACCCTAAGCTAAATCTCTTTTGTCTCAGATGTCGTTATATGGACACAATCCACAGATAAGTCTATATTGAGACTTAATGGTGGGTTGCGTCCAGTTTACGAAGGAGGGCAAGTGATGACTGCAAGCAAAGCGCAAAAATCGCCGGCTGATGCCCGTAGAATGAGTGTTAGCGGCCTTAAAGCCGCCTTCAATATCCTGGATAAATGGGGATGCACCGCTGAGCAGGCGCAGGCGATTCTGAGACTCCCAAGGGCCACTTATTATAAGTATCGAAATGATCCAGAAAGTGCCCGTCTGGATCGGGATCAGCTCACACGTATCAGCTATCTGTTGAACATGCACCAAGCGTTGCGCATTGTGTTCGAGAACCCGGAAAACGTTTATGGTTTCATGCGTAAGCGGAACCATAACCCCTATTTTCATGGCAGGGCTCCGCTCGACGTGATTGAAAGTGGCGATTTTGCGGCACTGTATGAAACGTTCCGGCGCATTGATACTCTGCGAAGCGGTTTATGGTGATGGAGTTGAACCTTCCGGTTATCAGCCTGTCGCAAACCAAGGGCTTCCGCTTGATCAACTCCAAGCTTCCCACCATCGATATCTTCAATGATGTGGCAGATCCGGATGAATTCCAGGATCTCTATGATCTCCAAACCATGAGCAATCCCCGTCCTATCCAGGATGTGGGGAATCTCAACTACATCGATCTAGCCGAGATCCCGTGGGGTATTCCCGGTTGTCATTACGCGGCTGCGTCCTTTACCCATGTTGCTCCTGACGGGAGCAGGTTCAGCGGCGGGGAATTCGGGATGCTTTACATTGCCGATACCATCGAAACAGCGCTGGCTGAGGTGGAATACCACCAAGGCCAATATCTGGCAAATGTTGAAGACCTGAAGTTTGATCGGCTGATTTTCAGGGGGCTCGCGTGCACCTTTTCCGGCGATGTTATGCACGACGCCACTGAGCTTGCAGCAGAGCACGAGATTTATCATCCGGATGACTACACGGCAGCTCGGGCGCTGGGAACCAGGCTCCGTGCCGCCGGATCTGAGGGACTTCAATACTGGTCAGTGCGACATTCCGGAGCCATCTGCTGGGGCCTTTTCACACCGAAAAATATTCATTCAATTGTTCAGACTGCGCACTATGAGTTCATTGTGCGCGGTGGGGGCATTGTTGATAGAAGGAAGGTCGTAGGGCTTTGAGTAGTTTGTGGATCGCTTGTTTTGACCGAGTTATTAGCTTGCGGGCTGTTATGAAGAAAAGCCACACTTTCCAGAAAGGTAAATTCGGAGGGGGTTGATGTGGTAAGGCCTGACGGGAAATGGTCGCAAAGCTAGTGTTCTTGTATGCTGCCAGTAAAGAAGAACTGGTAACAGCTTGCGATTGCTCTTACTGCACGGATTAATTTGAAAGAACTATTTGTGGGTTGCACTATGGATGACGTTATAAACCGTTTACGCCAGTTTCGTGATGATAGAGATTGGAAGCAGTTCCATAATCCGAAGGATCTCGCGCTGGCTCTGAGCATCGAGTCCAGCGAACTGTTGGAAGCGTTTTTGTGGAAATCTGCGGAGGATGCAGACATTGAAAAGGTGAAAGAAGAACTCGCAGATGTCTTTGCTTTCGCGTTTTTGATGGCCGATGCCTGTGACCTTGACGTCAAACAGATCGTAATGGAAAAAATAGAGAAAAATGAGAAAAAGTATCCAGTTGAAAAGGCTCGAGGTACTGCTAAAAAGTATACGGAGCTATGACGGATCCCCACCTGGTTGAAGTCAATCGATATCCCTTTTCAAAAAAAGCATTGGCGGACATTCGAGATAATGCTTACGCAGGTACCAACTGGCCGCTCGTTTACATACTGAGTGATGGAGGGAGTAAGCAGGCATACATCGGTGAGACTACCGATACACTGACTCGTTTGAGCACGCACCTCAAGCACGATGAAAAGCAGCTATTGACCACGGTACATCTCATAAGCAGTGAGCGCTTCAATAAGTCAGCCACTCTGGATATCGAATCAGGGCTCATCAAGTACATGGCGGCAGATGGCGCATTCAGCCTGCTGAACGGCAACCTGGGGCTGGTGGATCATAACTATTATCAAAAGGATGAGCTGTACGCCCGTGTGTTTAGGGTGGCGTGGGATAAACTGAGGGCTGAAGGAGTAGCCAGACACTCACTTGAATCCATCGATAACTCGGATGTCTTCAAGTATTCCCCCTACAAGTCTCTCTCTCGTGATCAGCGCCAGAGTTTGCTCGGATTACTTTATGCGTTGTTAGATGAAAGAGTCGAAAACCTGGTTGTTGAAGGTGGCGCGGGAACGGGCAAATCAGTTCTGGCTATATTCCTTTTCAAGTTGCTGAATGCAAAGGAGATCGAATTAAATCTCCGTTCGTTCTCCGATGAGGAAAAGGAACTGGAAGGACTTCTTGAGAAGCTTCGGGAGATTTATCCACAGCCAAAGATGGCACTGGTTGTGCCGATGACCTCTTTTCGAAACACGCTGAAGAAAGCATTCCGGAATGTGTCAGGACTGAAAGCAGATATGGTTATCAGCCCGTCGGAGCTGGTCAAACAGAACTACGATATTGTGTTAGTGGATGAGTCCCATCGGCTCAGAAAACGGACCAACCTCGGGGCGTATTTCGGTGCTTTTGATAAGGCTTGTGCGGCCTTGGGGCTCGATAAGCACGTTTGTAGTGAGCTTGACTGGGTTTGTAAACAGTCCGCTAAGGCCATCTTCTTTTATGACGAAAACCAGTCGATTAAGCCATCTGATGCAAACGCTACGGACTTCGCTCGTCTGAAAGCTGCAAGCTCTACTCAGGTGCAGACTTTATCTTCCCAGTTTCGTGTTCGTGCCGGCCAGCCCTTTGTCAAATTTGTGGACGATCTTTTGAATGTTCGGCTGCAAACAGGGAAACGGTTCCGTAGCGGCCATTACGAATTTAAACTTTTTGACTCAATTGAAGAGATGGTTCGGGCTGTCAGAGAGAAGAACGACCAGTTCGGGTTATCCAGGATGATTGCTGGTTATGCCTGGCCTTGGATATCCAAGACCAAAACATCCGAATACGACATCGAAATCGATGGTGTTCAGTTGCGGTGGAATCGAACGAACACCGACTGGATCAACGCGTCTGGTGCCGACTCCGAAGTAGGCTGTATTCACACTACACAAGGTTATGACCTGAACTACACGGGTATTATCTTTGGCAATGAAATTCGATATGACAAAGCTAGCGACACGATCATTATCGATAAGGAAAACTACTTCGATAGAAACGGGAAACAGGGCATTCAGGACCCTCAGGCGCTGAAACAATATATCCTCAACATCTATAAGACCATCATGCTACGAGGTATCCGAGGAACCTTTGTGTATGCCTGTGATGAGTCACTCAGAGAATATTTGAAGCAACACATTCCCGTCCAGACTCATCCTGCGCAAGATGCCGAGAGCCCGGCATCTATAGTAAAACTTGTCCCCCATGTTAACGCAGTCCCATTTTATGACCTGGAGGTAGCTGCGGGAGACTTTGGTGATCTTCAGGATCAGCCAGATTACGAAAAAGAATGGATCGCTGTCCCTGAGCATGTCCGCGTGAGCAAAACTCTGTTCGCCTGCCGTGTTATTGGTGAGTCGATGAACCGAATTATCCCGAATGGCGCAACCTGCCTTTTCAGAATGGCGCTCGGCGGCACCCGTAATGGCAAGATTGTGCTGGTAGAGTGCACGGAGGATGCTGGGCCAGGCTCACGTTATACGGTAAAGGACTACGAGAGTGTGAAAATCCAGCACGAGGATGGTTGGCATCACAAGATGATTCGGCTAAATCCGCGCTCTAACGACGAAACGTTTGAACCCCTTGAACTCACTGAGGATCAGGCGTTGCAGTACCGGGTAGTCGGCGAATTTGTGCAGGTACTTGACTAGAACTGTCGGCAAAAAAACAGACTTCAAGTCGATTCGTGGACTGATTAGGAAAAATGGATGGTGCCCTCGGCAGGACTCGAACCTGCTACCTTCCCCTTAGGAGAGCATTTCCGGCCCTTTCCCCGCCTACCTTCCAGAGCATAACAATATGTTTTATATGGAATCTGAACAATAAAGAACAATCACGTGTTCATATAGCACCGCCTTTTCTGGTAACATATTGGTAACACGTTTTGATCTGTTACCGGAGTGTCGCCATGAGCAAAGCCAAGCTGTCATCCATAACCGAAGCCACTGCTGCCGCGTTCGACCGCGAGGCCAGCGAGCGCGAAACCAAGTTTTGCATCATGCAGCCAGGGCTTCACTTGATGAAGCTAAAGCGTGGTAGTTCATGGCGCTATCGTTATGAGGATGCAACAGGCAAGCGCAGAACCGTCACCATCGGCAAGTTGTCGCAGATAAAGCCGGAGCAGGCAGCCCGTAAAGTTATCGACTGGCTAGATAGTGAAGCCGATCCGCTGGCAGACAAAGCAGATCAGCGACAGAGCGCCCTCAGCGCCGCAGAGCAGGCCGAATTGCGTACCTTGCGCCACTACCTTGTAAACGGTTATGGCCGTGTCATGGACTCCTGGAAGCCTCAGAACGCCAAAGCCAACGATCAGCGGATCAGGCTGTACTTCCCCGACCTGCTAGACGCTGACATGGAGTCTATTACCCGCAGTTACATCCACAACAAATGGCAGCCGCGCGAGAGTCAGGGCAGGGCGCACGACACTATCCGGCGCGCGTTCGGATCACTCAAGACACTACTGGGCCAAGCCGTACAAGATGAGGTACTTGGTTCGAGTCCCCTTGACGGCGTCAAACTGAAAGCACCGACACACAACGAACAGGCCAAACAGGAAGAAAACGAAGATGAGATCCAACAGACCCGCCGCCCACTGACTGACGATGAGATCAGCGGCATCCTAGCCGGGCTGGATTTGTACGCCGAAGAAATCCGCGAGGGCAGGCGCAACAGCCGCAAGCATGGCAAGTTCCATCTGCCAGACCTGGATGCAGTGACCTATCCACATTGGTTTATCCCGTTCACTCACTTGGCATTGCATACCGGCCTGCGCACTGGTGATTTGCGGACGCTGACGTGGGCAGAGCTAAACATTAAGTTTGGCCGCTTAATCAAGACAACGGAAAAAAGCAAAGTAGCAATCCGCCACGTAAAGAAACCGGCGGTTATTGACCTGAAATTGAATGATCGAATTAAAACCATCATGACCGACTGGTGGAAAGATCAGGGCAGCCCCAAAGACGGGCTGGTGTTCCCGTCACCACGTGGCGGTAAGTTACTCGACACCATGGCAACCCGAGCGCCGTGGGTGCGTGTAAAGAAGCTGGGAGGCGTAGACGCGGGGCTGGTGTTTTATTCATTCCGACATAATTTTATTTCGGCGCGGCTGGCGGCAGGCGTCCCGATGTTTACCGTTGCCAGAATGGCAGGGCATAAGTCGGTAGCGATGATTGAACAGCATTATGGCCACGTGTGCGAACAGCACCAAGACGAAGCTGTGGACGTTGTAAGCGAGGCAATCGGCAGGACAGCTAATAGGGTGGCTGTATGACGGATCTGGCAAAAGATTTTCCGGGGCCATGGCCGAATATCATCTATAAGTATCGGATGCGTGGTGAGCTAGATAAGCAGGAAATTTTAGACGCACTGGCGTCAGATAACCCTGTTCCTGAGTATGCAAAAAGCATTATTTCACTGGTCGTATCCGGCGAGTATAAGTTCAAGCGAGGTCTAAAAACCGACAAGCGGTATGGCCCGTTTAAACGAATGGTTATTGCTGATTGTGTTTATTTTTCTGCAGAGGATAGAAATGTGCCGGTTCAAGTTGTAAAAGATGAGTTTGTTCATCGGCTGGCCATATCGATTCGAAAACTTGAGCAATTCATTACCGAGCGTAATAAAGAACAGCAAGCCCATGATGAGATGATCAGGAAGTTAATGGCCGATAAGTAAGCCTGAAAAAAAGACCTCGCATAGTTAATCGTTTTTGTTGCGAAAAGGGGAGTGTGTTCGGTAACAGGATAGTAAGCGTCATAAACAACTTAGGCGCTTAATATGCAACCGCAAGCACAACCCGAGCAAGCATTTTTCCGCATCGCAGATGCCTGCCGCTACCTTGGCATGGGCAGAACGAAACTGCATAACCTTGCCGAGACTGACGCAGACTTTCCCCGCAAGATCCGCATAAGCCCCCGCTGTGTCGGCTGGACTAAAGGCCAGTTAGATACTTGGCTCGAATCCAAGCGCCAGGCGGTGGAGGGCGTGAAATGAGCTTCTCAATATTTCGCCCTGAAATCCCAGACTACGAGAAATTGCGCCGCCGCCAAAGAAACGGCGCTATATATGCGCTAGACCAACTCATAACAGAGAAGCTGACCCGAGGCCCGAAAACACGCGCCGCGCTTGTGGCGCTTGGCAAGGCGCAAGAGTTCACACCCGCTGACGTTCGACATGGTATTGATCGCCTGTGTAAGCAGGGCATAGCCAAACACGACACGAACAAGAGTGGCTCTATTTTTGTGCGGCTGACCAAAGAAGGGGAGGCTTGATTATGGATGATCTAAAACAAACTACCCCCGAAGCTGGGCAGGCAAGCGGGGGCGCATTCGATGAGGTACGGGGTGATGATAACACTACTCAGCACCCGTACCTAGAGGGCAAGGGTATAGACCTGGCAGCACTGCAAGCGGCTTGCCCGTCTGAAATTGAGATCCGACACACGACTAAAGGCAGTTTTAGTGGCGAGGCCATTTTTCGCGAATTGGTAGACGTTGCTGGCAGCCCACAAGGTTTTGAGCGGATCTTGTCGACGCGGATCAAGCAAAGCCCAGATGATAAAAAGGGTAATGATAAATTCGTGACGCACGGTGGAACCAGTAAAGGCACCTTCACGCCTATTGGTTTTCACCCTTCCGACCTTATAGGCATGGATTGCCGCGTTATCGTCTGCGCTGGCCTTGCTGATGGATACCGAATCCACGAGGCGACCGGCGAACCCGTGGCCTGTGGTGTAGGTGAAGGCAATATTCGCAGCATTGTGGAGGCTATACAGCCGTTAAACCCGAGCATTCTGGTGGCTGTTGATAATGATGACGCAGGCAAGCGAGCCGGAGCCGCCAGCGGCTGTAAGTGGATACACCCGACCAGTCACAAGGATTGGAGCGATGTGTACCAAGCTGAAGGGCTGGACTCAGTGCAAAAGCAACTGGCAGTGGACATCAAGAAGCCAGGACAGGAATCGCCACCCGAGCCGGAAGGTAGCCTTTGGCCGGAGCCTGCCGACCTATTCGCTGAACACGTTGTACCTTCTTTTCCGATGGAGATATTACCGGAGCAATTCAGAACACTTGCAGCGGAGAAGTCGGAACAATCAGGTTTTGATGCCGGCGCTTATGGTTTTTGCCTTTTTATGACGGCAGCCAATACTGTAGACCATCGGGCAAGGCTGGATCTGGGGCCATTCAAGGTGCCGGCCTATCAATGGGGCGGCCTAGTTGGTGACTCAGGTACTGCCAAAAGCCCGATATTGAACGACTCCAAACAAGGGGCCGAACATATCGACAAAGCATTACTTGACGAGTCAAACGCAGCCCTGTCTAAGTGGATTAAAGCCTGCCAGAACGCCAAGGGCGACAAGCAAGACCCACCACCAAAGCCGCCATGGAAACAGCGCCATGCCCTGGACACCACCACCGAGGCGCTGGGCTTGTTACTGCAAGACAACCCCGAAGGCGTGAATATGTACCACCACGAAATAACCGAGTTCATTGGCAGGATGGATGCATACAGCGGAAAAGATGGCGGGAAAGACCGTGGCGTTTATCTGCGATCTTATGATGGCGGTTACGTGACTATAAACCGCGCCGGCAAGCCTCAGCCGATTGTTATCGACAATTTCAGCGTGGGCATTTTGGCAGGCATCCAGCCTGAAAAACTGGCCTATTTGTTCAAGCAAAAAGGCGGGGGATCTGACGGACTCTATCAACGGTTTTTGATGTACTGCCTGCAACCGGCCGGCGATGTGAATTACATGGCGAAGGAATCACCATTCACTCAGATGAACAACAACCTATTAATTGAGCGCATCCATAACTGGACAGGGAAAGAGCAGGTGTCTGCAAGGCTTTCTACTCCGGCCAAGCTGATGATGCAGGACTACCACAACAACATACGGAAGCTGGCAACCAGAACGGCAGCCCAAAGGTTCGCAGAACACCTAAACAAGTTCCCTGGCATGTTGGGACGAGCCGCCTTTGCTTTGCATTGCATCCATGCCGCAGCCAACGAGCGACAGCCAGGGGGTGACGTAAGCAAAGAGACAATGACGATGGCCATTAAGTTCATGCGTGTCATGTACCGGCATTCTGAGTCTGTTTACCGCATACTTGATGAGCAGGCGGGAGACGTCCAAGGGCTGGTTGTTGCGGCTGCTGAAGCGATCCTGAGCAAGTCTTGGAAGACATTTAAGCGTGGCGACCTGACAAGGAACGCCACCTACTGGCAGGGCAGCGACAACCGGCAAACAGAAAACGCTATTGATTACCTGATCGAACTGGGATGGATTGCGGATATAACACCACCACCCATAGCGGGCAAACGGGGCCGGCGCTCCGATGGCGTGTATGCTTCTAACCCGAAAGTGTTTGAGCAGTTCAAGGCGCACAGTGAGCGCATTAAATCCCAAAGAGAAGAACGGTATCGTGCGATTCAGGAGGCCGCCTCTTAATTAGTTGTAAAAGTTGTATACGCGTACGAAGTGAAGAATATATATATAGAGTGTTCTTATACTTTTCATATCGTACGCGCATACAACTAATTCAACTTATTCAGGCTGGCGGATAACACCGCCAACTTTCACCCAGTAGACGAAGCCCGGCTAAGAATACCCACTCACCGCACCATATA